>JANYBT010000051.1 GCA_025360645.1 Acidobacteriaceae bacterium | reverse complement strand
GAGCGCTATGGCATCGACGAAGTCTCGCAGTGGTACTTCGAGGTCTGGAACGAGCCCAATATTGATTTCTGGGTGGGAGACCCCAAGCAATCCACCTATTTCGAACTTTACGACCACACCGCCCGCGCCATTAAAGCGGTTAGCCCGCGCTTGCGCGTCGGAGGCCCCTCCACCGCCCAAGCCGCCTGGGCCGATGCCTTCATCAATCATTGCTCCGCCGGCAACGTCCCGGTGGATTTCGTTTCCTCTCACGTCTATGGCAACGACACTGCGCAGGATGTGTTGGGCACCTCGGAAAGCATTCCTCGCGACCAAATGGTTTGCCGCGCGGTCAAGAAAGTTCACGAGCAAATTCAGTCGTCCGCGCTTCCCCACCTGCCCTTGATCTGGAGCGAGTTCAACGCCAGCTACAAGAACGAAGTCGAGGTCACCGACTCCATCTACATGGGCCCCTGGCTCGCCGACACTATCCGCCAGTGCGACGGTTTGGTGGACGAGATGTCGTACTGGAGCTTCTCCGATGTGTTTGAAGAACAGGGCGTAGTGAAGCAGCCCTTCTACGGGGGGTTTGGCCTGATGGCTGCCGGCAGCATCCCCAAGCCCGCCTTCAACGCTTTCCGTATCCTGCACAACTTGGGCGACGAACGCATCGACACCGCTTCCACTTCCGCGCTGGTCACGCGCCGCAAAGACGGAACCTACTTCGTCGCCTTGTGGAACCTGGCCCCTCCCGGCACTGCCAGCCCGGTTAAGAATTTTACGCTGCGGGTGAAAGGCTTTAAAGCAGGAAAAGCGCAAATTTCATGGGTGGACGCCACCCACGGCAACGTGATGACCGCCTACCAGCGCATGGGTTCGCCCGTCTATCCGACCGCCAAGCAATTGGACGAGCTCCGCAAAGCCGCCGACCTGCCCGCACCCGAATCCCGTCCCGTGAAAAAGAACGAACTCACACTCACGCTGCCCTCGCAAGGCTTGGCGGTAGTGGAACTAGAAAAGTAGCGCAGGAGTCGGCTCGCAACCAGGTCGACCTCAACCTCAAGCTTGTCATATTGAGCAAAGCGAAGGGCCTGCTTTCCTATGCGTCCTCCGTGGTCAATCCCGGGTTTACCCTGTGTAACCCCGTGCCCCCTGTGGTTCAAGCCCTTTCCCGCCAGCGCCTACTTCAACCCCACCAACGCCATTGCCGCCACCACTTCCGGGTTCTTCATGAACGTGTTCCACACCAAGCCGGTGCGCTGGTTTTCCGCCATCAGCATAGTAATGCCGGAGTTGATTCCGATCACGTCGGCGTTGTACCACCCGGTCAAGGGATTGAACGCATCCACAAACCCGTAGCGCTGCATCGCTCGCGGATAGCCGCTTTGAATATTGCGCAAAACCGCAATGCAGTCGGCGGGAAGAAACGGAATCGAACCGCCCGCCGCACACGGAACCACGCTACCATCAATCGGCCCGATCGCGGGTGGGCCACCCCACACCGTGTACCCATTCACGGAATCCGACGCGGTGATCCCCCACAGGTTGCTCGCGTAATCCGAAAACTGCCCCGCCAGCGCCACGCAGAACTGTTTGTGGGCCTGGGTCGCGGCCACCGAATTGTTGAAGTAGTTGGCGTAGCTGTCCTGCTTGTTGCGGAAATCAAACCACGCGTGCGAATACTGGTGGATGAACAACGGCGCGCCGATGTTGTTGATGTAGGTGGCGCCATTATAGGTAAACAGCGGCCGGGTGAACGCCTGCCACGCCGACGGCGGCACCGGATGTGTCGGCGACCCGATCGCCAGCAGGTAAATCATCATCAGTTCGCTGTAAACATCCCACCGAGTGGGAATGAAACCGCTCTCCGGCGTCCATCCCATGGAAAACGCCGCGCCGCCGTTCAACATCCAGGTCCAGTCCACCCGCTGGTAAATCTGCGTGGCCAGGCTTTGGATCTGCGCGTCCTGAAAATATTGCCGACAGGTGAGCACGCCGCACAACAGAATCGACGTATCAATCGAAGACACTTCCGAGTTGAAGGCGCGCGCCCCGGTCTCCTTGTCCACAAAGTGGTAGAAGAAGCCCTGCTGCTGCGGCAACTGGTTCAGCAGGTAGCTCAGGGTCGTGAGCACCCGCGCCTGGATGGTTGCACTGGCCATGTATCCCCGCTGGGCGCCAATGCAGAGCGCGGTCAGGCCGAATCCCGTCGAAGCAATGCTGGAAACCATGCTCGTGTCGTTCCCCGCGGCCACGGCGCGGTCTTTGATCATCCCGGTGGTCGCGCTGGCCTGCTCCCAAAAGAACAAAAATATGGCGCGCTCCAACTGGTCCAGAAATTGATCGTCGGTGAGGGTTGGAGGGGGCGGGACAGTGACACTGGTCTTCGACCCGCCACAGGAAGGGCCCAACATCGCCATGAAGAATGGCGAGGCCAGCGCCAGTTGCCCCAGGCGAGCCAGCAACTGACGGCGCGTCCAGGCCGAGGGCCAATTCAACTCACTCATGTATTCAGTATAGATTCTTCGCGCGCAGATTGATGCAGCGGCCCGGCCATATCTGCCACAATCATCCCTGGCCAGGGGGAGAGCACTGCCCGCTCGCCATGTCCCGCTTCGCTTCGCTTACAATGACTGAGGCAGCATGCCATATTCGCTTCGAAAGGATTTCTTATGCAACGCAAGGCCAGTGCAGTGTGGAAGGGTGGATTGAAAGACGGCAAGGGCGCCGTCTCCTCCACCAGCGGAGTTCTCTCCAACACGCCCTATTCATTCACCACGCGTTTTGAAGACACTCCCGGAACCAATCCGGAGGAATTGATCGCAGCCGCGCACGCGGGATGCTTCTCTATGGCGCTCTCCGGCCAACTGGGTGCCGCGAACTTGACCGCGGACAGCATCAACACCACCGCCACACTCACCATGGAAAAGCTGGATGCCGGCTGGACCATCACCACCGTCCATCTGGACGTGACCGCAAAAGTTCCAGGCGCAACCGCGGAAGCTTTCGACAAAGCCGCCCAGAACGCCAAGGCCGGTTGCCCGGTGTCACGCGTATTGAACGCCAAAGTGACGATGGACGCGAAGCTGGAGGCGTAAACAAGTTTCGAGTTTCAAGTTTCAAGATCGGAATGCGAGTCGTTCGCTTCCGGCCCGCGAAACCATTCCACTCTGTTGTGAAAGGGCGCGACTCCGGTCGTGCCCTTTCAATTCCCTTCCCTCATTCGCGGCTCAACGCTTACCGATTACCACTCACCACTTATCGCTCCTCGCGCAACAGACTACGCAATTCGCGAGTGAGGTCGGCGGCGTCTTGCGCGGCCTTCTCAATCATTTCCGCCCATCGGCCGTGCGGCGCGGGCAGTTTGGCCTGCGCCAACAGGTAGGCGGCTTGCATGATGGTCTCCAGCGCATTGCTCAGCTCATGGGTCAGGGCGCGCAAGCGCTGACTGCTATCCGGGGGCAACTGGCCGGAGGGAGGGGCGGGAAGCTCGGTCATGACAGCCCCATGCTAGCACTGGGCCCGCCGGTGGCATCAGAACCGAGCCCTCGCTCCAACAGTCACTCCACCAGTCTAGGGTAGTCGTCCAGGCAAATCCTGGGGACCGAGAGCGAAGCCGTAGGCCGTTTTTTGTCCAGAATGACAACAAGTGATTAGAATCAACCACTTAGCTAAATTCCGGCTGTAGAAACCCTCGAAGCCGAGTTCCAAGCCCGGGAAACCGTATAACCCCCTCGCTAGGAATGCCCTCTGCGAGGCCGCTAACGGCCCTACAATCGACGACCGGGTCCGAAGTGGCCCCAACCTACCCCCCGCAGGCCAAAGTGCGCTAGAACGACTCCTAGGGGCCTTTGCGGCATTTACTGATCTATGAAGATAAATTAGCTTCAAGCTACATAAAATCGCAAAACTGTATAAATTTTACGACTCCTGCGTCCCTTCACGTCAGCGAGGTCGGCCTCGCCACTTCCGATGCCCCCTCCGCATTCGCCTCCCGCCATGCCGAAAGTTGCGAGCCCGCAAAGAAACCGGCGCGGCTTTCCACGAGATGGTAGACGTTAGAGGGGCGACTCCGAGAGAGGGGCGAAACCGAGCGCCCGCGTTTGACAGTCTGCGAATGCTCTGTAGAATAGAAAAGTAGTTCTTCCTGAAAGCGGCCGGTTGGTCGCTCCCATCACTTTAGCCGGAGTGGCGGAATTGGCAGACGCGCATGGTTCAGGTCCATGTACCCGCAAGGGTGTGGGGGTTCGAGTCCCTTCTTCGGCACCAAAGCCTACTTGTTTCCCAGTGAGCAATCGGAATTTACGTTCTGAATGTAAATGCCGTTGTTGCCGCTGCGTGCGTCTTCAAAGGCGATCGCGGCCACGCCTGACTTCGCGATGTCGGCGGCCAACCTCGATTTCGACGACAACACCGAAGAAATCGGGAACTGCGCGCAGATGATGTTTCCCGAGCCGTCGAGTTTCGCGGCTTGAATGGTTCCGTTGCCGCTGGCGGGTTGATCGACCCACGCCGCGAGCGCGCCCGTGCCGCTTTGCACGTTCTGCACAAAGATCTGTGAGTCGGCGCCCAGCGGAACCACCACCAGTCCGTGGTCTCCCCATTGCCGAGTGCCGGCGGAGTTAAACTTCTGCCCGTACACTCCGTTCTTGGTCTGGTTGGAGTCTTCTTCAGTCCAGAAGAGGAACACTTCGTCGGTGGCTTTGCGATACGACGCAGCGGGCGACACCCGGATCTGTTTGCCGTTGGTCGAGGCTTCGGCGCCATTGTGCGGGTAAGCTTCTGCGCCGCTGGCGAGAATGTGTTGGGCAAAGCTCTGCAGCGATGGGCTGCTGGTGTACCAGGCAAACACCGCGCCGCCTTTTCCGTCAGGAACGAAGTACGGGAAATTGCCGAACTGGAGCGAGCCGCTGTCGAGCACGTGCACATGGCCGGTTCCCCACATCAGGAAACCGGTTGGCCCCAGCTTGTTGGCGTAGAGGTAGCGGTTGCTTCCGAAACCGTTGTCACGGGTCCAGGACACGATCACCGAACCATTGTCTGCGGCATGCAAGTCAGACAGTGAATAGTTGAAACCGGTCTCGCTGAGCACGATACCGCTGCCCCACAGCGGGTGGCCTGAGGGATCGAGCTTTTGCAATACGACATTGCTGTTGTCGGTCCAGCCGACGACAACTCCGCCGTCGGATGCACCCACGATCTTCGGAGCGGCGAAAGAGTCCGAGCCGCTGGTGAGTTGCACTCCGAGCGGGCCCCACACGGCCCGTCCGGTCGGACTCATCTTGGCGGCGGTCACTTGCTGATTGACGCCTTCGCGGGTGTCGAGGAACGCCAGCAGAGCATTGCCGCTGGTATCGAAGTCGAGGCCGTAGTCTTCGGTCGAGGAGTTGGTGAGGTCCGCCACCAGCAGGCCGTTGTGCGGCAGCTTTTCGTAGCCGGCTTTGTCCAGGCGCTGGTAGTACACGTCATAGCCGATCGGCGGGGGGCTCGAGGGATCAGAGTCGAACCAGCTCACGTACCATCCGTTGTTGGTCATCGGCCTGAGCTTGGGTTGCACTTGGTCGTTGCTATTGGTTTTGTCGGCCAGGGCCAGGTTCTTCGAAGGGTCGTTCGACCATTGAGCAAACGCGGGAGCGGCGAGGGTGCAGCCAAGGACCATTGCCAAAGCACAACGCACAACGCTTTTCATGGAGGGTGGATCTCCTAAACTTTTCGGAATGGGCACAAGTATAGCGCGGCGGCAATTTGTTGGTTGAGCTCGCCGGATAAGGTTGCGGAACGCCTGGGCGAGTGGGCTGCTCGAAAAAGCGTCGCGACCTAGTGTTTCATCTTCGGGCGCTCGCAGGCGAGCACGGTCTTGGTGGGATCGAGGGCTTCGTCGTCCACTTGCTCTTCCAGAACTTTGCCAGATTTGTCGATCAGGAACGTGGCGCGGCGGGCGACCTGCATGGGCACGCCTTCCACATCTTCGGTGGAGGCCAGACCATAGGCGCGAGTCACAGTGCCCCCGGAATCCCCCAGCAAAGGGAACTTGATGCCGTTCTGTTGAGCGAACGCGAAATTGGCGAAGGGGCTATCCATGCTCACACCCAGGACCTGGGTGTCTGCGCCTTCCAGCCTGGTCAAATTCTGCTGGAAAGCTTTCATTTCCTGGGTTCAACCGCCGGTGAAGGCGAACGGGTAAAACGCCAGCGCGACGTTTTTCTTGCCGCGGTAATCAGCCAGCGAGATTTTCTTCACGTCCTTGCCATCGAAGGCCAGCAGAGTGAAAGCGGGAGCGAGGTCGCCCACCTTGACGGGCGACGCTGCACTGGCTTTCTTGGCAGGCGTTTTGGCTTCGGCCGGAGTGACGGGTCCAGCCAGCGCCACCAGCAGCAGAGCGGGCGCGAGCAGAGCCAGAGAATTGTGGCGCATGGAACTCCTCCTGGAGGAACCCGCCTAGTGTAACGCAAGCGCGTGGGTGTGGTCGGCTCCAACCCATTGCTCGTTGCTTTCCACCGGGGACAAGATTTGAAAGCATCGCCACAAGGGACACTGCGTAGAGGCACAAGCGCGGCGTCTGCCGTGATTGAGGCACCCGACTGTGGCACACTGGCAGAGCATGTCGCACACCAGTCTCGATATTCCGAAGTTCCTAGCGTCGTCTGCGATCTTTTGCCGGTCTGGGACGGTGGAGAGGGGAAGTTGCTCGTAACTCGCGGCTCGCGGTTTAATGAAGCGTTGGGGTTTGCGCGCGTTGCTGCACATCGCCGATTACTTTCGGCCGATTACTTTCGCCCGATTACTTTCAAATGACAACGACTCTCGACACAATTGTGGCGGCGGCGCGGCGGCGGATGGCCGAGACGGGCGCGCGGGCAAACCGCGGCGAATTGGACCGGCGAGCGGCCGAGCATGTGCCGCGCGGGTTCCGGCAGCGGCTGCTGGAGCGGGCGGCTAACGGCATCGCGGTCATCGCCGAACTCAAAAAGGCTTCGCCCTCCAAGGGATTGATTCGTGCAGACTTCGATCCCGAAACGCTGGCGTCAGAATTGGAAGCGGCCGGGGCTGCGGCGCTCTCGGTGCTGACCGATGAGCAATTTTTCCAGGGATCGCTGGAAAATCTGCGGCTGGCTTCGGCGAGTGTGCGGATTCCCTGTCTGCGCAAAGACTTCCTGGTGGATGAATGGCAGTTGCTGGAGGCGAGGGCAAATGCAGCGGATGCAGTCTTGCTGATCGTGGCGGCGCTGCAACCGGGTGAACTGACGGCGTTAGCGCGACGGGCGCGCGAGTTTAAATTGGACGTGCTTTGCGAAGCGCACGATGAAGCGGAACTGGAGCGTGCGCTCGATGCGGGATGCGACCTGATTGGAGTCAACAGCCGCGATCTGCGGACATTCCAGGTTGATCTGGGGACCGCGTTACGGCTGGCCGAACGGATTCCAGCGGGGGTGGTGAAAGTGGCGGAGAGCGGGATTCATGGCGCAGAGGACGTCCGTCAGCTGCGGGCGGCAGGATACGATGCGTTTCTGATCGGCGAGTCGTTGATGAAGGCGGAGAGGCCGGGCAAAGCGTTGAGGGAGTTGCTGGGAGCGGGTTTGTAGTTTCGAGCGCGGGACTTGCGGATACTTTCATCGCGACCGCCGGGCGTGGGCGATCGCGGAATCTGGGAGGGCTTGCAAAAACTAGGAGTCCCGAAGTGGTGTTGTGCTCATTCGTCTCGGCCAGTAGCTCGCGTTAGACCCATGCTGACCTGCCAGGGGGCGCATCCTTGCGGAGGCCGAATGGCGATCCTCGCTTGGGCTCCGGGCTTACCGCCAACCGGAAAAACCAGCTCAACGCTTCGGGACTCTATCCTGCCTTTAACGAGTGCTCTTGTTCTCCTCGACCAGCGCGTTGCTATAGACCCTTGCTGACCTTCCCTTCGTTCCCATCTTGCGATGGTGAAAGGCGATCTCGTTCGAGCCCCGGACGCTGCACCAACCGGAAAAACTCAGAACATGTCAAAGAACAAGTCTGTTTTACTCCTTCTAGATTTTTCGTCAATCATAAAATTGCAGTTTTATGTCGTTTGTTTTCAGGCGAGTGCATCCCGTTCACATGGGGGTGGTGCGGAAATGGTGCAGACGGGCAGAGGAACCGGCCGAGGAGGCAACATTTCACAGTAATTCTTCAGTATTTTCATGATTACGAAACCTCGACCTGTATTCGGTGCATGAGATGCGATTGTGCAAAATTGCGGGAAAATGCGCAGCCATGCGGGGTTGCGAGCACTTCCCTGGCGGCGGACGCTGCCACTCATAGAAATTTTGACCGCCGCGATTGAGCTCCCCTGCCATCCCTAGTCGGGTACGGCAATGGGCAGGTATCAATTACAATTCTCCATCGCTGGGAGATGAAAAATGGTGAAGCGGTCACGAGTCACGCTTTCGGGAATGGTGTTGGGGCTGGCGACGCTAGGAAGCGTGCCGGGCCTGGGGCAGACGGCGGAGCAACGAACCGCGCGATACTTCCAGTCGGTGCAGCCGCATCCTGGGCTGCGGCAAGCCTTTCTGCGGCAGATGCCCAAGGGCGGGGACCTGCACAATCATCTCGGCGGCGCCATCTATGCGGAAAGCATGATTGCTTTTGCCGCGCAGGATGGCTCGTGCGTGGAGCGGACCTCGCAGCGAGTGCTGCCGGGGCCGTGCGAACCCTGCAAGGCGGAGAGCAAGATTCCCCAGGCGAGTTGCGCATTCCAAGACCCCGTCCTGTACGGTCAACTGGTGGACGCCTGGTCCATGCGGAACTGGGAACGCGGGATGGAATCGGGTCACGACCATTTTTTCGCAACGTTCGGAAAGTTTTCCGGGGCCATGACGCGCCACACCGGCGACGCATTGGCGGAAGCGGCGTCGCGGGCGGCTGCCGACCACCTGCAATACGTGGAATTGATGCAGACCGTGGACGGATTGCAATCGGCGTTGCTGGGAACCAAGACCGGCTGGAATGATGACTTCGGCGAGATGCGAAAGCAATTGCTGGCGGGCAAAATGAGCGAGATTGTAGCGGCGGCACGCCAGCGGACCGACGAAGATGAGGCGCAAAAACAGAAGGTGCTGCACTGTTGGACTTCGGAAGCGCAGCCCGGATGCCAGGTGACGCTGCGGTATCTGTATCAGGTGTTGCGGGGGCTGCCGCGAGAGCAGGTGTTTGCCCAAATTCTTTTTGGGTTTGAACTGGCGCGGGCGGAACATCGCTTCGTGGGGCTGAATCTGGTGATGCCTGAGGACTGGTACGTTCCCATGCGCGATTTTGATTTGCACATGCGGGAGATCGAGTTCTTGCGCAAGCTCTATCCCGAGGTCCACATCACGCTGCATGCTGGAGAGCTGGCGGTGGGGCTGGTCCCGCCGGAAGGGCTGCGTTTTCATATTCGCGAGTCCATTGAGCTGGCGGGGGCGGAGCGCATTGGTCACGGAGTTGACGTGATGCACGAACGCGATCCTCTGCAACTGCTGCAGGAGATGGCGAAGAAGAATGTGCTGGTAGAGATTTGCCTGACCTCGAACGACGTGATCCTGGGGGTGGGCGGCAAGAATCACCCGCTGGCGGACTACCTGCGGGCGAGGGTTCCAGTGGCGCTGGCGACCGACGATGAAGGCGTTGCGCGGTCAGACATGACGCAGGAGTTCGTGAGGGCGGTCGATGAGCAGGGACTGGCCTATCCCGAGCTGAAGAAAGTGGCGCGGGCCAGCCTGGAGCACAGTTTTCTTCCGGGCGCGAGCTGGTGGGCGCAGGGGAAACAGAATCAACGGGTGGCGGCGTGCGCAGCGGCAGATGCAACAAAAGCGACCGCATCGAAGGCGTGCCAGGAATTTCTGGCAGGCAGCGAGCGGGCGCAGATGCAGTGGAAACTGGAGCAAGAGTTCGCGGCGTTTGAGAAGCAATATGGAGCGGTGGCCCCATGACAGAGTTTGAGAGGGCGAGCGCGGCAGCCGACCTGATCCTGTCGCGAACCCCGCTGAGGCCGACGATTGGCGTGGTGCTGGGGTCGGGCCTGGGCGCATTTGCAGATGCACTCAGCGACGCTATCGCTATTCCCTACTCGCAGATTCCCCACTTTCCAGAGTCCACCGCCATCGGACACGCGGGGCGGCTGGTGATCGGCAGGGTCGCTGGAGTCGCCATCGCAGCGATGCAAGGACGCGTCCACTTGTACGAAGGTTATTCGGCCGGCGAGGTGGCGTTTCCCATCCGAGTGTTTGAACGCATGGGAATTCAGTCGGTAATCCTGACCAACGCAGCGGGCGGCATCAACGAAAATTACGGGCAAGGCGCGCTGGTGCTGATCCGCGACCACATCAATCTGCAGGGTTGCAACCCGCTGGTGGGACCGAATGACGAGCGCTTCGGGCCGCGCTTTCCGGATATGAGTTTTGCTTACAGTAAGAAGCTTCGCCATATGGCAAGAGAAGAAGCGGGGGAACTTGGCATCGCGCAACATGAGGGCGTGTATGTCGGGCTGCTTGGGCCCAGCTACGAGACGCCCGCGGAAATCCGCTATTTGCGGACCATCGGCGCCGACCTGGTGGGGATGTCCACCATTGCCGAAGTGATTGCGGCGCGGCAGATGAGCATGGAAGTGCTGGCGATCTCCTGCGTCACCAACATGGCAGCGGGAATCCTCGACCTGGTGTTGTCGCACTCGGAAGTCATGGAGACCGGCGAACGAGTGGGGGAACAGTTCGAGGCGCTGCTGCGGGCAATAATAACGCGAATGTGCAGTCCTCAGGCTGATTGACACAGGCTTACGCGTTTGTGGGGAAAGGCAATGAAACGCGGCCAGCCTCCCCCGCCGCCTCAGACGAAACTCGTGTCTTTCTCCAACCGTGTCTCTGCCTCCGCCGCTTCTAGAACACCACCTTCGCGCCAATTTGAATCACCCGTGGGCCACCTCCGCCCAGGCCGGGATTGGTCTGGGCCTGGTCCGGAGTCTGGGTGATGAGTCCCTGATTCGCAGAGGCGAATGTAGGCGTGCCGTCGGTGAAAGTCAGGGGAGTGACGAAGAAGTTGGGCAATGCGAAATTCGGATGGTTGAAGATGTTGAAGAACTCGAAACGGAGTTGCAGGTTCACGTGCTCCCAGAGCTGGGTGTTCTTGGTGAGAGCAAAATCCGCATTCCAGAAACTGGGGCCATAAATGGAGTTGCGGCCGAGGTTGCCGAAGCTGCCTGGCCCTTGCACCGTGGGAAAGAGCGGTTGGGTAAACGCGGCGGGGTTCAGATAACCAATCGAGTCCGGAGCCGAGCGCCAGTGGGGACTAATGGGATTGATTCCGGGCACCAGGTTGGGACGCTGATGGCTATTGCTGGGCTCGGGGAAACTGAAGCCGCTGGAATCAATGCCGCTCACAATGGGCACTGGACGTCCGCTTTGCGCAGTGACGATGGTGTTGACCTGCCAGCCCTGTCCGATCCAGGCAGGCCCGGCCAGTTGCGGCAAAGCATAGGTGAAAGCGGCGGTGAAACGGTGGCGGGTATCGAAGTTGGAAGGCCCGTGCTCGGCCCTCAAGTTGTTCGAGTCTTGCGGAATGGCGACGGTAGCGAAATTGAAATCGATGCCGTCCGAAGCATCATCCAGCGACTTCGACCAGGTGTAGCCGGTGAAACCGGAAAGCCCGTGCCATCCCTTCACCCGCAGGGTCGCTTGCAGAGCGTGGTAGGTGGAGCCGCTGATGGTGGCGAACTCATCCATGTAGCCGTAGTTTGGATTGGGACGGGTGCCGTCGGCGAAGGGTTGGTTGGCGTCGCGCAAGCGAACCAGTTTGGTCCCTTTGCTGCCGATGTAGCCGATTTGAACACCAACATTTTGAACCAGCTCGCGCTCCATGTTGAGGTTCCAGCTTTGAGTGTAAGGCGTGACCAGGTTGCGCGGGGTGAAGAAGATGTCGTAAGGCGGAGCACCGGGAGTGAACACGGGGCCCGGAGCGGATCCGTTGAACGCATTCGAATTGAAGTTCAGCGGCAGCACCGGCTTGGGACCAATGGGGGGCGTAACCAAACCCGCATCATTGGTGAAGTTGGCGACCAGCAAATCTTGCGGAATGTAGTCGTAGTAGATCCCGTAAGCGCCGCGGATGACCGTCTTGGCCTGCGGGTTCCAGGCAAAGCCCACGCGGGGACCGAAATTGTTGAAGTCCTTCTGATAAGCGCCGTTGACACCATCGCTGCCCACCAACGCCAGATTGCCGTCGCGTCCGAGATTGGCCAGCAGGCCGTGTGACTCGCTGAGCGGGCCGAAATATTCCCAGCGCATTCCGATGTTGAGCACTAGCGAATCCCGAACGCGGAAGTCGTCCTGGGCAAAGACGGAGTAGCCGTTGTTGCTGGTGTTGCGCTGGGTATTGCCGCTGCTGGCGACGGTAAAGGAATTGAGGCCGAGATAGTAGGCGGCCAGGATATCGGTACCGGGATCCGCGGAGAGGCCGTGGCCGCCGCCGAAGACGATGCCGCCGCGCTGCAGGTTGTCGTTGAAGGAATCAATCTGGGCGCGGCGATACTCGCCACCGAACTTCATGGTGTGACGGCCTTTGATCCAGGTGAAGTTGTCGAGAATCTGAAAGCTCTGGCTGGTGCGGCCGCGGGGAATGCTGAAGGCGGTGGCGCCGAGGTTGTCGAAAATCCCGCCAAAGTCGATCTCCGGCAAGCCGAGTTTGCCAGTGCCGAAGTTGATGCCCAGCGTGGAAGGATCGAAGCTGGCGTCGAGGGAAGCGAACGAAGTGCGATAGCGGCTGTAGCCAAAGCGCAGTTCATTGATTCGCGCGGGGCCGAGCGCAGACAGCAAACTGGCGGAAGCGACTTGCACGCGAGCGGGCGAAGTCTGCGCGAACTGGGGCAAACGGGAAGCGGCCAGAGTCCCCAGATTTCCCAGCGGGAAGACCTGCTGACTGTTGGCGAACGCATAGCGGGCCGACACTTGTTCCGAGTTGGTGAGGTTGTGATCCACCTTGGCAATCAAGCTGTTCACGTCGTTCTTGTCCTTGACCGTTCCCGGCAGGGTCCCGGTGGTGGATTGAGGGAACAGGCCGAGAATGCTGGTCAAGGCGGGGCTGGGAGTGACTCCGTTTTCCAAGGCAATCGCCTGGGCGTTGGTGATTTGGCTGGCTGTGGGAACCAGCAAAGAGAAGTCCGAGCCCACCCGCTCGCGCTGCCCTTCGTAGGCTCCGAAGAAAAACGTCTTGTTCCGGATGATGGGACCGCCCAAAGACACGCCGAAATTATTGTTGCGAAAGGCAGTTTTGGCGGCGGGAGAGCGATTGAAATAGTTGCGCGCGTCCAACCCATCATTGCGCAGGAATTCAAACACGGAGCCGTGCAGCTTATTGCTGCCCGAGCGGGTGACGATGTTGACGACGGAACCGCTGTTGCGACCGTACTCCGCCGGAAATTGGGACTGCAAATTGAATTCCTCGATGGCGTCAATAGGCAGCAAGGATGCGGGTGCACCGCCGATGCCGGTCTGGTTCAGGGCGGAGTTATTGAAAAACGGGTCGTTGTTATCGGTGCCGTCGAGAGTGTAGTTGTTGGAGCGGTCGCGGTTGCCGTTGATGCTGAATTGGCCGAAGCCGCTTTGAATGGCGGCGACGCCGGAAGGTTCGACGGTGGCGCCGGGTACGAGTGCGACCAGTTTGCCGAAATCGCGTCCGTTGAGGGGCAATTCGGTCACCAGTTTCTGATCCACCACTTCGCCCAGCACATCGCGGCTGGTTTCAATGACGGGCGCGAAGGCCCCGAAATCACCGCCGTCCACAATCACTTCCGTACGCGCGGAGGAAACGCGGAGTTGCAGATCGAGGGTAGTCGTAGTGCCGACCGCAACTGTGGCGCGCACGTCCGCCACCTGCAGTCCGGCGGATGCCGCCTTGACATGGTAATCGCCGGCCGGAAGCTCTGGGATCGCGTAGCTACCATCGCTCGAGCTGGTGGCGTTGCGCGCCAGGCCGGTTGCGATATTGGTGGCGGTGACAGCGGCTCCCACCACGGCGGCGCCACTGGAGTCGGTGACCACGCCGCGGATGGCGCCGCGATAGCTCTGCGCCCAGAGGGTGGTCGCAAGCACTACGTTGACCAGAACAATCACCACGATGCGCAAGCCGGAGGCGAGCCTTGCGACAGAAGAACGAGAGGCGGTTCGGTCAATCAGAATCATTGCGGGCTCCATTCGTTCAAGGTCGATTTATAGGTTCCGTATCCATTCATGTGGAATCAATTGCCCTTGCGGGGGACCATCACGGTTTGCGGCGGCCTGACGTCGTAAAGCGCCGAGAAGCTGGCCTGGTTCACGGCCAAACCCACGCGGCCCCGTGAATCGATATAGAGCAGGGGCTTGCCAATCGCAACATCACTAAAGGTCTTGACGAACGGCAACTTGAATTCGCGTTCCCCAATCTTGACGGAGATTTCTTCGCCGCGTTGGTAGCCGAGTTGCAAGAGTTGGTCGCCGTCAATGTTGGTGACCAGGTTGCCGAAGGGGCCGTCGGTAGCGATGACTTTCCCGTGCAGTCCGCGCTCATCCAGTTGAGCGGGCGCCAGATCGAGCAGAACCAGCGCCTTGACTTCCGGGCCAACCTTGGTCCAATCGTCGCCACGGGCCAGGTGCGCGCCCACGGGCGAAAAGATGTCGCGGCCGTGGAACGTCGAAGAAATCTTGGCGCCCACCATCCAGTCGGGATTGGTGATTTCGCGAACGCCCGCGATGCCGTCGCGCTTCTCGACCAGCGTCATCAGGCCGTTATCCGGCAGGACGAAATACTGGCCGCGCTTGGTCTCTACGACCACAGCCTTGCGAGTGCTGCCGACGCCGGGGTCCACCACAACGACAAACACGGTGCCTGCAGAAAAGTAGGGGGTGACGCCGGAAAGAAAGCGGGCTCCATCAAAAATGGAAAATGGCGTGACCTGATGGGTGATGTCCACAATGCGGAGATTGGGCGCAATGCCGTACATTACACCTTTACAAATAGCGACCGAATCATCCACCACCCCGAAATCAGTCATGAAAACGACGGTGGGAGGCGGAGCCTGGGCGGTGGCGGGGATGGCTGCGCTGACGACCAAAAGAAGGATTGCCAAACAAGAAATCGCTAAGTAGAAGCGTACTTTCAAAGACGGTCACCTCGGTGTTGGTTAGGAAACCCTGAATTGTAAATGTTTTCGCAGGGGAACCGAAAGGACAAGCCGACCCGAACGGAGCCGCGAGACCAGTCCATCCCCGCCGCTGCCCGCCTCGGTCACGGATATAATCACGGATATAATCGTGGTGCAGTCCTTGCACACAGCTTTACCCGGAGGATTCATGTCGCAAGTCATTCCTGAAAAATTTCTGGACCTGTTTGAGAAGCGTGCGTTCGCCAGCCTGGGAACGGTGATGCCGGACGGACGGCCGCAGGTCACGCCAGTATGGTGCGATTTCGACGGCGAACACGTCATTTTTAATTCGGCGAAGGGACGACAGAAGGACCGTAACGTCCGCCGCGATCCGCGAGTTTCGCTGGCCTTGATTGATCCCGACAATCCCTACCGGTATCTGGAGATTCGGGGCACGGTGGTGGAAATCACTGAACAGGGCGCGGCCGAACACATTCACGTGATGGCGAAAAAATATCTGGGCGTGGACAAATATCCCTACGGGCAGCCGAGCGAAGTACGCGTGATCTACAAGATCCGGCCCGAGCATACGACCGTGATGGGCTAGTGTTGCCGCACGATGGGAATCGGGCGCCATCCGTCCACACCTACAATTTGTGTCTCCTGGGCTATGGGAACGTGAATCGTGCGCTGGCCGAGTTGCTGGCGAACCGGCGCGACGAGCTTCGCGAACGCTACGGCATCGAATGGCGCATCACCGGCGTGGCCTCGCGACGAATGGGATGGCTCACCAATCCCGAGGGGTTCCAAGCTGGGGCGCTGGAGAACGGCGACAACGGCGACTCGGTTACGCGGCACACTGGCGTAAGCGATTGGCTGCGGGCGGCAGGCGCCGATGTGCTGTTCGAGGCCACCTCGCTCAACGTGCAAGACGGGCAGCCTGGGGTGGCGCACATTCGCGCGGGGTTGGAATGTGGCGCCCACGCGGTAACGGCCAACAAGGGGCCCGTGGTGTTTGCCTATCGCGAACTGCGCGAACTCGCGGCAGCGAAGGGCAAGCAGTTCTTGTTTGAATCGGCAGTGATGGACGGAGTCCCGATCTTTTCTCTGTTTCAACGAACTCTGCCCGCGATCCGCCTGACCGGCTTGCAGGGGATTCTAAATTCCACTACCAATGTGATTCTCGGCGGGATGGAGCAGGGGCTGAGCTTCGAGCAGGCTCTGCGAAAAGCGCAAGAGCTTGGGGTCGCGGAAACCGATGCCACGCACGACATTGAGGGCTGGGATGCGGCGGTGAAAGTCGCGGCGCTGGTGAACGTGCTGATGGGGATTGAGCTGCGGCCCCAGCAGGTGGAGCGCGAGGGGATTGGAAAGCTGAGCGCGGAAGCCATCCGCGGCGCTCGCGAATCGGGCCGGCCCTACAAGCTGGTTTGCCGCGCGGCGCGAAGTGGAAACGCCGTGAAGGCGAGCGTGCGGCCGGAACAGCTCCCCATCACCGACCCCATGGCGCTAGTGGAAGGAACTTCCTCGATCATTTGTTTTGAGACGGATATTTTTCCGATGTTGAGAATCACCGAAGAACACCCCGGGGTGGAAGCCACCGCCTATGGCATGCTCGCCGACTTTGTGCGGGCAGTCAACCCGGAGCAGAGTCTGTGACAATACCATTTTGCCAGCCTGATTCTTTAACGAGCCAACCCCCTATGCGAAGCACACAAACCGCTCCCACAACCGCACTGGATCTTGCCTGGGTGCGGTCGCAGTTCCCTTCTTTGGCGCAGACTGTCAACGGGCGCCCCGCTGCCTTTCTGGATGGCCCGGGTGGCACCCAGGTGCCGCAACGCGTGATCGACGCCATCTCGCAGTATCTGGAGCGCGATAACTCGAATACCGGAGGGGCATACCAGACCAGCCGGAACACCGACGCTATGATCGCAGAGGCACGCGCCACGATGGCAGACTTCTTCCACTGCGACAGCGACGAAATTGTCATCGGCCCCAACATGACAACCTTGACTTACGCGGTAAGCCGGTCGCTGGGTCGGGAACTGGGACCAGGCGACGAAATCGTCTTGACCCTGCTGGACCACGACGCGAATTATTCGCCGTGGCGGGCACTGGAAGAACGAGGCGTGACCATCCGGGTGGCCGACATTCATGAAGCGGACTGCACCCTCGACATGGCGGACCTGGCGAGCAAGATCAATAAGCGGACGCGTCTGGTGGCGGTGGGCTATGCTTCCAACGCGGTCGGCACGGTCAATGACGTGCGGGAAGTGGTGCGATTGGCGCATCAGGCCGGAGCCCTGGCTTATATTGACGCAGTGCACTACGCGCCGCACGGTCTGATTGACGTCCGCGAGTTGGATTGCGATTTTCTGGTGTGTTCGACATACAAATTCTTCGGACCTCACATGGGCGTGCTCTATGGCAAGCGCGAGCACCTGCAGCGCATGCAGCCCTATAAGGTCCGGCCCAATACCAACAACATCCCCAATTGCTGGGAGTGGGGCACCCTGAACCATGCTTGCATCGCAGGCATTGCGGCGTGCGTGGAGTACCTGGCGGAGATTGGCCGGCGCTGCAACGGAGCTGTGGCCAATCGCCGCGAAGCCATCGTCGCCGCCTATGCTGTCCTGGAACCGTACGAACGTTCGTTGCTGGTGGAACTGCTCTCAGGGCTGGCGGCGATTCCAGGAGCCAGGGTCTATGGCATCACGGATCCGGCCCAGTTCCACCATCGCTGTCCCACCATCGCAGTGCGGATGGAAGGCCACTCTCCGCTGGAACTGGCCACCAAGCTCGGCGAGCGCGGCTTTTTCACTTGGGATGGAAACTACTACGCCCTCAATTTGACCGAAAGACTTGGGGTAGAGAGCACGGGAGGTTTCCTGCGCATCGGGCTGGTGCATTACAACACGCTAGAGGAAGTAGGCGGGTTGCTGGCGGTACTGCGGGAGATTGCCGCGGGGAAATAGCGCCAGTCGGCCCAGTTGGCAATACACTGGGGCGGCGGCCGGCGTATGTTGCTGGTGTGCGAGGGCACGGCGCAGATCACGGTCCCGTTGATCGCACAAGGAGAACAACCATGATGCTGCACAAACTGTTTCCGGTGATCCTGTTGACGTTATTGCTTAGTCCCGCTTCAGCGCTGGATCCAACGCAGCAATCCGAAATGGTGACGGCCCACAACAAGTGGCGGGCGCAGGTGGGCGCACCCGACTTGAAATGGTCCGACGATTTAGCCACTGGCGCACAGACCTGGGCCGACCACTTGAAGACAGCCGAGGGCTGCAATCTGGTGCACAGCACCTCCAATGTCGGCGAGAACCTGTACTGGGCCAGCGCCTCAACGTCTGACAACGGCGATTCGACAGCGCAAATGGTTACGCCAACGCAGGTGACCGATTCCTGGGGCGGCGAGAAACAAGATTACTCCTACGACAGCAACAGCTGCGCGGATGGCAAAGTCTGCGGACACTACACCCAATTGGTTTGGAAAAAGACTTCGGACGTGGGTTGCGGCAGCGCGGTCTGCTCGGATAAATCCCAAGTCTGGGTTTGCCAATACAACCCCGCAGGGAACATGGCGGGAGAGAAACCGTACTGAGACGGGCGATTGGGGATCGCCCCTGGCTAGCCGCGGTGCAGTTCTTCGACGCTGCTTCCCCGCCCCACTAACACCGTGGCCGCAAAGCCGATAAAGAGGCCGTGCTCCACCACTCCGGGCATGTCGCTCAGGGTTCGCGCCAATCCGTCAGGGTCCGCGATTGCTCCGAAGTGGCAATCCAGAATGTGATTGTGTTCGTCGGTGAGGTAGGGACTGCCATCCGTATTCGCGCGCAGAACCACCGGAATGTTCATGGCGCGAATCTTCTTTTCGATAATCGCCTGGGCGAATGGAACCACCTCGACCGGCAGCGGGAACTGTCCAAGTTGCGCAACATACTTGGTCGAGTCGACGATGATCACCATCTTTTTCGAAGCCGAAGCCACAATCTTCTCCCGCAGCAGCGCGCCGCCGCCGCCTTTGATCAGGCGAAGCTGGGAATCAACCTCATCGGCGCCGTCGATGGTGATGTCGAGTTGCTGGTAGTCGTCGAGAGTGGCGAGCGTAAGGCCCAGACTCAGTGCCAGCTCGCGAGTCCGGTCGGAAGTGGGGACTCCAACAATTTTCAGCCCCGCTTGGACGCGCTCGGCGAGGAAGCGCACGGCGTAGGCTGCCGTGGAACCAGTGCCCAGACCGACTACATCACCATCGCGAACAAACTTGGCGCTTTCGCGTCCAGCCGCTTCTTTTTCAGCATCGTGAGCCATAGTTTTCACTTCGCTCGGGAAAGAATGGCGATATACAGCAAATAAAAAGCCAGGGCGATTCCGAATACCGCCAGCAGTACCGACACCAGGTCGATCAAGACGCCCGCCGGCTCGAACGTATCGGAATCCAGCTGCACCCGCGTGGTGCGATAACGAAACAGTCCGGCAACAATGAGCAGGACGCCGCCCACAATTGAAATCATTCCCAACCAGGTGGTCAGTCCGGGTGTGGTCAGGTTATGGCCCTCGGACCCAAATAACTCGCGTAATGCGATGGAAAAACGTCCGACCGCGAAACCAAACACGATGGTCGCGACCCCAGTGCGGACCCAGGCAAGAAAGGTCCGTTCATTAGCAAGATGGTCGCGCGCGCGATTTGGATTGTTTGGCATCTTAGGCAAAGAAAGCTCACCATTATTCCATAGCCGCCGACGAAGGGCATCTGAACCGCCCCCAACCTCCGCCGAAGAACCGATGGCGGGGTTGCGATGCTCTGCCGCGGTCGAGTAGATTAACGCCCTGTATTATTTTGTGTTGAAACCATGCGGATGACCAACGTCCCTCACGCCGCCGTCCCAATAGACAAGGACACTCCCTTGCTCTCCGTCCGCAACCTCGCCAAGAGTTTCGGCAAGAATCCGGTTCTCCGCGACATCTCGCTGGAAGTTGCGGAAGGCGAATTCCTCACCATCCTGGGCGAGAGCGGCTCCGGCAAGACCACGCTGCTCCGCATCCTCGCCGGTTTTGAAAGCCCAACTTCCGGCGAGCTTTGGATGGGCGGGGAGCGGCTCGACCTGCTGCCGCCTTACCGCCGGCGCATCAACACCGTCTTCCAGAATTACGCGCTGTTCCCGCACCTCACCGTGGCTGAAAACGTCGCCTACGGACTGCGTATCGCCAAGCTGCCCCAGCCGGAAATTCAGTCGCGAGTGCAGGCTGCGCTGGCCATGGCCAAGATGTCCGCTCACGCGCTGGCCAAGCCCTCGCGCATCAGCGGGGGCCAGCAGCAACGCGTCGCCCTTGCCCGCGCTCTGGTGAATCGACCGCGCCTGCTGCTGCTTGACGAGCCGCTTTCCGCGCTGGATGCCAACCTCCGCCGCCAGATGCAGATCGAATTGAAGTCTTTGCAGCGCGAGGTCGGCATCACCTTCATCTTCGTCACCCACGATCAAGAAGAAGCCATGGTGATGTCAGACCGCATCGCTCTGTTGCGCTCGGGCGAACTCGAGCAGATCGCTCCGCCCCGCGAGATCTACACTCGCCCCACCACCAGCTATGCGGCACAATTCATCGGACGCACCAACCTGTTGCGCGGCGAAGTCCGTGGCGGCATAGCCCTCTGCGGCGCCATCCGATTCCCTGCGCCGCTCCCCGATGGTCCCGCGCTCTTCTCACTGCGTCCGGAGAATATCCGCCTCGGAACCCCGGCCCAATTTACCGCCCGCCTGCTCGACCGCGTTTTCCACGGCTCCTCCGAACTGCTGCGGGTCGAGTGCTCCGACGGCCAGGTGCTCACTGTGTCCACCGCACTCCGCGAGGAATACGCCGGCGACCTGCAATTTAAGTTTTCTCCCGCCGACGCCGTTCCGGTACGCGAAACCACTGCCGCACCACCCGCCAATTCGCGACAGGAGCACGCCTAGTGTTCTCCCGCGCTTACAAGTTCGCCATCTCCGCTCCGCCTCTGCTCTGGATCTCGGTGTTCCTGCTGGTTCCCTACCTGCTGATGTTCGGCTACAGCTTTTGGGCGGTGTCATCGTCCCAGGCGATTGTCCACACCTGGAATCTGCAGAACTACCGCGACCTGCTCATCCATGACGTTTATCGCCAGACCCTCCTGCGCTCCATGTGGATCGCGGCCCGCGTCATGGTTTTCTCGTTGCTGCTGGGATACCCACTCGCCTACTTCCTCTCCTTTTATGCGGGCGCGAAGAAAGAGCTTTACTACCAACTGGTGATCATCCCGCTGTGGGTCAGCTACCTGGTGCGGGCGTACGCGTGGAAAACCATTCTCGGCACCGATGGCGTACTCAACACCCTGCTGCAATATGTCCATCTCACGCGACACCCGCTGGATTTCCTGCTCTACAGTCCGTTCGCCGTGGTCCTGACCCTGACCCACATCTACACGCCCTTCACCTTTCTGCCCATTTACGCCGCGCTCGAACACATCCCGCGCAACCTGGTGGAAGCCTCGCACGATCTCGGAGCCACGCCCGCACAAACTTTCTGGCGTGTGATTTTTCCGCTCTCGATCCCAGGAGTGCTCGCCGGCGCTACGTTCGCCTTCGTGCTTAGCCTGGGAGACTTTCTGGCGCCACTGCTGCTGGGCGGTCCCAGCGGCATCATGATCTCCAACATCGTGGTCAGCCTGTTCGGCGCCGCTTACAACTGGCCGTTGGGCGCGGCCATCTCCTTCTGCATGTTGTTGCTGGTGCTCTCACTGCTCATGTTCTCCGAACACCTGGAGAAACGCTGGAGCCACTCATGAACGCCAATCTTCGCCGCCCGCGCGCCCTCTCGCTTCATGCAATTCTGGTGTTTGCATTCCTCTATTTCCCCATCGCCATTCTGATTCTTTATTCCTTCAACGGCGCTGGCGTAGGTGGCTTCCCGCCGCGCAATCTCACTTTCAACTGGTATCGCATCCTGTTGAGCGACGGGCCGCTCTGGGATTCCGTCCTCAACAGCCTGCTGGTGGCCGCCGCCTCCATGGGGATCGCGCTGGCTTTGGGGATTCCCGCCGCCCTGGCTCTGGACCGCGCCGACTTCCCCGGCAAAGCAGTTTTCCGCCACCTGGTTTTACTACCCCTGATTCTGCCTGGCATTATCACCGGCCTCTCGCTGCTCATGCTGTTTCGCGAAACCGGGGTCAAGCTCAGTTTGCTCACCATCATCCTGGGCCATGGCACCGCCCTCATCTCGGTGGCCACCACTGAAGTCTTCGCCGGGTTGCAAAAACTTGAACGCGCCCAGGAGGAAGCCTCGCTCGACCTCGGCGCCAACTACTGGCAAACCTTCTGGCGCATCACCCTGCCCAACTTGAAACTGCCCATCATCGGGGCTGCCCTGCTCATCTTCACCCTTTCCATGGACGAGATCGCGGTCAGCTTTTTCCTCATCGGCCGCGACAACACCCTGCCGCTGGAAATCTGGGGACGGATGAGGCGCGGCATCACGCCGGAAATCAACGCCATTTCGACGATTATTTTTCTTTTTTCGCTGCTGGCGATTGTGTTGTGGTATCGGCTGCGCACGCAAGCGGTGGGGACGCCGGAAATCGGCGCGGAGTGGATCCAAACTGCCGAGCGCTAGGGCGGCTGGCGGGAATTCGCGCGCTCCTTCCCGAACTGTCGTCCGCGAACCTAGTCCCGCACCAGCGCTCCGCGCACTTTCTGTTCGGGTACTTGCCTTGGGGACCCCGGAAAAATTCGATTTGTAAAGATTTATGCAGCCCCTTGACTCTTGCCCCGAGCCGGAACACAATAGCTGCACTATTTGAGCGTAGTACTATCACGACTAAGTACTCCTCGCAAATGGCAATTCCCAAATGTTTCTCCACTCCAAGACGGTAGTTCCTAAAAAAACTTCTCCCAACCAAGTTGCCTAAGGAGGCAAGTGTGAAAAAGGTTTTAGGCGCAGTCGCAGCATTGTCCATGTGTTGGACGCTCTCGCAGGCGGAAACCCTGAAGAACGCCCGTGTGTACAACGAAATCAAACATGACGTCTCCCTGCCCCTCCGCGACATGGCAAAAACCGTGTCGGTACAAAAGGGCCTTCCCCACGAAATCGAAAACCATTTGGGCAAAGCGGTGATCAAGGATTTCGGCAAGACCGATGCCGCCTCCATTGACAACCTCACTTTACCGGCAGTCGGCACCACCGATTTGCTGAACTTCGACGGCCAGGCCGCCGATGGCGTGGCCCCGCCCGAT
Organism: Acidobacteriaceae bacterium; assembly: GCA_025360645.1. Taxonomy (GTDB): domain Bacteria; phylum Acidobacteriota; class Terriglobia; order Terriglobales; family Acidobacteriaceae; genus JANYBT01. The sequence continues at coordinate 18,429 of JANYBT010000051.1, read as the reverse complement.
ACAAACGGCGCGGTGGGCGCAACCCAGTATGTGCAGTGGGTCAATCTGGAATACAACGTGTATGACAAGACCACAGGCACTTTGATTCTGGGCCCGGTGCAGGGCAATGCCTTCTGGTCCGGTTTCGGCGGGACTTGCCAGAGCAGCAATGCTGGCGATCCCATCATCCTGTATGACAAAGTGGCGCAGCGTTGGTTCGCCGCTCAGAACGTTTTCTCTTCGCCCTACCAGATTTGCATCGCCGTCTCCACCTCGTCGGACGCCACAGGCAGCTACAACCGCTATCAGTTTGCGGTCACGCCCAGCAACGCTTTCCCCGACTATCCCAAATGGGGTGTCTGGCCCGATGCCTACTACCTCTCCTTCAACGTCTTCACCAACGGCGTCACCCAGAATGGCATTCAGGCCTGCGCCGCCGACCGTAACGCCATGCTTGCCGGTGGCGCCGCGACGATTCAATGCTTCAACACCTCCAACAGTTATTTCAGCCTGATGCCCAGCGATCAGGACGGCCTCACTCTGCCGCCGACCGGTTCCCCGAACTACTACGTCAGCCTGGGGGGCGACACCACTCACCTGAATTTGTGGCAGTTCCATGTGGATTTCGTCGTTCCCACCAACTCCACTTTCACCGGCCCGACCGCGGTTCGCGTTCCGGTTTACACTCTGATTTGCCAAACCACCCGCTCTTGCATTCCGCAACCTACGGGAGGCGAAAAACTGGATCAGCTTGGCGGTCGCGTGCAGTATCGCTTCGCCTATCGTAACTTTGGCACCTATGAGTCGCTCCTGATTTCCGACACCGTGAAACCAGGTGGGACTTCCACCGCAATCTCCGCCGTTCGTTGGACGGAAATTCGCAATCCTCTGGTGAAGCCGATCGCTTACCAGGCGGGCACCATTCAGGACGCTTCCACCAGCTACTGGATGTCCGGCATCGCCCAGGACAAGTTTGGCGATATGGCCCTGGGCTTTAGCGCATCCAGTACCACTGTAAATCCCAGCGTGTACTACACCGGACGCACCCCATCCATGCCCAAGGGCAAAATGGGCGCGCCCACTCTGGTCATCGCCGGCACGGGCGTACAGAAGAGCACTTCGGACCGTTGGGGCGACTACAGCGCCATGCAAGTTGATCCCACCGACGACTGCACCTTCTGGTACACCCAGGAGTACATCAAGACCACGGGCAGCTTCAAGTGGAGCACCCGCGTCAACTCGTTCAAGTTCCCCGGCTGCAAATAGCCAGGGGACCCCTTTTCACCGCCGGGCCAAGAATTGGCCCGGCGTTTTCTTGCCCGTACAGTTTTGTGGTTTCCCGCTTGACACTTGCCCCGTCCCGTCAGAGAATTGGTCTACTATTTGGGGCTAGTATTGGGCTCGCGTAGAAATCCCCCGGTACCAAAAAGTAAAGACTGGGTCCAATCCATGGCAGTTGGTCGTTTCTCTGCTCATTGACCTCAGCCTGCAAAACGTTTTCGATAATGTCCAGACCCACAAGGAGAAACATGAAGAAGTTCCTCGTACTCGCTGTGTCTTTGGCGGTTGTGCTGCCATTGGCGCACGTTTCGGCTGCTCAGAACGTGCAACGGAATCCCATCGTCATTCATGAACTGAATCACACCACCACACCCCTGCCGCTTCGCGAAATGAAGCAAGTTGCACCCCACAACCAGAACCGATTGATGCCAGAACACAAGGTTTTCGGTCACGCCCACATCGGTACCGTGGAGCCTTTTACCGAGTCGTTGGAAGTGATGCCCTTGGTTGGAACCACCTCCGGGTTGAACTTCAGCGGCATCACCGGCAACCAGGGTGGCGGTTATGATCCGCCCGACACCAACGCCTCAGTGGGCGCCACCCAAGTGGTGGAAACCGTGAATCTTGCGTATAGCGTGTATGACAAGACCACCGGCGCCCTCACCTTTGGCCCGACCAGCGTGCAGACTCTGTACTCGCCCCTGGGTGGACAGTGCGGCACCGGAAACCTCAGCGATCCCGTCGTGAACTATGACAAGGTCGCGGGCCGTTGGGTGATCACCCTCATCGCCTTCAACAACACCTTCACCATCAACGACGCGTGCGTCGCGGTCTCCACCGGTTCCGATGCCACTGGCACCTACAATCTGTACGCGTTTTCCTATGGCAGTCAGCTTCCCGACTATCCCAAAGTGGGCGTGTGGCCGGATGCCTACTACATCACCACCGACAGCTTCAAAAACGGCGGCAGCTTTACCGGCGCCGATACCTGCGCTTTGGATCGCACCAATATGCTGGCTGGCAACGCTGCAACCGCGATTTGCTTCCAGCGCGGCCAGGGCGACTATGCCGTTCTGCCTGCGGATGCCGACGGAGCGACCGCTCCCCCGGCCGGCGCCCCCAACTACCAGATGGAATTGGCCACCTCCACCAAAGTCAATATTTTCCAATTCCACGTGGATTTCGTCACTCCCAGCAACTCCACCTACACCGGGCCAACCCAATTGACCGTGACTTCGTACACGGATGCTTGCGCTGCGACCGGCACTTGCATTGTGGAACCCACTCCCGGCGAGAAACTGGATGCCTTGGGCGATCGCCTGATGTTCCGCTTGCCCTACCGTAACTATGGCGACCACGAAGCTCTGGTCTTCACTCACTCCATCAAAGCTTCGGGGAGCGGCAAAGCTCCCGCTGCGGTGCGCTGGTACGAACTGCGCAGCCCCGCCACCACCCCCGTCATTTACCAATCGGGAACCGTGGGCGGCGGCAGCAGTTCGGTCTCCAAATGGATGCCCAGCATTGCCCAGGACAAGGTGGGCAATATCGCGTTGGGGTACAGCAAGTCCAACTCAACCACCAAGCCCAGCATTGAATACGTTGGCCGCATCCCCACCGACACTCTGGGTTCTATGGAGTCGGCTAAGGTGATCGTGACCGGCACCGGAGTGCAACAGGGCGGCGGCAGCCGCTGGGGCGATTACAGCAGCATGGCGATTGACCCCGCGGACGACTGCACCTTCTGGTACACCCAGGAGTACTACACTACCAATGGCGCCAGCTGGGCTACCCGGATGGCTTCGTTCAAGTTCACCGCTTGCCACTAAACCTGGCGGCGTGAAATTGCAATCCTCCACAGGCCGCCCCGGGCAATTGCCGGGGCGGCTTTTTTCTTCAGCCCAGTTGGAGTACTTATGGCCGCCCCTCGAATGACGCTCTCTCTCTTGATCGTGATCCTGTTTGCGGCGGTTGCGATCGGGCAAGACCAAACACCCGGCCCCACGGACCCGATCCAGGGAACCCTCACCCGCCTCTCGTCGCACTCGCTCACCGTTCGCGACGGCGAGAACCGCACCATCACCATCGTGCTCAACAAAAACACCGTCTTCCTCAAGAGCGGAAGGCCATCGTCGGCGAAGCAAGTGAGCGTGGGGGCAAAGGTCCTCGTCCTCGCCACCCAGGCTGGCACAACTCTCACCGCAAATGAAGTCCGCTTCGGCACCCGAACCCTCGTCGAGCGCCACCCTTAAGAACCGGCAAGGAATGCCGTGAACCTCGGCGCCGGTTGTTAAGCCGCAGCGCCCGCGGCCGCTCCCAGGTCGTTGTACAGATTTCGTACACAGGTTTTTTTTGTTTTTAACCGGTATCCTTCCCCAAGTGCTGTTACTATTCATCAATAGTTTGTTGGGGTTCTTGTCTGCGCGAATTCAGTGCTTACGGAATGCCCGGCATTCCATCCATCCAAATACACAACAGCCTCAGGAGGCTCCTGCATGAAGAAACTTAGCTGCGCGATCATGGTCGCGTGCTTTTTGATGACCTGGGCACAGGCCCAGAGTCACGTCCGTGTGTACACAGAAACCAAACATGATGTTTCTCTTCCCCTGCGCGACATGGCCAAACTGGTCGCGGTCGAAAAGCACCTCAACTACGAAGTCGACGCTCCCCGCGCACTTCCTACCCACCAGTCCAGCACCAACGGCAGCGCCGAGGCCGCCGTCGTTTCCGATGGTTCCGGTCCTCTGGTCGCCACCACTAACCTGCTGAACTTCGACGGCCAGGCCGCTGATGGCGTCGCGCCTCCTGACACCACCGGTGCCGTGGGCGGAACTCAGTACGTGCAATGGGTCAACCTCGAATACAACGTTTACGACAAAACCACCGGTAGCAAGATCCTCGGCCCGGTCCAGGGCAATGCGTTCTGGTCTGGTTTCGGCGGCACCTGCTCCACCAGCAACTCCGGCGACCCCATCGTTCTCTACGATAAAGCTGCGGGCCGCTGGTTCGCAGCTCAGAACACATTCAGCGGCGTGTACACCATTTGCCTCGCCGTCTCCACCTCCGGCGATGCCACGGGCAGCTACAACCGCTACTCCTTTGCGGTTTCGCCCAGCACCAACTTCCCCGACTACCCCAAGTGGGGCGTTTGGGCCGATGCCTACTATCAATCCTTCAACGCCTTCAAGAACGGCGTCACCTTCAACGGCTCGGAAGTCTGCGCCGCTGACCGTACCAGCATGCTGGCCGGTTCCGCCGCGACCATTCAGTGCTTCAGCACCGCCAACACCCAGGGTGGATTGTTGCCTGCCGATATTGACGGCATCACCGCTCCTCCTGCCGGCGCCGCCGAGTACTACGTCAACTGGAGCGATACCACGCACATCAACTTCTGGCGTTTCCATGTGGATTTCGTCACTCCGACCAACTCGACCTTCACCGGTCCGACTCAGACGAGCGTCGCTGCCTTCACTCAGGTTTGCCCCAGCACCCGCGCTTGCGTTCCTGAGCCCACCGGTGGTGAAAAGGTTGATTCTCTTGGCGACCGCATGATGTACCGTGTGTCCTATCGCAACTTTGGGACCTACGAGTCCATCCTGGCTTCCCAAACTGTGAAACCGACCGGAACTTCCACCGCGACCACTGCGGCTCGGTGGTATGAATTCCGCACCCCCAACACCCCGACCGTCTACCAGTCCGGGACCGTCCAGAACTCGACCACCAGCCTCTGGATGCCCAGCATCGCCCAAGACAAGCAAGGCAACATCGCCCTGGGCTTCTCGGCTTCCAGCAGCACCGTCGATCCTAGCGTATGGTATACCGGCCGCAAGGTCACTGACGCGAAGGGCAAGATGCAATCTCCCTTCAAATCCGTGGTTGGAACCGGCGTTCAGAAGAGCACCAGCAACCGTTGGGGCGACTACAGCACCATGCAAGTAGATCCCGCCGACGATTGCACCTTCTGGTACACCCAGGAGTACTACAAGACCACGGGCAGCTTCAACTGGGCCACCCGCATCAACTCCTTCAAATTCACCGGTTGCATCTAAAAGTTGCGAGTCTCTACAGCCAGGGTGCGGAAGTTCGCATCCTGGTTTTTTTGTTTACCCCCCCGCAGAAACTTCTTGCACTTCGTTCAGAAATTCATACGCCATCCTCTGCCTTTTTCAGTTTCCTTCCTTCCCCACTTCCTGCTACTATCCCCAACTAGTATTTCCTTGCTGGAGTTTTCTTTTGCGTCAACCCGTACTCGCGGAGTCCATTTAGTTCAAATCCAACAACAGCCTCAGGAGGCTATGCGTGAAACAATTTAGCAGTGTGTTGCTTGCGGTATGCTTTTTGATGACGTGGGCTCAGGCCGAGAATCACGTCCGCGTCTACTCCGAGATCAAGCACGACGTGTCCGCCCCCTTGCGCGATATGGCCAAGACCGTCCCCGTGCAGAAACAGTTCAATCGCGAATCCGACGTCCGCCGCATCGTGCCTACCACTCAACTGCCCCAGTCGGGCTCTCCCGCGGTAGCCGACGTGAACGGCCTCCGCCCTGCCGTGGGCACCACCGCCGGCCTGAACTTTGACGGCCAGGCCGCGGATGGCGTCGCTCCCCCCGACACCACCGGAGCAGTCGGCGCGACCCAGTATGTGCAGTGGGTGAACTCCGAGTACAACGTGTATGACAAGACCACCGGCACCAAGACCCTCGGCCCTATCCAGGGCAATGCTCCCTGGGCCGGCTTCGGCGGCTCCTGCCAGACCCGCAATGACGGCGACCCCATCGTCCTCTACGACAAGGCTGCGGGACGCTGGTTCCTGGCACAGAACACTTTCGCGACTCCCTACACCATCTGTATCGCGGTTTCCACCTCCAGCGATGCCACTGGCAGCTACAATCGCTATGCCTTCGCTGTTTCCCCCACCACCAATTTCCCCGACTATCCCAAGTGGGGCGTTTGGTCGGACGCCTACTACCAATCGTTCAATGCCTTCAAGAACGGTTCCACCTTCAACGGCTCCGAAGTTTGTGCCGCCGACCGCGCCAACATTCTCGCCGGTAACACCGCCACCCTCCAGTGCTTCAGCACCTCCACCACCTACGGCGGTTTGCTGCCCGCGGACCTCGATGGCACCACGGCTCCTCCCTCCGGCGAACCTGAAACTTACGCCGACTGGAGCGACACCACCCACATCAACTTCTGGAAGTTCCACGTCGACTTCGTCACTCCGTCCAATTCCACCTTCACCGGCCCAACTCAGGTCTCGGTCAACTCCTTCACTCAGATCTGCACCACCACTCGTGGCTGCGTGCCGCAGCCTTCCGGCGGCGAGAAGCTCGACTCCTTGGGCGACCGCCTCATGTATCGCCTCGCCTATCGCAACTTCGGCGATCACGAGTCCCTGGTTGCCTCCCACACCGTGAAGCCCGCCAGCGGCACCGCCAAGGCCGCGGTCCGTTGGTATGAGTTCCGCAACCCCACCAGCCCCACTGTATTCCAGCAGTCCACCTTCCAGGACTCCGGCACCAAGAGTTACTGGATGCCCAGCATCGCCATGGACAAGCAGGGCAACATGGCATTGGGCTTTAGCGTTTCCAACTCCTCCACCGATCCCAGCGTCTGGTACACCGGACGCCTCTCCACCGACGCCTTGAACACCATGGAGACTTCCAACATCCTGGTCACCGGCACCGGCGTCCAAAAGAGCACCAGCAACCGTTGGGGTGACTACAGCACTATGCAAGTCGACCCCTCGGATGACTGCACCTTCTGGTTCACCACCGAGTACATTAAGACCACCGGTAGCTTTAACTGGAGCACCCGGATTGGTTCATTCAAATTCACCGGTTGCATCTAACCTCACCATCTTCCACCCGGCCAGGATGCGAGTCCCGCATCCTGGTTTTTTTTGCGCCCCGCTCCTCCCCACCGCTGACCCAAACCTGCTCCTCCGCGTCCGCTGCCACACACAACATCTCCCCCGCATAGTACGATAGAGACTAGACCAGAATTGTTTCTCGTCACCCGTGGAAGAGCGGGCCTTCCGGCCCGCGGAACCCGCCGGAATCAGATGGGCTCGAGCCCTCGTGGCAGGTTTTCCACCAGCCGCCCAAAGGATATTTTTTGAACCAGAACATTCGCAACATCGCCATCATCGCCCACGTCGACCACGGCAAAACCACTCTCGTGGACGCCATGCTGAACCAGAGCGGCACCTTCCGCGCCAATGAGTCTCACGTCGAGCGCGTAATGGACTCCAACGAGCTCGAACGCGAGCGCGGCATCACCATCCTGGCCAAGAACACCGCCATTTTCTACCACGACATCAAGATCAACATTGTGGACACCCCGGGCCACAGCGACTTTGGCGGCGAAGTCGAGCGCGCTCTCAAGATGGTGGATGGCGTCATGCTCCTGGTCGACGCCAGCGAAGGCCCCCTGCCCCAGACCCGCTACGTGCTGAGCAAGGCCCTCGAAGGCCACCTGCCGCCCATCGTCGTCATCAACAAGATTGACCGCCCCGACGCCCGCCCCCAGGAAGTCCTCAACGAAATCTACGACCTGTTCATTGATCTCGACGCCAAAGAATCGCAGCTCGATTTTCCTGTGCTCTACACCAACGCCAAGACCGGCACCGCCTCCATCGAGCCCAAGGACGCAGGCATCAACCTGCAGCCATTGTTTGAAGCCATCGTCAGGACCACTCCGGTCCCGCAAGGCGACGCAGACGGGCCCATGCAGATCATGGTCGCGAACCTTGACTACAGCGACTACCTCGGACGCCTCGCCATCGCCCGCGTGTTCAATGGCACGCTGCGCACCGGCGAAGAAGTGGCCATCGCCAAACGCGACGGATCGTTCCACAAAACCAGGATCACCAAACTATTTTCGTTTTCCGGATTGAAACGCACCGACAGTACAGAAACTCAGCTCGGCGACATCGTGGCCATCGCCGGTGTTGAAGGCATCACCATCGGCGAGACCATCTGCAACGCGGAAAACCCCCAGCCGCTGCCGCCCATCGTGATTGATGAGCCCACCATCGCCATGCAGTTCTCCGTGAACACGTCACCCTTTTGCGGACGCGAAGGCACCTACGTCACCTCGCGAAACTTAAAAGAGCGCCTGGAAAAAGAGTTGCTCACCAACGTTTCTCTGCGCGTCGAAGATACCGGCAGCACCGATTCCTTCAAAGTGCTGGGCCGCGGCGAACTGCAACTCTCCATCCTGATTGAGATGATGCGCCGCGAAGGCTTCGAGCTGATGGTCAGCAAGCCGGAAATCGTCACCAAGCGCATTAACGGCAAGCTGATGGAGCCGGTCGAGCACCTCACCGTGGACATTCCCGAACAATTTGTCGGCGTGGTCATGGAACAGCTCGGCACCCGCAAGGCCGAAGTGGCCAACATGCACAACCATGGCTATGGCCGGGTGCGCATCGAGTTCCGCGTGCCCAGCCGCGGCCTGATCGGCTTGCGCAGCCAGTTGCTCACTGACACGCGCGGCACCATCGTGATGAACTCTCTGTTCGACGGCTACACCGAATGGCAGGGTGAGATTCCGCATCGCCTGACCGGCGCGTTGATCGCCGACCGCAGTGGCGTCACCACCACCTATTCGCTCTACAGCTTGCAGGAGCGCGGCGTGCTGTTCACCGGAGCCGGCACCGAAGTGTATGAAGGCATGGTGGTCGGCGAGAACGCCAAAGACAACGACCTCGACGTCAATGTGGTCCGCGAAAAGAAGCTGACCAACATGCGCGCCTCCACTTCCGACGAAGCCATCCGCCTGGTGCCCTACCGCAACCTGAACCTGGAACAGGCCATCGAGTTCATTGCCGAAGACGAGTTCGTGGAAGTGACGCCCAAGAATCTTCGCCTGCGCAAGAAGGTGTTGCAGTCGAATCAGCGCAAGAAAAAATCCTACGCCGCGGCGGACCAGGCCTAGCCGGAGGGGCGCGAAAGCGTCCGCACCAAGGAAATCAGCCATGCGCAAGCCGAAGCTGCCCGAATCAAGCGATCCGCCAAGGCCGTTCCGCATGTACCTGGTCCCGTGCAGTTGCGGCCGCACCTTCGCCGTCCCCGAGAACTACGATCGCCAGGGCACCAACTGGAGTCGCTACCTGCCCTGCCCCAGTTGCGGCAAGCGCCACGATCCCAAGAACCGCCTGCTGAACCTCGACTACCACCGCGAAGGCTATTGGAAGGTGGAAGACTGCTGACGCCCCTTATTTGCTTTACCCTGCGTTCCCCTGTGCCCCCTATGGTTCAAGACATTTCGCGACGCGAACATCGCTTACACTGAACCATGCCCACCTCCACTCCCACCCGCGTCGCGATTGTCGGCGCTGGCAATGTGGGCTCCACCTACGCCTACACTCTGCTGCTCTCCGGCCTGGCTTCTGAAATTGTTCTGATCGACGCCAACCGCGCCAAGGCCGAAGGCGAAGCCATGGACTTGAACCATGCCGTGCCCTTCGTCTTTCCCACCCGCATCTGGGCGGGCGATTACGCCGATTGCGCCGGGGCCGCGCTGACTGTTCTGGCCGCAGGCCCCGGCACCAAGCCCGGCCAGTCGCGGCTCGACATCGTCGCCCGCAACAGCGAAGTCTGGCGCCAGATCATTCCCCCGATTGTGCGGCACAATCCCGACGGCCTCCTGCTGATCGCCACCAATCCGGTGGACGTGCTCACCTACGCCGCGCTCAAGCTCTCTGGCCTGCCCGCGAACCGGGTCATTGGTTCCGGCACCATTCTCGACACCGCTCGCTTCCGCTACCTGCTCAGCGAGCACTTCCATGTGGACGCCCGCAGCGTGCACGCCTACATCATCGGCGAGCACGGCGACAGCGAGGTGCCAGTGTGGTCCTCAGCCAATATCGCCGGCATGCGCCTCCCCGACTTCTGCCGTACCCAGAAACGCGAACTGGATGCCGCCACCATGCAAGAAATCTTCGCCCAAACCCGCGATGCCGCGTATCACATCATCGAACGCAAAGGCGCCACCTACTACGCCGTGGCCGCGGGCCTGATGCAGATTACCCGGGCCATTCTGCGCAACCAGAACACGGTGCTCTCGGTCTCCACCCTGATGCAGGACTACTACGGCATGAGCGACGTCTGCTTCAGCCTGCCGACGATTGTCAACCGCAGCGGCGCGGAACAAGTGCTGCGCCTGGAGCTTGACCCCGAGGAAGTGCAAAAGCTGCGTCACTCGGCTGAGGTGCTGAAGCAAACCATCGCCGCGCTGAGTTTGTAAACCTCGCGCGCAGTCCCTCACGCAGGCCCTGGCGCGTTTGTAGTTTGCTGAAGCAGGATGTAAACTGAAGAGAAATTATGCGCCCGTAGCTCAGTTGGATAGAGCGGCAGCCTCCGGAGCTGTAGGTCGGGAGTTCGAATCTCTCCGGGCGCACCACAGTTTCTTGGTTTCCACCTGGACTGTCCCTTATACCCCAGCAGGTGGCGCCAAGTCTTTCCCCCTCCCGCCCAGAGATATTCCTCTAGTTTTCAATGAGTTACAGCGATTATCAATGAGTTACGGGAAAAACAGGCTCGTCAAGTGTTGAGAGACTGCTCTTCCAGCATCCGCTTGGCGTCCAACACCATGCGGAGCACGTTGTCCACGCCCATCTTGGTATTGACCATCAGGTGGTAGAGCGCACGGGTCGGCCAATCGGCGCCAAAGTAGTGCTTGACGAAGGCGATGCGCTCGATGTCCACCGCCTCGACCAGCTCTTCCGCTTCCTGCTGACTTTTTCCCAAGCGTCGCACCAGCTGGATCTTGAATTGCTTCGGTGCGTAAGTGAACACGTGCATAGTGTCTTGGCGGTCGCGCAAAAAATACGGCGCCCCTCGGCCCACGATCACGGCATTGCCTTCGGCGGCGATGCGGGCCATGATTTTGTCCATCATCGCCATCATGCAATCGGTATCGAACACCGAACCCTCGGCCACCGGCAAGCTGCGCTCATAGCTGCCGCGCCAGAAAACTTTGGCCAGGCGGTGCAGGCGGCTGTCCATGCGCTCATCGCAAGCCGCCACGGCCTGGGCCGGCACATGGGCTGCCGTCGCAATCTCCTGGGTGAGCTGCTGGTCCCACAGCTTCCAGCCGAGGCGTTGGGCCAACCGGGCGGCGATTTCACCCCCGCCACATCCGAATTCGCGTTCCAGCGTGATAATGCGAATCATGTGAGACTCCTCAATGCACTACCATCTCGCCGCCGGCCTTGGGACGCTTCATCAGAAAAACAAACGGCACCAGACAGGCAATCACCACGCCAAGCAGCCAAAAATCGTCGATATAGGCCTGCATCGTGGCCTGGCGCATGATGGTGCCCTGCACTAATGCATAAGCCTGACGGGTGGCGGTCTGCAGATCGGCGCCCTTGGCCTGCAAGGTCGCCGTGATTCCGTGCAGCCTCGCTTGAAACTCCGGGCTGCCGGAAGTGACGTTCTCCATCAACCGGCTCTGGTGAAACTGGGTCCGCCGGTCCAGCATGGTGGTGACAAACGAGATGCCCACGCTGCCGCCAATGTTGCGGGCCAGGTTCATCAGGCCGGAAGCGGCGTTGTTCTTTTCGCGAGGCAGAAACGCATAGGCCGCGGTGTTGATAGGGACGAACAAGAACGCCAGTCCGAACGCCTGGTACACCCGGGCCAGCATGGCGGTGCGGAAATCAATTTGCAGGTTGAACGTCGCCATATGAAACAACGACAGCGACAATGCGACCAGGCCGAAAACCATCATCTTGCGGGCATCATAGCGTGACAGCATGAAACCCACGATGGGCATGATGAGCATGATGGTGAATCCGCCCGGCGACAGCGCCTTGCCCGAAAGTTCCGCCGAATAACCAAGCAAGGTCTGCATAAAGAGCGGCAGCAGCAACGTGCTCCCCAGCAAAGCGAAGCCCAGCATGAACATCAGGAAGTTGGACGCGGCGAAGGTCCGATTCTTGTACAGGTGGAGGTCGATGATGGGGTCTTTGTGGCGCCACTCCCACCACACTACGAAGATCAGCGATGCCGCTGAGACCAGGGCCAGCACCAATATGAAGTGCGATTCAAACCAGTCTTCGCGCTGGCCCTTGTCCAGCACAATCTGCAGAGTGCCCAGGCCGAGAGCCACGAAGCCCAGCCCAATGTAATCAATCTTGGTTTCGCTCAGCTTGCGACGCTTGAGGTAGGGCGGGTCCTGAATCAGGCGCGAGGTCAAAATCAGCGACAAGATGCCGACCGGGATGTTGACAAAGAAAATCCATCGCCAACTGAAGTTGTCGGTGATCCATCCGCCGAGCGTAGGGCCGATGGCGGGCGCCATGACCACGGCGATGCCATAGACAGCGAAGGCCATGCCGCGCTTGGCGGGGGAAAAAGTATCCGCCAGAATCGCCTGCTCGCTAGGTTGCAACCCGCCGCCGCCCGCACCCTGCAGAATGCGGAAAACAATCAGCATGGGCAGACTGGTGGCGAAGCCGCAGAGGAACGAACTGATGGTGAACAGCGCCACGCAACCCATGTAGAAGCGCTTGCGCCCGACAATAGACGACAGCCATCCGCTTAGCGGCAGCACGATGGCGTTAGAAACCAAGTACGAGGTGAGCACCCAGGTGCTCTCGTCCTGTCCAGCGGAAAGACTGCCGGAGATATGGGGCAGCGCTACATTGGCGATGCTGGTATCCAGCACCTCCATGAAAGTGGCGAGCGTCACCGCGAGGGCGATGATCCAGGGATTGACGCTAGGCTGCCAAGCCTCGATTTCGCTGGCGGTCAAGGCGGCCGTGCTCATTTGCGAATCCACACCTTGGGATTGGCCGACATGCCGGGACGCAACTCGTGGGTCTTCAGGTCTTCAGGATCGAGTGTAATTTTCACCGGAATGCGCTGCACCACCTTGACATAATTGCCGGTGGCGTTTTCCGGAGGCAACAGACTGAACTTGGCGCCACTGGCGCCGGCGATGCTGTCCACGTGCCCGCGATACATCTTGCCATTAGCGTCAATCATGACGGAAACGGGCTGGCCGGGACGCATCATGCGCAACTGGGTCTCCTTGAAGTTGGCCGTGACCCACACATCGTCGAGCGGAACCACCTTCATCAACTCCTGACCCGCCATCACGTTCTGTCCCAGCTCGACGGTGCGGCCGCTGATGACACCGCTGGTGGGGGCGATGATCTTGGCATAGCGCAGATTCAATTCGGCCTGGTCGAGATCGGCCTTCTTGCGATCGGCCATGGCTCGCGCTGAGTCGGCCCGCGAGCGCATCACGGAAACCTGCTCAGGAGCGGTTTTTGCAGAACGCCAATCCGCGCGGGCCTGCTGCTCTCGCGCTTGAGCCTGGGCGATCTGGGCGGAGGCCGTATCCACCGCGGCCCGCGAGGCAGCTACGCCGGCGGTGCTAGCCTTGGCGCTTGCCACTGCCTGGTCATATTGCTGGGCTGAAATTTCTTGCTTGTCCACCAATTGCTTGTAGCGGACCAAATCGCTCTGCGCCTTGGCATCATTGGCTTCCGCTTGAGCCAGTTGGGCTTTGGCGGCCTCGAGCTGCTGCCGGGAAGCAGCGATCCCGGCCTGGGTGCTGGCGATGTTGGCCTCGGTCACCGACACCTGACTGGAGGTGGTGACATTCATGATGGGGATGTTCGTTCCCGCCCCACGCGCCGCGGCGACTGCATCCGCGTAGTCTGCACGAGCTTTGTCCACGGCGACCTGATAGTCGGTGGGATCAATCTCGACCAACACGTCCCCGGCTTGAACTTTCTGGTTGTCCTCAATGTTGACTTTGATGATGTGACCCGAGACGCGTGCGCTGATGGAACTGATGTGGCCGTCAATCTGGGCGTCGTCGGTGGACTCATAGCTCATGAGATAGCGCCACAGGAACACGCCGGCCACCACCAGCACCAGGACCGCAAAGATCAAGCCGATGCGCACGCCAGGATGGCTCATGGCCGCGCGGCGATGGTAGGCAAAGTCATTGTTCGACTTTGGCGTCTCCTCCGCTCCTGGAATTTCCGGATCAACATGCACTTCACTCATGGCAGCTTCTTCCGCTCTTCAATTTTTTCGTTCAAAGACCACACTCCGCCGTTCCATCCTTTTACTTGCCCTTCAAATATTCTTTTACTCCAGCTTCGGCGCGGCCAATGGCTCGCGCATAAGAAACCTTGGCCACGTTGTGCTGGTAGAGACTGGAAATAAAGTTATCGTGAGCCGTGGCGACCGACTCCTGGGCCTGCACCACTTCCAGATTGTCCGTGACGCCGGCGGTGAAGCGATCCTGAGACTGCCGCAAAGCCTCCTCGGCAAGCTCCACCGAACTGCGTGCCACTTCCACTTGGTCTGCGGCGGAGGCCAGGTCCAGCAGGGCCACTCGCACTTCCTGATCGATGCGACCGCGCAGGTCGGCGAGCTGCGCTTCTGTCTGGCGCAGATTAGACTCGGTCACCAGCACGTCTCCGTGGACCCGCCCGCCCTGAAAGATGGGAATCTGTAAGCCGCCGCTGGCATGAAAGGTCGGAAGGACAGTATTGGGACGAGTGCCAATCTCACCGAAGTCGGCGGCGAGATTGAAGCTCGGATAATAGCCAGCCTTCGCCGCCCCGGCCGACAACCGCGCCGAAGCAACTCGCGACACGGCGGCCTGGTAATCCGGACGTTGGGCGTAAGCCTTCTGCAGGGCCTCTTCGGGCGTGGGCGCCGGGAAGGCTTCGTAAGGCACCTTGCTGGCCAGGGTAAAATGCTGTCCGGCGGCCAGACCGATCACGCGAGCCAGCACCAGTTTTTGCTTGGCAAAGTCATTGCGCGCCACGATGAGCTGCTGCTGCCTGATCTGCAACTCGACGTTGGCGCGGAGGGTATCGATGCCGGGCGAAATTCCCGCCTTCTGCTGGTCGGACGTCTTTCCAAACAGGGCCTTCGCCGTATTCACCTGGGAGTCGGTGGCCTCGACTCGAGCTTCGGCGGCGATGGCGAGCAAGTAAGCGTTTCCGGTGGCCAGAACGACCAGTTCGCGCGCATCCCGATAGCTGTATTGGGCGCCGCGCTCCTGCTCGCTGGCGGCCCGGTATTTCTGGATGGCCTTCCAATCGAACACCGTCTGGGTGAGGTAGGCGCGGGCGTCGAAGAAGGCGAACGGACCAATCACTTCGGGGACACCGGGGAAGGTCAATCCCATGGCTTGAAGGTTGGCCTTCTGAACGCTTTCCACTGCGGCGGCGTTCACATTGGGCAGCAGAGCGCTTAGCTCTTTCCACTTCTCTCCACGCGTGGCGGCGGTGGTTTGAGCGGAGAGAGTCTCGCCCAGATTGCGGCGCAGAGCCCGCTCGATAGCGTCAGAAAAGGTGATGGACAGGGGTTCCGCGGTAACTTTTTCTTCCGGGATGCTGCCCAGGAAAGGGGTCGAGGAACTGCTCTGCCTCTCCATGGCGCCCGCCTCTGCCATGCCTTGCCCGCTTTGCGCCAGCAAGAGGGCGGGGGCTGCCAAGGTCAGCAGCAGGAGCAGCAGCGAAAGAGCGTGCGGACGACCGGTTCGGCCAGCCGTCGTCGCAGCAGGATTGGAGGGAGGCCATTCTCCTCCGGTCCTGGGGTTGTCGGTCACGAACTTTCGAGTCATTTTAGCTCAAGTTTACTGCAATTTTAGGGTATTTTGACTATTTTTCGCGCCTTGTTCCAACTGGACACGCCCCCTCCAACTCGTATTGATTCTACCCGCGATTGCCGCAAGAATGGACAGAGAAAAACTTGTTCGCGAACCACAACAGCCATCTCGACAGCATCGGGCAACTTTGGATTGGTTGAGGGGTTCTTATAAACAGAAACAGCCTTGCGGTCTTGGAGTGTCATGCAGCTTCGTCATCATCTCGCAGTCGCAGCGGTTCTGGCGCTTGGGTTGGGAGTGGGAGCACGCCTGGTTGCGGGCACAAAGTCCAACGAAGAAGCTGGGGACCAGAAGCGTGCAGCACACGCACTGAACCGGTTGACATTCGGACCGCGACCTGGCGATGTGCAGCGGGTCGAGGCGATCGGCGTGGACCGTTGGATTGACCAGCAACTGCATCCGGAAAAGATCAACGATGCGGCGGTCGAGACACGGCTCGGCGAGTTCCGCACTTTGCGCATGGATACGCGCGAACTGTATGCCAACTTCCCGCCGCCGCAGTTCGTGAAAGCGGTGATGAATGGGAAGATGCGGATGCCGTCCGATCCGGCCAAGCGGGCGATGTACGAAATCCAGATTGCACGACTGGAGCGCCAGCAGAACGCAAAGAACGACGTGGCGAATGGGGACGGGGCCGGAAGCGACCAACGAAGCGACCAACGAAGCGACCAACGCCGCGACGACCGCCGGTTCGCGCGCAACAAAATGGAACAGATGCTGGCCTTGCCGCCGGAGCAGCGAATCACACAAGTGCTGAAGATGCCAGCTGCGGACCAACTCGCTTTCGCCTCCGCGATGGAGGGACCGCAGGGACAAGCTTTTACCGAAGGCATGACGCCGCAGCAAAAAGAAACGCTGATGGCGCTGAACAACCCGCAACAGGTGATTGCCGCCGAATTGACGCAGGCAAAGTTGTTGCGGGCCATTTACAGCGAGCGCCAGTTGCAGGAAGTGATGGCAGATTTCTGGTTCAACCACTTCAACGTGTTTGTGGGCAAGGGACAGGTGCGCTACTACCTGACCAGCTACGAGCGCGATGTGATTCGTCCCCATGCGATGGGCAAGTTTGAAGACCTGCTAGTGGCGACGGCCAAGAGTCCGGCCATGATGTTCTATCTGGACAACTGGTTGAGCGAGGGACCGCAGTCGGATGCAGCGCTCGGAATAGCGCGGAACGGCGGCGGACGGCGGCGCAGCTGGTTTGGCGGGATGAGCGCTCCGCCTCGTCCGCGGGGCAAGAAAAAGAACAGCAGCGGCCTGAACGAGAACTACGGGCGCGAATTGCTCGAGTTGCACACGCTCAGCGTCGCGGGCGGCTATACCCAAAAAGATGTCACGGAAGCGGCCAAGGTATTTACCGGCTGGACCATGGACGGTCCGCTGAAGGGCGATGGTTTCAAGTTCGACGCACGAATGCACGAGCCCGGGACCAAGTACGTGCTGGGGCGCAAGATCAAGCAAAAAGGCGAAAAGGAAGGCCTGGAATTGCTACACCTGCTGGCGCACGATCCGCGCACCGCGCACTTTATTTGCCAGAAGCTGGCGATGCGCTTCGTGGCCGACAATCCGTCGCCGGCGCTGGTGACGCGGATGACACAGACGTATCTCAAGAAGGACGGCGACATCCGCGAAGTGCTGGGCACGCTATTCCACTCGCCCGAATTCTGGGCACCGGAGAATTATCGGTCGAAGGTGAAGACGCCTTTAGAGTTCGTAGTTTCGGCGGTGCGAGCCAGCGGAGCGCAAGTGGACGACGCGCTACCGCTGGTGCGCACGCTCAATCAAATGGGCATGATGCCATACGGGATGCAGCCGCCGACTGGCTATTCGATGAAGGCCGAAGCTTGGGTGAATTCATCGGCGCTGCTGGGCCGCATGAATTTCGCGCTGGCGCTGACCGGCGGGAGAGTGAAAGGGATCGAAGCCGACGCCAAACAGCTCGACCAGGCGGGTGGCGATCCCCAGAAATCGCTGGCGCGGATGGAAGACTCGTTGCTGGGCGGCGATGTGACCAAACAAACGCACGATACCATCAGCCAGCAATTGGGCAAGGCAAACGGGAACGCAAACATCGCGGGACTAATCTTGGGGTCGCCGGAATTTCAGAGAAGATAGCGGACCGCGCACTGGTGGTTTGAGATTCGTTGGCTGAGAGTTGATGACTGGAATCTATGTCCATTACACGACGTGTTTTTCTTCGCAACAGCGCGCTGGCAGTGGTGGGAACGGCAGCGGTGCCCAGCTTTTTGGCGCGGGCCGCATTCGGGGCCGCGGTGCCCACCAGCATTCGCAACAAACGGCTGGTGGTGATTTTTCAGCGCGGCGCAGCGGATGGGCTCAACATCGTAGTCCCCCACGCGGAGAGTTCGTACTACACGATGCGGCCGACCATCAACGTTCCCCGCAGCGCGGTGCTGGAGCTGGACGGATTTTTCGGACTGCATCCCGCGATGTCGGCGCTGCATCCGCTGTGGAAGCAGGGACATCTCGCCATTGTGCATGCGGCGGGGTCGCCCGA
>JANYBT010000046.1 GCA_025360645.1 Acidobacteriaceae bacterium | reverse complement strand
TACGGAGATCTGGGACTCTACCCCGGGACCTCCATCACCGGATTTCCTCCAGGAATCGTGAATGACGGTGTAATCCATACTACCGATGCAGTCGCAATGCAGGCCCAGGCGAATGCCCAGACCGCCTACAATTACCTGGCGAGTTTACCGCCCAACCAGAACATAACCGGTCAAGATCTCGGTGGCCTCACGCTCACTCCCGGTGTGTACAAGTTCGATTCTTCCGCGCAACTGATCTTTACCGGCTCCTTTGACGGGCCCGTCACCTGGACCTTGCTCACCTTGGCAGACGGAACTCACATCTACACGCTGACGGGTACGGAGAGCGGGACCTGGGTCACCGGCGCCACGGTGACTGGTGTGGGCGTGCAACTGACCGCCAATACTGGGGAAGGCTTTTATAATAGCTCAACCAGGATATCGAGTGGCGATACCGACATCAACGATGTACCGTGTACTTACCTTTCAACCAACACGTCTGCACCCTAGCGAGCCCCGCTGCGATCATGCAGCGGGGTTTCTGCGTTAGGGGTATGTAAAATACCTAACACTCACGACGATAGCTTGTTACGTACAATAACTTATTCACACTACAATAAAGAACAATAGGTGAGCAATCGTGAACAGTATTTTCAGGCCGTGCCAGCAACAATACTTATAGAGGCATACGACTACAACTGTGCAGTGAGCGTTTCCGCGAATACAAGGAGTGCCACCCGGCGCGGATGCGGTTTACCCTATTTCTGAGAACCGTGAGGGTACTACCATGCGTCCAAGTGTATTAATTCTGAAGTATTTTTTTATCGCGTTCATCCTGTGTGTCTATCCCGTAGTGTCCTGGGCCCAGGGTGTCGTGAACGAAGGTCTCGAGACCGCGTTCGTCTATGTCGATGGAACCAACGGAAACGATACTAACTCGGGAACCATGGCTTTTCCCTTCCAAACCATCAACAAAGCGGTAACTACCGCCGTCGCCAACAACCAAAGCAGCGTTGGAACTCAGGTCAACATCCAACCCGGCACCTCCCGCGAAAGTGTCACGATGACCACCTCGGCCAAGGACACCGCGCTGCCCATGACCTTCCAGGCGGTCACCAATGGCACGGTTGTCATTTCTGGCGCCACCGTGTTAACCGGTTGGACCGTATACTCCGGCAACTCCAGCATTTACCAAGATGCGTGGACCTACAACTTCGCTGCGTGCGGACAAGTCAGCGGCTGTCCCAGCCTTGCCGACATCTCTTTGCGCCCGGAAATGATGGTGGTCAATGGTACGGTCATGACTCAGGTGTTGGCCATCGTTCAAATGCAGCCGGGAACGTTTTTCGTGGACAACACAAAATCCCTGGCGTACCTGTGGCCGCCTTCCGGAACGAACGTCAACACCGCAACCATTGAGACCGCCACCCAACCTCTCCTGTGGAGGATAGGCGGCAAGTCGAACATTGTGCTGCGCGGATTGTCCTTCCAGTACGCCAACTCCTGCCGTGCCAGCGCTGCGGTGCAAATCGCGGGTTCCGGAAGTAATGTGATCTTAGATACTTTAACTATCAATTGGAACAACGGGCAGGGACTGTCCATATCCAACCCCTACATCAACTTCACCGTGCAAAACACCATCACCAACCACAACGGGGATAGCGGACTGCAGGAGTTCCAAACCAAGAACGGTCAGTGGACGAGTGATACGTCCAACTTCAACAACTGGCGTGGCGCGCAGGGCGCGTATTACGCTTGCAATATCGGGGGTATGCATCCCTTCCAAGCCCACAACGACACTATCAATGGCTTGACCCTGGCGTACAATGAGACCTTCGGCGTCCACTGGGATACGGACAATGCGACCGTCACCGCTACCAATCTCACCTCTACCAACAATCTGATTGGCGCCGTCTTTACAGAAAAGAATGAGGGGCCCATTAGCATCTCCAAGAGTAATCTCTGCTACGGCAGTCCTCTCCTCGGGGCCGGAGGACTGTCTATCCGCAACTCCACCGGCATTTCTCTTCTCGACAGTAACGTAGTCAACAATCCGCCGTCGCAGGTGCTAGTCTTCGGCACGGCAAACGGGATCCAGGTGACGAACTGGGAGACTAAACAACTTTACACTCTGGTCTCGCAAAACTTCACCATGACCGGCAATTCGATCGAGGGGGTCGGCACTACCCAAAGTGTATTCTCCGACCCGACTCTGAACGGAACCGACTGGACGTCATTCGTCACCACGCTGGTCTCAAACAGCAACAATTGGTGGAGCGCGACCAATACTGCTCCCTTCTTCGTGCCCGTACCCAAGGTCAACGCCGCATTGTCTTTTTCCGCCTGGAAGACCACGACCGGACAAGACTCTTTGTCCACATTCGCCGCGCCGGCCACGGACCCAGCTACGGTCTGCAACTCCATCCTGCCAGACATGACCGACTACTGGTTGACCCTCGACAAACCCGCGCCGTCGCTCGACCCGGCCGGCAATACAGTCGTCACCACCTCAGTCACTTCCTTGTCTTTTAGCGGAACCGTCAACTTAACCCTGGATGGCACCAGCGAAGTCGCAGGCCTCTCTGGCTTTTTTGGCACGCCTTCCATCAACACCTCCGGCAACTCGACGGTCACTTTGAGCGCCACCACGGCGGTCGCTGTCGGGACCTATCCCTTCACTATCGTTGCCAACAGCGGCGATTTGACCCGCATGGTCCGCGGCTTCCTGACCGTGCCAAAAACTTCGTTGCGTTTTTCGACTGTAAATCTCAACTTTCCAACTACCATAGAGACGAGCTCGAGCGTGCAGACTTTTACCATCATGAACTTCGGAAGCACTTCGATCTCAATGACGAGTTACACCTCCAGCAACGCGGCTTTCAAAGCGACTAACAATTGCGGCGCCAGCCTGGCTGCGGGAGCCACCTGCACCGTCACCATCACGTTTACCCCGACGGCAGCGATTGCCTATACCGCCACGCTCACCGTCAAGAACGGAGACGCCACTAAGTCTCAAGTGGTGAATCTGACCGGCACCGGCTTGGCGCAACCTATCGCGACTTTCCTTCCCGGCTCGCTGAGTTTCGGCGCATGGACGGTTGGAACCACCAGCACGGCTTTGACCTCCACGCTCACTAACACCAGCACCACCACGCCGTTGACCATCACCAGCATCACTATCTCCGGCGATTTTAACCAGACCAACACTTGCTCCGTCTTTCCCAGCACCTTGGCTGCATTGGGGACTTGCACCTTCACCGTGACTTTTACCCCGACGCTGAAAGGAGTTCGCTCCGGGACGGTTACGGTCAACGACAACACCAGCAGCAAGAAACAAACCATCAGCCTGAGCGGCAGCGGCAAGTAACTGCCCTGCTAAGGAAGGTACTGTGGTCGAAGTCGGGCCCGGCTGGTTCGCTGAACTCCTGCGAGTCAGTTGGGCCCTTCCGTTCTGTAGCTCTTGTCGAGATCCAGCCCCGCTGCGCCGCGTTCGCATTCTGGTTTCAGACCCTCACCTGGGCGCCGCACTCACTGGCAACTGCCTCCGCGGGGGGCCGTCCCCCGCTTCGCCGAATTTCCTACAACAGCTTTTCCACCAACTTTCCCTTAGTTTGGATGCTGAAATCGTCGTGCGATGGTTCAGTGCAAGGCCGCGCGATGTGATACATTTGTTGCGTTTGGAAAACGTTGACTGATCATGTCGTCTCATCGACAACCGAGCGAAGGGCATCTGGCGGTGCATCCCCTGCCCGTCCACAAGCCTCAACCGAGCTTCGGCGAGCGGGTGCGACGGCTTAATAAGAAGCGCCAGGAAATGATCCGC
Organism: Acidobacteriaceae bacterium; assembly: GCA_025360645.1. Classification (GTDB taxonomy): domain Bacteria; phylum Acidobacteriota; class Terriglobia; order Terriglobales; family Acidobacteriaceae; genus JANYBT01. Next base: position 10,688 of record JANYBT010000046.1, on the reverse strand, counting down.
CCAGTGCAGGAACATCCCCGCGACTTCGTCCTGTTGACCATTCGCGGGCTGGCGTCCCGCCTCGGCACCGATCCCGCCACCGTGGTCCGAGTGGTGCGCGCGCTGGGGTTTGCCGGGTATCGCGAGTTCAAGGCCTACCTGCATGAACTGTCCATCGCCACCGCCACCTCGCTCGACGCCATGCGCAGTGACGACCACTCGCCCTCCTCGCTCGCCAGCCTGGGATCGAGTGCGCTGGAAATGGATCTGAAGAATCTGCAAGCCCTGCGCAATACCCTAGACCTGCCGCGTATTGAGGCCCTGGTACGGAGGCTGTATCGCGCCCGCCGCATTGTGGTGATCGCCGGCGATATGGCTTCCGGCCTTGCCGATGCTCTGGACTACAAGTTCACTCTGCTCGGACTGCCTTCGATTGGTGCGGTGTCTGCGGGCCGCATCTTCCATGTCGTGGGCGCTCTCGGGAAGGGCGATCTGGTGATCGCGATCACCTTTCAGCGCGGGCTGCGCCAGACCATTGAAGGCTTGAAGCAGGCGAGCGGCAACGGGGTCTATTGCGTCGCGATTACCAACTCTGCCGCCTCGCCCGCGGCACGCTTTGCCGACGAATACTTTCTCACTCCAGTGCAAGCGCCGTTCAGCCATTCCTACGCTGCGCCCCATGCCCTCATCAACGTGCTGATGACGGTGTGCGCCAATCATCGTCGCGGCCGCACTCTCAGCATTCTGAAGCGTGTGGACCGTGAGCAACGCACCGGATTCCGCTGGTACAACGACTAGTGGGCCGCCCGCCTCCTCGAATGGGAAGAGGTTGTCGTGCTGAAACAAATGTAGCGATTTGCGAGTATTCTGGAAAGGCGCTTGACTCGCGGCCCGCTGAGAGGTGTAAAATTGGGTTTCACTTTCGCCGCCGCCAAACCCCGCGGGTTTCCGGCGAGCCATGGGAGGGTCGTCATGCGTTCTGCCCGCTTCTTCCTGTTGTCGCTCACAGCTAGTCTGGTTCTGCTCTCCCTAGGCTTCGCCCAAAGCATCAGCGGCGATATTCGCGGCTTGGTCAAAGATTCGTCCGGCGCTGTGGTCGCTAACGCCGCCGTAACCGTCACCAACCTCGATCAAAACACCGTGCTGCGCACTCTGACCACTAGTTCTTCCGGGGAGTATGTCGCGGCGCTGCTGCCTGTCGGCACTTACAAAATCACCGTCACCGCCGCCAATTTCGCGACGACCTCGGTCACCTCCATTCGCCTCAACGTCAATGACCGGGTCAACGTTGACGTCACCATGAAAGTCTCGGGCCAGAGCCAGACGGTGGAGGTGCAAGCCGATGCGGTTCGGGTGGATACCGTGACCACCGCCGCGCAAGGCCTGATCACAGGCACTCAGGTGCGTGAGCTCTCGCTCAACAACCGCAACTATGAGCAGTTGGTTGCACTGCAGCCCGGGGTGAGCGCCAACACCACCGACCAGATTTATGTCGGCGTCAGCAACTACGCCAACCAGACCAACGTTACTTCCTTCGCGGTCAACGGGGGACGCAACAGCGGCAACAACTGGACCGTGGACGGCGCCGACAATGTGGACCGCGGCTCCAACCTGACTCTGCTCTCCTACCCCAGCGTGGACTCCATTGAAGAGTTCAAGGTGCTGCGCGGGCAATACGACGCAGAGTTTGGGCGCAGTGCGAGCGGGCAGATCAACGTGGTCACCAAGTCGGGCACCAGTTCCTTCCACGGCAGCGGGTATGAGTTCTTCCGCAATGACGTGCTAAACGCCAACGACTTCATCAGCAACCGAAACGGCAACCCCAAGCCGCCCCTGCGCTACAACAATTTCGGCTGGACCCTGGGCGGGCCACTCTATATTCCAGGCGTGGTGAGCCGGGAAAAGAGCCAGACATTCTTTTTCTTCTCGCAGGAATTTCGGCGCATTCATGCGTCCAGCAACGCCATCACCTCGGCCGTCCCCAACGCAAACGAGCGCCTCGGAATCTTCAGCCAGCCGGTTTGCGGGGATGCGGCCTGCTCTTTTACCACCACCACCATTACGCCGAACCCAATTGCCCAGGCTTATATCAACGATATTTTTTCCAAGCTGCCGGTGCCCCAGGACCCGGTCAACGACCTGCTCTCGGCCTCGTTGAATAGTACTTTCAACTTTCGCCAGGAGATCGTGAAAATCGATCATAACTTCGGCAACAAGCTGAACTTGTCTTTCCGGTACAGCCATGACGACATTCCCACCGTCGAGGATGGCGGGCTGTTCACCGGCAATTCGGTGCCCGGTCTCTCCACCACTCAGACCAACGCTCCAGGCCGCATCCTTACCGTGCACGGCACTAGCACGTTGACCTCAACCTTCCTGAATGAGATCGGATATTCTTACTCGCACGGTGCGATTGAGAGCACGCCGATCGGCCTGGTGGCGGCCAGCCGGTCGCCCAATGCCTACGCCGCGGCCGCAGCTGTGCTGCCCTACGCAATTCAGTTGGCCCGGGTGCCCCAAATCACTTTCGACGATGGCGCCGGCGCGGTCGGCTTCGGCCAATATCGCGACTACAACCGCAATCGCAATATCTACGACAACATCACCAAGGTGTGGGGCAACCACACCATGAAGTTCGGCTTCAGTTACAACCACTACGAGAAAGACGAGAACGACGCTGGCGGCTTCAACACGAACGTGGGCTCCTTTAACTTCTCAGACCCCACCGGAAACGGGGTCTTCCAGCAAGAGTGGGCGCAGTTCCTGCTGGGAAACTCCTCCGGTTTTTCGCAGTCGTCGCGCGACGCTCACGCCCGCATTCGCCAGAATCAGTATGAGGTTTACGGCCAGGATTCCTGGCGCTTCAATCACCGGCTGACCCTGACTTTGGGGGCGCGTTACTCGCTGTTCCGGCAGCCCACCGAAGTCAATAATCAGATCAACACGTTTAACCCCGCGGCGTACAACCCTTCTGCGGCATGCAACGTGGATCGCATCACGGGCACTGCCACCTGTCTTCCCGGGCAGAATCCGTTCAACGGAGTGCTCTTCGCCGGGCACGCCGGCTATGGCAACGCCGTTCTGCCGACTCCCAAAGACAACATCGCCCCTCGCGTTGGTTTTGCCTACGACCCGTCGGGGGATGGCAAGAGTTCCATCCGCGCCGGATTCGGTTTGTTCTACGATTCGCCGTCGGTCAGCCCAGTCGAAACCACCGTCTTCAATCAGGCCAACATCGCGACCATCAGCACCGGCGCGACCTCGCTGCTGAATCCCACTTCCGGCGGAGCGTTGGGGTCGATTCCCTACCTGCTGACTGCGGGGCCAGGTTACAAGACACCCTATACCGAGCAGTGGAGCCTGGACTATCAGCGGGACCTTGGCGGGGGGACTTTGATTGACATCGGCTACTACGGGAATCAGGGTCGGCACTTGCCCGGCAACCTGGACGTGAATCAGCCCTTGCCCGGATCCGCGCTCGCGGCCGGCATCCTTCCTGCGGGTGGATACTTGACCACCTTCGGTTCCAGCGACCCCGCAAGTCTATACTCGGAAGCTTCGCTCAATGCCATCCGACCCTATGTCGGATATGAGGCCATCAACCAGATCAAGAACATCTACACCTCCAACTACAACGGCCTGCAGACCCAGGTGACCAAGAAGTTCAAGGGAAATTCTCTGCTGGTGGCCAACTACACTTGGTCGAAGGCGCTGGGACGCGGCAACAACACCAGCCTCTACGGCGATTGCTGCGGCAGCCCGCAAAACACCTATAACCTGAACGCGGAATACGGCCGCCTCGCGCTCGATCGGCGGCACATTTTCACCTTCAACTATGTCTATGCCCTGCCCTTCTTCGAAGCGCAGCGCGGATTCGTGGGGCACGCGGCGGGGGGATGGGAGTTGTCGGGCATCCTGACGGCGGAGACTGGACTTCCGTTCCAAGTGCGTTCGCGCTTCCGCGACTACGCGGGCACCGGGACCCTGGGCAACAGTTATGCCACCCAGCGCGCTGATGTAGTGGTGCAGGATCCCAACGCCGGCCAGCCACACACTTTCGACAACTTTATTACCAAGGCGGACTTTGCCAATCCCAGCAACAATCTGCCTGGCAACTCCCGGCCCAACATCATCAACGGGCCCGGAATAGTTCGGCTGGACTTCTCGGCCTTCAAGAACATCAAAATCACCGAACGGTTGGGCATGCAATTCCGTGCCGAGGCATTCAACATCCTGAACCACACCAACTTCAACAGCTTTGTCTCCACCCGCATCAGCAGTAGCAGTTTCTACAAGGTGGCATCCGTGCGCGATCCTCGGATTATGCAACTCGCGCTCAAGGTCACTTTCTAGGGGTTGGCCACGAGACGGAAAGCCCCGGGCTGCGCGGCGAACGCAACCGGAATAGAATGAGGGTGGTACGGTTCCGGAACCATCGGAGCGCACCTGGATCACAGACACTTTTTGCGGAGGATGAATTTATGAGCTCCGGTAGATATGAAGCATCGGATTACGGTTCTGCTGTGGCGTTTCTTTTCGTGGGTATCGGGATCGGTGCAGGCATTGGTTTGCTCCTGGCTCGCAAGACCGGCAAAGAGCTTCGCAAGGACCTGCGCAGCGGCTACGACGACGCGCTCGACAGCGTAAGCGACTGGGCCGACGAAGCGAAAGATCGCCTCGGAGACGTAGTGGAGCGCACCAGCGACTTCGCCGAAGGCGTTCGCAAGCAGGTCGAGCCCCTCGGCAAGTCCGTTCGGCGTCAGTTCAGCTAGGCCGCAGCACTCAAAATTTGCCGAGTGCTGGCAAGGTCACGGCTTCTCCCGCGTTACATGAAGGGAAGCCTGGATTGAGTTGCGGGATAGTCTGCTGGCCGCCCTCACCCTAGCGGAAGATGCGAGAGAAGAACCCTCCCACTTTGCGCCAAAAGTTGGATTGGTTCTTGGCCGGGGGCGGGGGTTCGGGCTGCGGCGGGGGCAACTCACCCAGGCGCTCTCTGGTAGTCATGGCCAGTTGGTTCGCGTCCTTCATTGGCGCTTCGGCCACGTCCGGCGCGCGATAGACAAATTCAGAATTCACCGTCGCGCCGGCGTCGGACGGTTTCGCTAGCTCGGCGGCAGCCGGACTAGGCGCCGCGGGGATAACGGGGCCAGGCGCTGAGGCGGCAGCTTCTTTGGAGTCCGGCATTGCTTCGGTTTTGTTTTCCGAAGCTGCTTCCGTTTTAGTTTCCGGCGTCGCTTCCGCCACCTTGACGATGGGTCGCGAGGGCGGAGGACAGCCACACTCCAGCGGCACCAGCGCATCCACCTTGTCCAGGCTTCCGGCGTGAAACATCAGTTGGTCCGTCGGCTTCACCTGGTAGGTTCGGTCGCCCATCAGTTCGGTCACCAACGCGGACGCCGTGTTGCCTTGGAGTCCGCGCACGCAAGTGTTGCCTTTGTCGTCGGCACTCACTGCGAAGTGAAACTCTCCGGGCCCGGGGAGCAGAATGCGGAAATCCGGCGTCACGATGGTGTCGTCCGACACGCCGAGGTGAAAGTGCTCCTCGATGGCGCCCGTGCTCATGGCCAGCAGCAGGTCGCGCCCGTTCTGCGCAGGCGTCACCGAAACTGTCGTTCCCGGACACACGCGCACCTCGCCGCCACTGGGCATCCGCAGAATCGCCGTATCCGATCCCGCGGTGATGGACGACCCGGGAGCGATGCGCCTCACCGGCGTCACCATTTCGCCGCCCCCCGGCTCAGCACCCGCTGACTGGCTCGGGTTGCCATTCCCGCCCAACCGGACTTGCAAATGCGTCCCAGCCTGTTTCCATTTGTAAGTTTGCGGCGAACGCAAGTCCACCACGATGCGCACTGCCCGCGGAGTGCGCTGCTGCTCCACATGGATGGCCTGCACGATGGTGTCCCGCGCGGCAATCACCGGGTGGCCCTGCGTCAGATGCCCGCCCTGAATCTCGATCACCAGCCGTTCCGGATTGGTCAGCACCTGAAACGTCGGCTTGACCGGCCCCGAGCACCAAACCTCGACCGCCTCGCCGTCCTGGTCGCGGACAAGTTGGACATGGCCAACCCCGACACTGTTTTGCGATACTGTGCGGTTGGGCGTTGGCGCAGGCGTTGGCGATGCCTGGGGCGCAGGCGTTAGCGCAGTATGTGGCGCTTGGGCGTGCACGAACTCCGCCGCCACCACCACTCCAGCGCACAGCCAGACCCGCAAAGTGTTTTGAGAAATCATGCCCGAAAACCGCCCCCACCCGCTCTCAGCCTTCCGATACAAACTCGTAGTCATCAATGATCGCCGCCACCAGTCTCTTCCGGTCAGCCCCGAGTCCCGCGTCCCGGACCACCCGTCCCTTGCAGCGCACGCGGATGGGCTGGCTCAACGTGATCTCTTCCGGCAGCGTGAGGGTGAATTCGATCGGGGCGCCACTCTCCGGCGCATCGTCCAGATGAAAGCGCACTCCCCCTACGCTAATGTCCTGGGTAGTGCTGGCAAACTCCTTTCGATTCTCTCCACCGTACCATCCATGCAGCGGTAGCCGCAGCGCAAATCGCCGCTTCATCCGCCGTTCCATTCGCGGCTCCAGGGCCGGCTGCTGCTCGCTCATTCCCGCCTCCTCGTTCCCGCCAATATGATTTTCGCGAATCCATTCCACACGCTACGCCTCCGCTACAGGATCCCGCTTCTCTTCCTGTTGCTGGTGCCGGGCGCGCGCGCGTTGCACTTCGCCCATGTGGTTCTGAGCCCACTCACACAAAGTTTTCAGCGGCGCTGTCAAACTCGCGCCCAGTGCCGTCAGCGAGTACTCTACATGCGGCGGGGTGACCGGGTACACCTTGCGCGAGACAATTCCATTTTGCTCTAATCGCCGGAGAGTCTGGGTCAGCATCTTCTGCGAGACCCCGCCGATCTGCCGCATCAGGTCGCTGTTGCGCCTGGTCCCTTTGGACAGACAGTAGATGGCCAGTGCCGACCAGCGATCCGCCACCAGGCCCAGCACTTGCTGGGATGGGCACTTCCCGTTCAAGACGTTGGCTTGCTCCTTAGTACGCACCATTTGGTTGGTATAGCACATAAAGGTGCGTACTTGCTACAAAGAACTCCGTCCGTTATAACAACCATGAGGACACACCGTGCCCGAGTGGAGTGCCGACGCCCTGGTGGACTTGCAGAGTCTTTATCGCGCAGGGGGAGCCAGTCATGTGAGTTCGGCGGTCGAGCAACTTCTGGGACGGAAACCAATCCCGTTCCATCAATTTGTCCGCGAGCACGCTGCGACATTTCAGCCCTAAGCGGGAATCGCCATCCCAGCGCGCGTCTTAGCCCTGCACTTCTTCTTCGTGCATGATGCCAAATTTCTTCAGCTTGTAGCGCAGGGCGTCACGGCTGATGTCCAACAGCTTGGCCGCGTGCGTCTGATTATTTCCCGCCTGCCGCATCGCCAGCTCCACCATGGCGCGTTCCACCTCTTCCAGCGAAGTCCCGCCTTCGGGGATGTACAGCCTGGGCAGCGTCCGCCCATTCTCGAGTGCGTGTCCCAATTCATTCGCCGCAGTGCGCTCAAACAGGGTCATGCCCGACTGCGACTCCGATACTGAAAACGGCATGTAGGCCGGACGCAGGTAGGGCTCTTCCTCCAGGATCATGGCCCGCTCGATGGAGTTCTTGAGTTCGCGGACATTGCCCGGCCAGTGGTGTGCCAGCAACAAGCGTCGAGTCTCATCGGTGATGCCACGCACCGACTTCTTGAATTTCCTGTTGTAACGGCCAATGAAAAATTCCACCAGCGGCAGGATGTCTTCTTTTCTGTCGCGCAGCGGCGGAATAAAAATCGCGATGATGGCCAGGCGATAATACAAGTCTTGCCGGAACTGCCCCTCGCGCACGGCTTTCTCCAGGTCGCGGTTCGATGCGGCGATCACCCGCACATCCACTTGCATGTCGCGCACTCCGCCCACCCGCCGGATCAACTGATCTTCCAGCACCCGCAGCAGCTTGGCCTGCAACAGCGGAGACAGTTCGCCAATCTCATCCAGAAACAGGCTGCCGCCGTCGGCCACCTCGAACAGACCCTTCTTCATCTGCTTGGCGTCGGTGAAGGCGCCTTTCTCGTGGCCAAACAGTTCGGCCTCCATCAGGGTTTCCGGAATGGCCGAGCAGTTGATGGCCACGAACTGCTTTTCCTGGCGCGAGCTCTCATAGTGGATGGCCTTGGCAATCAGGTCTTTGCCGGTCCCGCTCTCGCCCTGAATCAGAATGGTGGTGGCTTCGCTGGACGCCACTTTGGCCACAAAGCTCATCAGCTCGGTCATCTTCGCCGACGCGCCAATCACCTGGTGATAGCCGGCGCGACGCTTCATCTCGCCGCGCAGCGCATGCACCTCGGTGCGCAGTCGCGAGGTCTCCAGCGCATTTTTGATGGCGACGCGCAGCTCGTCAAAGTCCAGCGGCTTGCCAACAAAGTCATACGCTCCAAGCTTGAGCGCGACTTTCACATCGTCAAGTTGCGGATCGGCGGTGATCATGATGACGGCGCGGGCATCGCCCGACTTCTTGAGCTGGCCCAGGACTTCAATCCCGCTGATATCCGGCAGCCGCACGTCGAGCAGCACCAAGTCCGGCGACTCCTGCCGCGCCATGCGGAGTCCAGGCTCGCCCGCGTCAGCCTCCACCACCTGATACCCCCACTCTTCACACTTCTGCCTCAGCGACCAGCGCACCAGGCGTTCGTCGTCCACAATCAAGATTTTTTCGGAAGCCATGGGCGCACCCCGATTCTACCGCAGTGGAGTGAAAAGGGAGGGCCGGGCGCCGCCTCGTCCGACACGGTTCTCTGGCGGTCAACGGACAAAAATTCGCAGCCGCCGCAAGAAACGGGTGTATGATTTCCGCATTCGGCCCAAGCGGTCGAGGCTTCGCCATGCCCCGCCAACCCGCCTCGCATCTCGCACTGCTGCTCATGCTCTGGCTAGTCCCGTTCTGGCTGGCCCCGCTCTCGGTCTCGGCCCAAGGCGTCGTCCCGGCGCCGGACCCCGCGAAAGATGTGTTTACAATTTCCGTTACCTTAGCCGAACAGGCATCGTTGATCGGCGAGGGCATCCATTTCAGCGGCACCCTGCAAAACTCCGACCCGAAGAACACGGTTCACGATGTCGCGCTGATCCGCATCCTTCCCGACGACTATGCTCTGTCGCAACTGTGCACCAGACCAGTGGGCTCATCGTCCGACGTGTGCATTGCCCGGGCCACACTGCCTGCGGCTCTGGGCGACGTGCCAACAGGTAAATCCGCCTTGTGGGGAACGCTAATCTCGCAGAACCGTCACGCTGCAACTACGGTGAGTTTCGTGTTCCAGTACAAGATCGATTCTGCTCAATCCACGCTCAGCGTCGCCGCAGGGTCGCACGCAGTGCAAAACACTTTCGAGCATTTCCTGGCTCAGAACAAGGACCTGGCCATCCCTGCCGCCGCCGCCATCTTTGGTTTGATCACGGGCCTGTTCACCTGGTGGCTGCAACATCAGGACCGCAAACAGGAGCAGGAGCGGTCCATCCGAGCCGAGACCTACAAGCTGATGCTGCCCGAGAGCCACACCCGCGCCAGCCAGTTCTACATCCCCATCGGCAGCACCACGGCCGGTGTCAAGAAGGCATGGGACGACTTCCAAAAGAATGTGGCGGACCTCGGGAAGCCTGCAGTTCCAGGGGAACCGCCGGTCACCAATATTCAAGAAGCCAAGACTGAAGAATTACTATTCCACCTGCTGCGCTTTGGCAAGCTGATGCGTGACATGCGGATGGCGCTGGGCGGGTTTTACTTCAAGAACCGGGTGGGGGAGCGCATCTGCGCGCACTGCTGGCACGAAATCCGCAATCACTATTACCCCACCGACGATGTCGCGGCGCTAAAAACTTATTTCAACGCGCTCGCCTACCTGGATGACGACGAAGACGTGTACAGCTTTTCCAGAAAGATGGCCGATGACTACAGTTCCGCTTACGAAGCGTTCCAGGAGGCCAGGGCACAGGTTGCCTTGCTAGTAGCCGACCCGGATCGCGCCAGCGCCACGGTACAACGCCTCGCGCTCCTCGGCAAGGTCGCGGTCTATGAGGCCAACCGCGCTTACGAATATTGGTACGTCAAGCCCCGCGAGTATTTGGAGTTGTCCGACGCCGAAACCAAGATGGTGTGTGACTATTACCCTGATTTCGAGAATGATCCCGAGCGAATGGATTTGGAAAGGTACATGGAACAAGCCAGGCGTCCGTGAAGCAGAACTTCGGATTGCGGGCTAGGCCACCGCCGCTTCCGCATCCACTTTCTTCAGGGGAAGCAGCACTACAAACGTTGTGCCCTTGCCTAGCTTGCTCTCCACTTCGATCTGGCCGTGATGCTCTTCGACAATCCGCCGCGCCAGCGATAGCCCGAGCCCGGTGCCATTTCCCTTGGTGGTGTAGAAGGGACGAAAGATGTTCGGCAAATGCTCGCTGGTGATGCCGCGTCCGGTGTCGCGGACGAGGATGGCCGCGTAATTATCGCGGGCCGCCAGCTCCACCGTCACTTGTCCTGGCCCTGTAATGGACTGCACTGCATTGAGCAGCAGGTTCAACAGCACCTGATGGATCTGGTCGCTGTCGTGGTTCACTTCGGGCAGCGCGTCATTCTTCCGCAGTTCAATCTGGATGGGCTTAGAGAGAACTTGTTGCTGC
>JANYBT010000042.1 GCA_025360645.1 Acidobacteriaceae bacterium | reverse complement strand
AGACTCAGAGTAGTGTTCTCCAGGGCGCGGGTCTGGCTCAGTTCCTCGTCCACAATCTCCATCGACTTGTTGAGGCTCTCGGCCGCTTTTTGGTTGGTCTTGCCGGATGCGTCGGCGTCAATCTCGAAGGTCCATAGCGTCAGCCGCGCTTGCGGAGCCGGCCGGTCGAACACCGCGATGGTGTGCTTGACCAGGGCCAGGTCCTTGGGGGTGCCGCGCATGAAAATCGTCTTGCTGTCGTTGAAGGCATAGAGCATGACTCGCTTGGCGGGATCGGGACTGGAGAGGTCCGCTGATGCAAACAGGAACGGGGAATTGTCCCGAGCGAAGGCGAAGGCGTCGGACTCGGCCCGGGCTGCCAGCAACATCTTGCTGCGATTTTGGACGACTGCGGTTTGGGCGTCGCTGAGAGATTTGCGCGCGGCGGCCAACTTCGCGGCCAAGCTGGTAGCGGGTTCCGCTTGCGAGTCTGCCTTTGGCTTCTGCGCATCGGTCGTCGGTTTCGTCGTATCGGTGGATTTCGGCGCGTCCGCCGATTTCGACGCATCGCTGGATGAGTTCTGCGAATCGTCGGGAGCGCTGGTCGAGTCTGTCGTCGCGCTTGATGGCGCCGTCCCTGGAGTTGCCGGGGGAGTAGCTGCGGGAGTTGCTGGGCCTGACGATGTCGCTGGCGTCACCGTCGTGCTTGGCGGCGTGCTTGGCGGTGCGGTCGAGGGAGTTTTCGGCGGAGTCAGTGTGGACGGAGTCCCATACCTTGCCTGCGGTTCCCGGGGTGGCCGGTTTCATGTGGACGTCCAGAAGATTGGCTTGCTCCTGCCGCTGCTGTTCCTCGAGCTCCAGAGTCTGCCGCTGGTAGCGGTTCACCTCGGCCTGAGCATCGCCTAAATCGGATTCCGATTTTGCCAGGTCGGCGCGCTGCTGAGCCGCTTTGGCTGCGGCGTCGGCTGCGCCTCCCACGGTCTGGACCTTTTCGTTCAAGGCATACATCAGCCTCGGAATGTCGGTGAAGTAGTACAACGACACCTGGTCCGCATCGAAGTTGCTGAAGTCCGCAATCTCGGCGACGTCCTTCGCAGAAATGTCCTTCTTTTCCTTCTCGTCCTGCTTGTTTTCGTCTTCTTCCCCAGACTTGGCATCCGCAGTGACTTTGTCGTCCCCGCTTGTTTTGCCTTTTTCTTTAGCTTTGCCTTTTGTTTTGTCTTTGGCCGAAGTTTTTTCCTTGGCCGCCGTTTTGGCTTTGCCTGTACCTGAATCCTTGGGCGGAGTTGCGACGGTGCGAGTTGCGGTCGGCTTGGCATCCACTGCCTTGGCGTTCGGCTTGGTCGCGTCCGCCGCAGGAGTTGCAGCTTGGGCGCGACAATAGCTAAGACCCGCAGCAACCACCAGCACGGTGAGAAACGGAAAGGCCAGACCGCGAAATCTCATATTCGGTTGAAGCGTCACGCTTCATTCGCCAGAGTAGGCTGAAGATATGCCACACCCCTCATGATGTCAAGCAGCGGAGCTGGCACATGACGACGAACTCGGCAGGGCGATGTTTGAACCTTTCCCTCGCCCTCCTTCACCCGTCGGCTTCCACTCTTTTTCGTGTGGAGCTGGCAATGAGGCCGCCCCACCAGTGGAGCCACACACCCCGGTCCGTTCTACGAGTCGATGATTTTCTGGCAATTTTTACAAAATTACATATAACTGCTGACAATAAAAGCACTTAGCGGGTTTTCGAGTGATCGGCCGAGCTCAAACTCGTCTGGGGAAGTGCGGAACGAGGTCATACGCCTACCCTGGAACGCCATTTTCCGGGCCGCTAGTGGCCCTAGAATCGACGATAGGGGTCGGGATGGCACTTTGGGTCATCTCGGAAGCCGAGGGGCCTTAAATCGACTCCTAGAACGAAAAGCGCCTCGAAATTGAAAATAATATGAGAAATGGAATTAGCTTCGAGGCCGCGGGGGCTGAAAAGTATCCCGCCCCGTTTGGATGCAGACCGCCCGTTTGGGACGAATCCAGCCGTTTAAGATGGCGGAGAGAGAATTCCGCTTACGGCGCGCTGACCGGGCTGGCTGGCGTGCCGTTGGCAGCGAAGAAGTTGTGGTCGTAGAGGCTGCGGTAAAAACGGCCGGAAACTTCGGCTGCCTTGGGACCAAAGGTTGGCCTTCCGCCTTGCAGGAAGACCACCGTCACAATGCGTCCGGCCTTGGTATTGGCGTAGGAGGCGAACCAACCGAAGCGAGTGCCGGCATGGGAACAGGTTCCGGTCTTGCCTAAAATCGATTCTTCGCTGAAGTTGATGCCCAGGCGGCGGGCCGTGCCATAAGTCACCGCGGCCGCCATGCCGTCCACAATCTGGGGAATTTCCTGGCCAATGTCGAGCCGACGCTTCACCATGGGCTGGAAACTGGCAATCGCTTCCGGGGTGGTGGGATGCTGAAGGTAAAAAAGCGTGCCGCCATTGGAAATCGCTGAGACCAGCGCCCCCAGTTGCAGCGGCGTCATCGAGATGCCCTCGCCGTACGAGCACATCTTGCCTACACCGCCCTGGCTGAGGGGAATGGCGGCGGTCGGATAGGCTCCCAGGCGCTCGCCGGGAATCTTGCGGCCAGCCAGTTCACCGAGCCCGCATTGATGGGCGTAGTAGCTGACTTTCTCAAAACCCAGCCGGCGGCCCAGCTCTTCAAAATAGGCGTTGTTCGAGTGCGCGAGCGCCTGCGTGAGGTTGATCTCCGAGCGGCGTCCGATGCGGACTTCGGTATCTTTGGTGACAATGCCTTCACTCAACGCGGCGAGAGCGACCGACAGCTTGATGGTGGAGCAGGGTTGCGCGCCACTGGACAGCGCCAGCCGCTGGTTGACCATGGTCAGGATGCGTCCGCTCAACGGATCGATGGCGACCACGGTGCCATTCATGTTCCCCAATGCGGCGATCGCGGCCTGGCGGACCACTGGATCTTCGCCGGTGGTGACGTCGCCGTCAGTCAAGTCTTGCGCAAAAGAACTGGTATAGAAACGCTCATGATAGCGGGAGCGGCGGCCGCGGGCGTGGCGATTCGCGGAGCCTCGGCTGTGGGCCAGTTGCCTCATGCGTTTGCGGGCGTGACGATTCTCGGTCAGGCGCCGGGTCCGGGACTTGGGGACGAGAGATTGGGTGCCGATGTGCGCGGCCATCCCACTCTCTGCCAGCAGTAACAGGCCGAGAAAAACCATCACCAGACGAAAAATCCACGTGGCGCGACTTGAATGCACTTCACTTCCCCGGAAAAACTTCTCTTCGCTTTGATGCGGAGCGGCTGCATCACTGGCTCGCGCTGATAGCGCACTAGTAGATAGTAGGCGAGAAAGGCAGGCTTAGCAAGGAAATTGTACTTTCTTGACAATCTCCCTCTTCGCCAGCAAGTGCCTGTTGGGCAATAGGTTAGGAGCAAGGGATAGGATTGGTGTGACCTTTTGTAACCGTTACCAAGGTTACTAACAAGGTACTGGCAGCTTCCACGCAAGACCAGGGGCGAGCAGCGCGCCCTACTCCTCGTCGCTGCTCTCACCCAGTTTCTTGTGCATCTCGCGTTCCAGCTTGTCGAGGACCTCGCCGCGTTCGTCGCTCTTCAGCTCGCGCTCCAACTCCTCCAGAGCGAGCGCAACTACGTGGTAATGGTGGGCGCCGGCAAAGCGTGAGTCGGCGGTCACGTCGAGCCAGACTTTATGCATGAGTTCCAGGTCCTGGACACGCATGCGCGGGGTGTGAGGACCGAGATAATATTCGCTGACCTCGCCTTGTTCCGAGTGGACTTCCAGGGCCAAGCGGGGCCGCGGCTCGGGCAACCGCTCCCAGGCATCGCCGGTGAGCTTGCCCTGCTCGTCGGCGGTCAGTTTATTGGAGAGGCCGCAAATAATCCGGCTCGATCCTAACCGCTGCGCAGTCACAATGATGGCGTCAAATACATCGCTCGCGGGCACCATCAGCAGCGAAACCGTTTTTCCTTCCTTCTCCGCCACGGCTACCACTGCGGTGAACAACTCTTGCTCGTAGTGGTCAAAGATTTCGCTGGTCTCCATGACGGCGCTGCCGCTGAAGGTGTGCTCACGATGAAACAAGCGAGCGCTCATCACCACGACATCCTGCTTGGCGGTGTCGGTGCGTCCCAGAATGCTTTGCAGATAATACAGGCGGCGAGGGTCGCGCACCGCAACCAGAATATTCCCCTCACGGACTCCCAGCGCGCCACTACCCAGTTCCTGATTGCCGTAAACCCGGAATTGGTCGAGCTGCTCGGGCTTGCCGTGGCGCTCTTTGGCAACCATGCGCTCAGAAATCGAGAAGATGGCGAAGAAAACCAGGCTGAAGGTCACGCCGGCGATGGTGGCTTCTGATTTGGTGAGCAGGTTCACCACCGCCGTGGTCAGCAGCACGACGGAAATGACCGCCAAGCCCAGAGGGATTTCAGTCTTGCCGATGTGCAGGTTACCGGGAACCTTCCACTGGCGGTTCTCCGGCTCAGTGTAGCGGAGCACAAGAACGGCCAGCGACTTCATGGCGAAGCTCCAAATCACTCCGAAGGCGTAGAGGCCGGCCAACTTGTACACATCGCCGCCACTGGCGATGATGGTGAACAGTTGCATGATGACGATTAGATTGATAATGCGGTAAGTGGTGCCGTAGCGGGTTTGCGGCTTCTGGAACCACGAGGTGAGCACGCCATCTTCCGCGACCCGGTTCAATACGCCGTTGGCGCCGACGATGGAAGTATTTTGGGCACCGGCCAGAATCAGCACGCCCACCAATACCACAAACCCGTGGAATGCAATCTTGGCCCAGACCGGGCCGACCAGATACATGGCAATGCCGCCGATCAAGTTCGCGAAATAATCGGGGCGGACTTTGTCGGGGATGATCATCACCGCGAAGAACGAAACCAGCGAGGTGAACAGCAGGCTGTAGACAAAAATGACCAGCCCGGTTTTTTCCAGGTTTTTGAGCTTGGGGTGCTCAATCTCGCGATTGACCTGGGCCAGGGTTTCTTCGCCGCTCATGGCCAGCACCGAATGTCCGAAGCCGACGAAGACGATGATCCAGGTCAGATGGCTGACCCAGGTCCCGTGCAACCAGCCCAAAGACTCTTTGGTAAGCGGAACCACGCCGGGGCGCAGAGGGTTGGGTGGCAACTGAATCGGCACCTTGAAGACGGTGATGGTGCACCAGATCAGAAGGATCACCACCATGACGGTGGTTATTGCCATAATCTGTAGGGCTTTCTGGCTGGATTCATGGATGCCCTGGGTGTTCTTCCACCAGAAATACAGCACGATGAGGACGGCAAAGGCGGCGGAAAAATGGTTTTCGTTGAATGAGATCGGGCGATGCATGTAGCGACTGATGTCGCCGATGAAGCCGGCCAGGTACTGCCCCGCGGAAACTGCGCTGATGGGGCCAGTGAGGACGTAATCAAACAGCAGCGCGGAGACGGAAAACTTGGCCAAAGTGCTGCCCATGGCCTCTTTGACTACGCGGTACACACCGCCGCGCACAAACATGCTGCTAGATTCGATGTAAAGCGCGCGCACGGCGTAGCTGAACAGCATGACCGCCAGGATGAACCAGGGGGCGCTCTTGCCGATGACTTTTTCCGCATCGCCGCCCGCGTAATAAGCGGAGGAAGCCAGATCGGAAAGCACAATGGCAGAGGCGCGCCAAAAGGAAATGAACGTCAACATCACGGTGGTCGCGACGAAGACATTGACGGCGGGACGTTTGACACTTTCGGTGGGTGCGGCCATTTCCCCTTCAACCCCGGCTTGGGGCTTCACAAACTTAAGAGAGATAGCATATGGGCAGTCACGGAAATTGTCGAATGGGTCTGTTCGCTGGGGTGGTGGGTCAGTTTGAAATTCCGCAGGCGTTATCCGTTAATTTCAAACTGACACACTCGCCCCGTGGGGTGGAGAGCACGCGTATTGCTCGCGCCGCGCGGGAAGCAAGGGGTTGAACCACAGGGGACATAGGGTTACACAGGGTAAACCGTTAGGTTGACCACATGAGCACGGGCGGAAGCGGGTCCTTCGCTGCGCTTCAGGATGACAAGCTTGCGCGCTGAGGATGCTTAGCGGCGGGTCAAATAGGAATGGGTGATGCGGTCGTGCCAGCAGAGACGGTCTTCGTCGAGGAAGCACCAGAGGTAGCCGAGGCCGAGCGATGCGGCCGAGAGGAGGGACGCCAGCACCCGACAACGGCGCATCTGGCGTGACAAGGGAGCGCCATTGATGTGCAACAAGCGAAGCTTCATCATCCGCAGTCCCGGGGTATTACCAGTCGAGACCACCAGCAGATACTGGTAGCACGACCACAGCCCAGCGAGCACCGCCGCGGCGGCTGCGATCAGTTGCGGACGGGGCAAAATGGCGCCGGTGAAACGAAAAGCGATGGCAGCGAAAATGGTAAACGCCGCGCCCACCAGGAAGAAGTCCAGTGCCGCAGCCAGTGCGCGACGCCAGGTAGACGCCACCCGAACCGGAACCTCAAAGGTCAGTTGCGCCGGGGTGGTCTCTGCCGGCTCCCGCTCTTCCATCACAATGCCGCCGAGCGCGGGAGGCGGCGGAACTGCTTCCTGGGCTTCCATGATGCGAGGTCGCGACTGCACAGGTTCGGCAAGCTCATCCTTGGGAGGAGCCACGGGACGAGGAAATTCCAGAATCTTGCGAATGGGTTCGGCTTGGGGGTTTGTAGCCACGGCGAGGCTTGGTCCAAGGGACGCGACTGGTTCTGAAACGACCGCAATGCGGGGAGAAACGGCCGCGGACGCCGTGACGGCTGGGCGGACTTCGGCGGCGGATGAGCTCGACCGCGGGGGTTCGGGCGGGTCGAAATTCAGCATCAGCGACGGATATCGGGGCGGCCGGGCTTTGCCGCGAGCGCGATAGCGATGGATCCTCGCCGCCACTTCCTCGCGCCATTTATCAGGGGAGGCGCTTTCCGACCCAGAAGCCAATTCGCCTCCAGCAGCAGAGGCGCTGCCGAGCTCGCTCACATCGCTGGTCTCCGTAGGGAGCAGCGGAGCTTGCGGCAGGCGCGGTGAACTCGAATCTGGGGATGAATCTATTGCCGGCTCCATAGTGCGCTCCACCTTGAACTCCTTGGGCGTGAACCTCTTGGGCGTGCTGACGCTCGTAGTTGCAAAATTTTCCAGGCTCGCGGCAAACTGCTGCTCGCTGGCATCGAACTCTTCCAGGTCGGCCGGGTCGGCAAAGACGCGGCCGCTTTCAAATTGCGCACCGGCATTCGCACTCCCACTCCAGGAGCGAGAGCAGCGGCACGGGTCGCCAGACCGAGGACAGTCCATTATGCGGTCTCCGCAGAAGGCCAGAGCATGATCCACGGAGGCCGGGACAGAGCGCGACGCGCCAGGCTTTGCTTCGCCGCCCAACCCCATGCTAACGTCAGCATGAGCCGGCCCAACACGCGCTCGCTTCCGATGAGCTTCCGCATACGAATGATTATCACGGCCGCGTGGCTTTGTCATTACATTCTGGCGCCTCAGCTATTAACCAGCCAGTTGCTGTCTGCCCCAAACCGGAGCGCCCAGGATTCGCCAAGTCATTTCCCGAGCGTGAGTTCCGCCCCGGCGAACGGCGAAGAGGCGCGGGTGGAGGCCATCACCCAGGAGAAGGTCGGAAACCTCTACAAGCTCCACGGCGACGCCAAGATTTTCTTCCGCACTTATGTGCTGCAAGCGGACGAAATCAGCTTTGATCAACAAACCAACGAAGCCACGGCCGAGGGCCACATGTTGCTGGAGGGAGGGCCGTCAGACGAGCACATTGAGGCCAGCCGGGGCAGTTACAACATCCGCATGGAAACCGGCCGCTTCTACAACGTGACCGGAACTATCGGCCTGAAACTGATACGCACGCGCTATGTTCTGACCTCGTCGAGTCCAATCGCATTTACCGGCAAGGTGGTCGAGAAGACCGGGCCGGAGCGTTACGTGGTCAGCGATGGCACGGTCACGACCTGTGAACTGCCGCATCCGAAGTGGGAATTCGAGGCGCGCAGAGTGGTAGTGGAGCTTGGAGCCAACGCGAAGATTTACCGCAGCACTTTCAAACTGCACGGGATCCCGGTGTTCTATTTTCCGTTTGTGACGCATCCGGTGGAGAAGCAGGCTCGCCAGTCGGGATTCTTGATTCCGAGTGTTGGCCAATCGTCGCGCAAAGGGTTCATCGTGGGCGATTCGGCATATTGGGCCATCAATCGCAGTATGGATGCGACGGTGGGGGGCGAATACTACTCGCTGCGGGGATCGTCGCAGCGGGGCGAATTTCGAGCGCGCCCCAGTGACACTTCGTTTCTCGACCTGAATTACTTTGGCGTGGTGGACCGCGGGATCGGCTCACCGCCCGCCAAGCAAGGCGGTGAGAATGTACGGCTGAACGCGGAGTCGCGTTTCTGGGGCGGATTCCGGGGCGTGGCCGACATTGATTATCTGAGCTCGTTCGTCTTCCGCCTGGCCTTCAACGAAGTGTTCAGCCAGGCGGTCAACTCGGAAGTCAAGTCGTGGGCGTTTCTATCGAAGACGACCAACGGGTTCTCCTACAATGCGGCGGTGGAGCGCTACCAGAACTTCGAGAGCACGCAGAAGGGCGACGTCGTGACTATTCTGCACGCTCCCAGCATCGATGTCTCCAGCGTGGAACGCGAGATCGGGCACACTCCGCTGTTCTGGTCGTTCAATGGCGCGGGGGAGGGACTCTCGCGCAGCGAACCGGGTTTCCGCACCGCCAACTTGCTGGGGCGCTTCGACATCAGTCCGATGTTTTCGCTTCCGCTGCACTGGCGGGGCTGGAGCCTGCGGTCGGAAATGGGTCTGCGCGACACCTATTACACGCAGAGTTTCGTTCCCGCCCCAGCCACCACCACGGGCATTGGCACCGCCAGCGACCAGGGCATCAATCGCCGCTCCCTCTCGACCAGCGTGGAGATGCGGCCGCCGGCGCTGGCCAAAGTTTTTGACCACGAGGTGCTGGGACGAAAGTGGAAACACGTGATCGAACCGCGCGTGGTGTACCGGTTTGCCACCGGAGTGGATAATTTCCGGGAGTTGCTGCGTTTCGATGACCGCGACATCCTGAGCAATACCAACGAGGTGGAGTACGGAATAGTGCAACGGCTGTATGGCAAACAGGTCCGCTCCAAACCGGAAGACTGCGGAGTGCAAGGCATTCAATCGCTGACCATCGGCAGGCCGGCCCGCACCAGCCCGGTTCCCTGGGAGCGAGGTCTGGTGGCGGAAAACGAACCGTGCGGCGTGGAGCAGCGGACTCGCCAGGTGCTGACCTGGGAATTGAGCCAGAAGTATTTTCTGGATCCGACTTTTGGCGGTGCGTTGATCTCCGGGCAACGCAATGTCTTTACCACGACGGCTGATTTCACGGGCATCGCGTTCCTCACCAGCCCGCGGCACTTGTCGCCGCTGGTTTCCAAACTGCGCTTTGACGTGAACTCGCGGACCAACGCCGAGTGGGAATTGGACTATGACTTGAAGAACGGGCGCATCGACGCCAGCACGGTGCTGGCGAACTTCCGCGCCGGTCCTTTCACGTTCGGGGGGGGCGATACATTTCTGAAGCTGGCGGGCGAAAGCTTTGTGAGCATCCCGCCCACGATCACGGTGCAACAATTTCACCAGTTTCGATTTTTATTCGGTTACGGAGAGCCTAACCGGCGTGGGTTTAGCGGGGCCAGCAGTTTTGGCTTCGACGTTGCGGAGGGCTTTCTGCAATATGCATCGGTGCAAACCTCCTACAATTGGGATTGCTGCGGATTCAGCGTGGAATATCGGCGCTTTGCGCTGGGGTCGGTGCGCAATGAAAACCAGTACCGTTTTGCGTTTACGCTGGCCAATGTAGGATCGTTTGGAAACCTGCGGCGGCAGGAGCGGCTGTACTAACCGCGGAAGAACATGATGGCGGATGGAATCGAAATGACGGCAGAATTGGACGCAAAGCAGGAGCGGCTGGAGGGGCGGCTGCGCGCTTTGGGCCGCACTCTGGTGGCTTATTCCGGAGGCGTAGATTCAGCGCTGTTGGCGTGGGCCGCGCACCGAACGCTGGGACAGGGAATGCTCGCGCTGATCGCCGACTCCCCCAGCCTGGCGCGGGCCCAGTTTGAAGACGCGGTCGCCTTCGCGCAGGAGCAGGGGATTCCGCTGGAAGTGATTGAGACTGACGAACTGGACAACCCGGACTACGCACGCAACGATTCGCAACGCTGTTTCCACTGCAAAGACGAGTTGTTTCAAGTGATGGAGGAGTTCCGGCAGTCGCGCGGGTTTGATTCGATTGCGTATGGCGTAAACCTGGACGATCAGGGAGACTTCCGTCCCGGGCAGCAGGCGGCGCGAGATCACCACGTAGCCGCTCCTTTGCTGGACGCGGGCCTGACCAAGAACGAGGTTCGCGCACTGGCTCGCGCCGCCGGATTACGGGTGTGGGACAAACCGGCGTCGGCATGTCTTTCGTCGCGTATGGAATATGGCCGGGAAGTAACCCGCGAAACTCTGGCGGTAATCGAGCAAGGGGAAGCAGGCTTGCGGGCGCTGGGGTTTCGCCAGTTCCGCGCCCGGCATCATGGCGAAATGGTGCGGATCGAAATCGCGCCGGACGAACTGCCGCGCGCCTTGTCGCCGGAGATGGCCGCTCAACTGGTCCGCGTCTTCAAGCAACTGGGATTCAAGTTCGTGACCCTCGACCTGGAGGGCTTCCGCTCCGGCTCGATGAACCAGTTGCTGCGGCTGGAGGAGTTACAAATCTCACAATCACCGGCGGGACCGACGAGCGGGCAGGTGCGACCCCGGCAGGCGTGAGGGAGCTAGCATGAGCGGCGCTCTCGAGGGATGCGAGGTTTGGCCGCATGCAGACCATCCCCCTCCTGGGCTGCCAGCATCATACTGTAGAACACCCGGGCATATGAGCATCCGGGCATATGAGATAATTTTCTTATCCCACCATGTTAAGGCGGTTTCTAGTGAAGTTTTTCCGGCGGTGTTGGTTCCTGCTTGTGCTGATTTGCCTGGGCTGCGCGGCGCAATCGGCCCCTCCCGATGTGGTTCGCCGCATTGAGAGCAAGGTGCGCAATAACTACAGCATCCCCCCCGAGGTAAAAGTCCTGGTGGGCCCGCTCCACAGCAGCGATTTTCCCGGCTTCGACGCGGTCACCATCACCTTCGACAATGGCAAGAAGCAGGAGTTTGAATTCCTGTTGGCCAAAGATGGGAAGACGCTGGTGCGGATGATCAAGATGGATCTGACGTCGGATCCGCTCAAAGACATGCTCAAGAAGATCGACGTCTCCAATCGGCCTACCCGCGGCAACAAAGATGCAAAAGTCGTGGCGGTCAATTACGACGATTTGGAGTGCCCGTTCTGCTCCCGCATGCACGAGACGCTTTTCCCCGGCATTTTGAAAGAATATGGCGACAAGGTGCTGTTCATTTACAAAGATTTTCCGCTAGTGGACATTCACCCGTGGGCGATTCACGCGGCCATTGATTCCAACTGCCTGGAGGCGCAAAACAACGATGCCTACTGGGACTACGTGGACTACCTGCACGCCAATCAGCGGGAGGTGGGTTCGCAGAAGGGCACCGACGCGCAATTCGCTTCGCTCGACAAACTGGCGTTGGAACAGGGGCAGAAGCACTCGCTCGACGCTTCAAAGCTGCAGGCGTGCGTCAAGGCGCAGGATGACAAGATGGTTCGTGCCTCCATGAACGAGGGCGAACTGCTGGGGCTGAGCGCAACGCCGACGATGTACGTGAACGGAATGAAAATTGATGGGGCTTTGCCGCCGGCTGAGGTACGCGCGGTGTTGGATCGCGCATTGCTGGACGCTGGCATTACGCCGCCGGTGCATAAGGCCGAGGCTGCGCCGTCATCCCCGCCCGCCGCGCCGTCCAAGTAAGAACGCAAACCGGCAGGGGACGACTTCACCGGAGTTTGCGCTGGAGTAGTGATGCGACCAACGGCGGGATGGATCCGGGGAGAGCCCGGTAAGAGATTTGCAGGGGAGGAACTTTGAGCAAACGCATTCTGCTTCGTCGTGTGGAAATGATTGGGCTGACTGGAAGTCTGTTGGCCGGGCTGGTGTCATGCCAAGGCACCCAGGGCGGGGCCGGGGTGATGGCGACGGTGGACGGACGCAAGATCACCAGTGACGAGGTAGAGAAGTACTACGGCAACCAAACCGCAGGTTCCGATCAGAAGCCGACGGGCGAGCAGGCAGTGAGCCTTCGCCTGGGAATTTTGAAGGAATTGATCGAGACGGAAATGCTGATGCGGCGCGCCGAAAAGCTGGGACTGCTGGCGACCGACGAGGATGTGGACAAGAAGCTCAACGAAATCAAGTCCCCGTTTTCGCCCGAGCAGTTTAACCAGAAGCTAGCGGAAAAAAAGATCACTTTGGAGGACTTCAAGCGCGATCTGCGGCGGTCCTTGACCCTGGACAAGGTGTTGAACAAAGAAGTCTCGTCACGCATCAACGTCAGCGATCAGGAAATCACCGACTATTACAATGCCAACAAGTCGGAGTTCAACTTGATCGAGCCGCAGTACCACCTGGCGCAGATTCTGGTCACGACCCAGCCCAATAAGCAAGTGCGCAACCTGCAGAACAACAAAGCGCAGAACGAAGCGGAAGCGCGGAAGAAGATCCAGATGCTGGAGAACCGGCTGGACAGTGGAGATGACTTTGCCACGCTGGCCATGAATTATTCCGAAGATCCCGACGTGTCGAACAACGGCGGAGACCTGGGATTCTCGCCGGAATCGGCTTTTCGCAACACCGATTCCGCCACCCGCGATGCGGTTCTGAAGCTCAAGCCCGGCCAGTACTCGGCGGCGATCCCGATTGTGAATCCGGCGAACCATCAGGTGGCGGCGTTCCGCATCGTCAAGCTAGTGGCCAGAGAGCAGTCAGGGCAACGGGCGGGCGACGATCCGCGCACCCGCGAGGCAATTCGCCAACAGTTGCACGACCGGCGCGAGCAGCTACTGAAGGCGGCGTATTACGAGGTGCTACGCGACCAAGCCAAGGTGGAAAATCAGTTTGCAGAACAAGTGTTGAAGAACGCCGGCGCC
Source organism: Acidobacteriaceae bacterium (assembly GCA_025360645.1). Taxonomy (GTDB): domain Bacteria; phylum Acidobacteriota; class Terriglobia; order Terriglobales; family Acidobacteriaceae; genus JANYBT01. Next base: position 53,130 of record JANYBT010000042.1, on the reverse strand, counting down.
GCTAAGTAGTCAGCCTCTCAGGAATTTAGTTTCGTGGCTAGTTTCCGGGCCAATAACTCGTTGACCATCTGCGGATTGGCCTGGCCCTTCGATGCCTTCATCACCTGGCCAACAAAGAACGCGATCACCGTCTTCTTGCCGGCCCTGTACTGTTCCAGTTGCTTGGGATTGGCGGCCATCACTTCTTCGATGATTTTCTCCAGCGCCGAAGTGTCGCGCGACTGCTCCGGCCTTCCAGCTTCGTCGTACACCTGGAGAAAATCCTGGCCGCGCTCAAAGCACAGGTTGTAGAGGTCCTTGAGCATCTTGCCTGAGATTGCGCCCGACTCCACCAAGTCTGCCGACGCGGCCACCCCGGCCATGGAAACCGGCGAGTGCTCAATGTCCAATCCCTTGGCCTTGAGCCGTCCCATCAACTCGCTCTGTACCAGGTTGGCGACGCGCTTGGGATTCTTCGCGGCCTTGGCAGCCGATTCAAACTGGTCGGCCAATGCCCGAGTCTCGGTGAGCACGGCCGCGTCTTGCGGAGTGATGCCGTATTCGGTCACCATGCGCTGGCGACGCGCTTCCGGCAGTTCCGGCAAGGTGGCGCGAATCTCGGCCTGCCATTTTTCATCCACCACGAGGGGCAGCAAGTCCGGCTCGGGAAAATAACGGTAGTCGTGCGCCTGTTCCTTGGACCTCATGCTATAAGTCTTGCCTTCGACCGAGTTGTACAGGCGGGTTTCCTGGGCCACCTTGCCGCCGGACTCGATCACTTCGATTTGCCGCTCGATTTCGTACTCAATGGCTTCCTTGATGAAGCGGAAGGAATTGACATTCTTGACCTCCGCTTTGGTGCCGAACTTTTCCTGCCCCACGGGACGAACGCTGACGTTGGCGTCGCAGCGCAGCGAGCCTTCCTCCATGTTGCAATCGCTGACTCCGGTGTAGAGGATAATTTCCTTGAGCGCGGTCAGATATTGATAGGCCTCGTCGGCGGTGGCGATGTCGGGTTCGCTGACGATCTCGATCAGTGGCACGCCGGAACGGTTGAGATCGATAGCGGTGGAGTCGGCGGCGCCCGCGAAGCCTTCATGCAGGCTCTTGCCGGCATCCTCTTCGACATGCAGGCGGGTGATGCCGATCCGCTTGGGTCCGTTAGCGCTCTGGATGACAAGGAAGCCAAGCTCGGCGAGCGGCTTGTCGAACTGCGAAATCTGGTAGCCCTTGGGCAGATCGGGATAAAAGTAATTCTTCCGCGAGAAGATGGAAGTCTCATTGATGCGGCACTGCAGGGCCATCGCGGCCAAGGTGGCGAACTCCACCACCTTGCGATTGAGCACGGGCAGTGCGCCCGGCAGTCCCAGGCAGACTGGGCACACGTTGGTGTTGGGAGGGGCTCCAAACTGGGTCGAGCAGGAGCAGAAAATCTTGGAGGCGGTCAGCAACTGAACGTGCACTTCCAGGCCGATGATCGGTTCGTACTTGGCGCGGGCGGCTGTGGAGATGGAGGGCGTGGTCGCCATATCCAGAAATTATAGCTGGTTGCTCAGGGCTGACTGGCGGCAGACTTGTCGAGCGCAACGTCAAAGTAGAGCAGTTCGCTGCCCTTGCTGTCGCGCGCGCCGTCGAGATAGAAGTGAGAGCCAGTCAGGGGCCGCGACACTCCCGTGATGTCAAAAAACACAAAGCCCGACTGGGTGCCATGGGGCTCGACCGCCTTGGCGCTGAACAGCGCGGACTGAATCTCGTTGAGTTGTTTGGTGCTCACGGTTCCCTTTACCTTTTTGCCAGGGAGCGGAATCGGCAAGGGTAACGAAGTGGTTCTGGCGGAAGGGTGGGACAGGCGGCGGTAGAGATCGTCGCTCGAGGCCGCAGAAAGCTTGGCGCGGCTTCCCGTCACCAGGCGGACTTGCATCTGTGCCAGGGTCACGGGCTGGTCGCCGTCATTGGTAATGACGACCAAAAGCGGCAGCATATCCAAGTCCTTGTAATTGACGGTGAAGATCTCGGATTTGTCCGGCGTGTCGTAAGGCTCCACCGCGACCGTGACGCCCTCGTTCGAGTGCTGGTCGTGGGCCGAGTAGGCGGTCGCCTTCTGGGCCGCTGGCTTGACGAATTCTTTGCCCGCCGCTGCCAGCGCATACAACAGGACGATGCCGCCAATTGCACCCAGAAGACGGCGAGAAAAGTTAGGTTGAAGCATAGCTGGATTATAAGATGCGGCTTGGTCCGTCGGCGGCGTAGCGGCCCGGCCCGAGAATCCGATTTAGAATGAGCGTTCGATATGTACGCTCTCTACACTACGGTGCTGGCAGTCGGTCTATTGCTGACTCTGCCCTATTGGCTGGCCCGCATGGCACGTCATGCCAAGAACCGGGCCGGTTTGTGGGCGCGCCTGGGACGCGTCCCTCCGCATTTGCAGAGCGTCAACCCGCGCGTGATTTGGGTGCACGCGGTATCGGTGGGAGAAGTGATGGCGGTGAGCCGGTTGGTGGAGGGACTGCGACAGAGTTTTCCGGGCCATCGCGTGGTCGTTTCCACCACCACCCTGACCGGGCAGCAATTGGCCCAAAAACAGTTTGGCCGCGACAATGTGTTCTACTTTCCGCTGGACTTGCCCTTTGCGGTGCGGCCCTATCTGGACGCCCTTCAGCCGCAACTTCTGATAGTGGCCGAAACCGAGTTTTGGCCCAATGTACTGCGAATGTCGAAAGCGCGCGGCGCCCGCATCGTCATCGTCAACGCGCGTATTTCCGACCGCTCACTCCCCGGCTACCGGCGAGTGCGGCGGTGGCTGGCACGCGTGCTGCAGAACGTGGATCTGTTCCTGACTCAGACCTGGGAAGATCGCCATCGGCTGGTGGAGCTCGGCGCGGAAGCAACCCGGGTGGAAGTGACCGGCAATTTGAAGTTTGAAATTGCGCTCCAAGATCCGCCTGCCATTGTCGCGCAGCTTCGGCAGAGCCTCCAGGAAGCGGGCGGCGGCCCGGTGCTGGTCTGCGGCAGCACGCTGGAGGGAGAAGAGACGCTACTGCTCTCCGCATTCCGGAATATACTGGCGTCCCATCCCCGGGCCGTTATGGTACTGGCTCCGCGCCATCCTGAGCGTTTTGCGGAGGTCGCCAGTCTGCTGCAAGAGCTTGACTTCCGCTATTGGCGCCGCTCTACCTGGAAGGATGAGCCTGTGGCCGGAGGCGTGTTCTTGCTCGACAGCATCGGAGAGTTGGCCGCCCTCTATGCGCTGGCCACAGTGGCATTCGTGGGCGGAAGCCTGGTTCCAAAAGGCGGACACAACATCCTGGAACCGGCTTATTATGCGGTCCCCATCATTGTCGGCAACCATACGGAAAACTTTCGCGATATCGTTTGGCTGTTTCAAACCAACCAAGCGGTGAGGATTGTGGGCCCGGCGGAATTACCGCTGGTGGTGATGGAGTTGCTCGCGGACGAAACCGAATGCCGGGAACTTGGCGAGCGAGGCCGTCAGGTGTTGCGTTCGCAAATGGGCGCGACCGACCGCACTCTGGAGGCGTTGCGCCGGTTGATGGAAGACTCCCCGACTGCCTCGGCGAGCGTCACTCCATGAAGCCGCTCAGCAGCCTCTACGGAGCGGCCATCGCCACTCGCAATCTGCTCTACGACCGGGGCTGGCTGCCGCAGCGCAAACTTGGCGCTCCGGTGATCAGCGTGGGCAATATTTCAGCGGGAGGAGCGGGCAAGACTCCCTTCGTCATTTTGCTTGGCGAGCTGCTGCAGGCGCGTGGCCTCCGCTTCGACGTCCTGTCGCGCGGCTACGGCAGAAAAACCAGCGGGGTACTCGAAGTGGATCCCGCCGGCAGCGCAGCCGAGTTCGGCGACGAGCCGCTGCTCATTGCCCGGCGTTTATCAGTTCCAGTAGTGGTTGGGGAAAGCCGCTACGATGCCGGCAGGTTCGCTGAGGCGAAGTTTCCAACTGAGTTCCACTTGCTGGATGACGGCTTCCAGCACCGCGGGCTCGCCCGCGACTTCGATATCGTGCTGGTCACGCCCGAGGATGGCCGGGACCATCTACTGCCCAGCGGGCGCCTCCGCGAGCCACTGCTTTCGCTGCGCCGGGCGGACGCGGTGGTGCTGGCCAGCGGCGCATCTGCCGACGCCTTCCCACTACAGGATAAGTTGGTGTGGCGGGTGCGCCGCGGAATTGTGGCGGGGAACGTGCCTACCCGTCCCGTCGCTTTCTGCGGCATCGCACGGCCTCAGAACTTCTTCCTGCAACTGCGCACCGCCGGAATCGAATTTGCGGCCGAAGCCGTTTACCGCGATCATCACGCCTATTCTGAGTCCGATATCCGCGACCTGCTGGCTTTAAAGCATCGCAGCGAAGCCGACGGCTTTGTGACTACGGAGAAGGACGCCATCAATCTGGGCGGCTACTGGAGCGCCTTGCAGCCGGTCGCGGTGGCCAAAGTGAAAATGGACCTGACGAGTGCGGATGACGTCCTGGATACCTTACTAGCCAGAATTCGGGAAAGAAGGGCCGCGCCATGAGAAGATTCAATCAGTCCGATGAAACAGCATCCTAAGCAGAACGAGCGGCTCCATCACATTCTGGACGCCTTTTCCCGCGTCACCATCACCGTGATCGGCGATCTGGTGGCCGACGAATTTGTGTTGGGCGAGATTTCCCGGGTGTCACGCGAGGCTCCGGTGCTCATTCTGAAGCACCGTGAGCGCAAGATCGTGCCCGGTGGCGGCGCCAACGCCATTTGCAATCTTGCCGACCTGGGAGTGAACGTCCTGCCCGTCGGCGTGGTAGGCGATGACGAAGCCGGGCGGACCCTGATCAAAGCGTTCCGGCACAAACGCATTCCGGTCAGCGGCGTATTGAAAGACAAGAGTTATCCCACCATCACCAAGTCGCGCATTCTGGCCGGCATGTCGCACACCACGGGCCAACAAGTGGTGCGACTGGATCGCGAGCCCAGCGACCCGCCCAACGCGCATTTGCGGCGGGAGCTGGTACTTGCCGCCCGGAAATACGCGCGGGCGTCCGATGCCATTCTGGTTTCCGACTACGGGTATGGCGCCGCCAGTCCTGAGATTGTGAGCGCGGTGAAGGCCAAGCGCGGCCTGGAGAATGTTCCCGTCATGCTTGACTCGCGCTACCGGATGTTGGACTACTCCAACGTGGCCGCCGCCACTCCCAACGAACCCGAGGTGGAAGAATTGCTGGGCACGCGGGTGGGCAAGGACTGGCAGAGGCTGGCGCGGGCCGGCGAGCAGTTGATGAACCGCATGAAACTGGAGTCGCTGGTCATCACCCGGGGCAAGGACGGCATGGTGGTGTTCTGCGCGGATCGTAAGCCGGTGGACATCCCGATCTACGGCTCGGACGAGGTGACCGATGTGACGGGCGCGGGCGATACCGTGATCGCCACTTACACGGCGGCTTTGGCAGCGGGAGCCGACGCGGTGGAAGCCGCCCACCTGGCCAACCTCGCTGGCGGCATTGTGGTGATGAAACGCGGCACCGCCACGGTCACTTTGGACGAACTCAAGCACGCGATTGAGCGTCCGCTGCCGCCCCCACGAGCCCATTGAACTCAACCACCAGCCGAAAGATTCTGACTCGTGAGCGCTTGCGCGAACGCATTGAGCAATGGCGCGGCGCGGGCGAGAAGATCACGCTGGCCAATGGCTGCTTCGATCTGCTGCACGTGGGCCACATCCGTTATCTTGACGCGGCGCGGCAGTTGGGCGGCAAGCTGGTGGTGGCGGTCAATTCCGACGAGTCGGTGCGCGCACTCAAGGGAGAAGGCCGCCCGCTCATGCCCGCCGCAGAACGGGCGGAGATTCTGGCAGCGCTGACGGCGGTGGATGCAGTGGTGGTTTTCGCCGAGCCCGATGTGCGCGCCCTGATTCGCGAGATCCGTCCCGACCTTCAGGCCAAAGGTACCGACTACACTCCTGAAACGGTTCCTGAGCGCGATGTGCTGGCCGAGTGCGGCGGTCGCGTGGTCATTACAGGCGACCCCAAAGGCCACTCGGCCACAGAGATCATCGAATCGCGCTTGACGCCGCGCAAGCCGTCAGCCCGATGACTTCCTCTCCCACATCGCCGGCCGTCGAGCGGCTCCTCATCGTGCGATTGAGCGCGATGGGCGACGTCATCCACACGCTGCCCGCGGTGACTGCGCTGCGCTATGCGTTTCCCCACGCGACCATCGGGTGGGTGATTGATGAGCGCTGGGCGGAACTGTTGTGTACGCTGCGTTGTCCGCGCTCCGGAGCACGGTCCCCAGAGCGGCCCCTGGTGGACCACGTCCACACCGTTAACTTGAAAAAATGGCGGCGTTCTCCCTTTTCGATCGGAACCCTGGAGCAGATGGCGGCGAGCCTGAGCGAAGCCCGCGGCCGGCGATATCGAGTTGCTGTCGATTTACAGGGGGCGATTCGTTCCGCCCTGATTGCGCATTGGTCGAGAGCGCCGGAAATTTTTGGCTATGCGCAACCCCGTGAAAACGCTGCCAGCATGTGGTACACCCGCCAAGTCATCGCCCGCGGCCAGCATGTAGTAGAGCAAAACTTGTCGTTAGCGGAGGCGGTTGCCCGCAAGCCCTTGCCGCTGCTCAAGATCGAATTCCCCCATGATGCCGTCGCAGAAGCGAGGATTGAGAAGTATCTCGCCAGCCACGATCTTGGCGATTTCGTGCTCATGAACCCGGGCGCGGGATGGGGCGCCAAACAGTGGCCGGCGGAACGCTACGCCGCGGTGGTCAGCGCGCTGGCCGCAACCGGAATTCGATGCGTGGTGAACCACGGCCCCGGCGAAGAAGCGTTGGCGCAATCGGTGGCCGGTGCAATTCCATTTTCAGGGCCGCTGGCCGAGTTGATTGCCCTTACCCGACGAGCCCGCTTGTTTATCGGCGGCGATACCGGCCCGTTGCACCTGGCGGCGGCGCTGCAGCGGCCGGTCGTGGCTATCTTCGGTCCCACCGACCCGGAGCGCAACGGCCCTTTCGGAACCGCGAGCATCGTGTTGCGCAACCCAGGCAGCGTGACCAGCCACACTCGGCGTTGGCAAACCGAACCGGGCTTGCTGGAAATTGCCGCCTCCGACGTTGCCGCAGCCGCCCTAACCCTGTTAAGTTCGCAGGCATCGCCCGCATGAGTTCCAACTGGTCCAGCATCGCGCGCAGGATCCGCGTCCCTCTAGGCTTTGCCATGGCGGTGCTCTACATGGGGCTCGCGAAACCGACGCTGAAGTCACTGCTGTTGGGATCGGTCTTGGTGGGGTTGGGCATCGGGATCCGTGCCGTGGCCTCGGGTCACGTGCAGAAGAATGAAGCGCTGGCGACTTCCGGCCCTTACGCCTACACTCGCAACCCTTTGTACCTGGGATCGATGGTGCTGGCGTCAGGGTTTGCTCTGGCCGCGCGAAGCGGGTGGATTCTGGGCGCACTCGCCATCATGTTCGCCGCCATCTACATTCCGGTGATCCGCTCTGAAGAAGATTTTTTGCGGCAGAGATTTCCTGAATTCGAAGCCTATGCTGCGCGAGTGCCGCGCCTGCTGCCACGCCTGCGCACGCCTGAGGCAGTAAGCGGAAGCTTTTCCTGGGACTTATACCGCAAGCATCGCGAATACAATGCGATACTGGGTTGCGCGCTGGTGACGGCCGCTCTGGTAGCGAAGCTCCTGTGGCTGCCATAGCGTGATCGCGTTGCCTGTTTTCGCACCCTACATTCTGGTTCGGCGCATCTGACAAAAGCATGAAGGCTGAAGTCCTCACATTTCTGGTTTTGCTGGCGACGGTGGCGCGGCCGCAGCAGACGCCCACCGCGACGGTGCAGGCGGCGCCGAACGCCCGCGTTGTGCCGCCGCCGCCCAACTATGCTTATCCGCTCGGCCGCACTTACACCTATGCGGTGGAGTGGCATCTGGTGCCCGCCGGCACCGCCACGGTCAAGATGGAAGCGGCAGGCGCGGAGCATCGGGTGGTAGCGTTCGGGGCGTCGTCCGGAGTGGTGAATCTGCTGTATCCCGTCAACGACCGCTTTGAGGCGAAATTCGACCCGCGTACGTTTTGTTCCACCGAGATTTTCAAACACAGCGAGGAAGGCTTCCACAAGCGCGAGACCCGGATCCGATTTGAGAACGTGGCGCGCAAGAGCATTCTCGACGAAAAAAATCTTAAGACCGGCGAGACCAAGCATGTCGAGAATGACGTCCCCGGCTGCGTGACCGACGTGATGACCGGCTTCTACTATCTGGCCTCGCTGCCCCTTCAGCCCGGAGCCGAGCACCGCTTTCTGCTGAGTGATGGGGGCAAGACGGCGCTGGTGGCGGCCACGGTGGAGGGTCGCGAGGTCATCAAGTCTCCCGCCGGAACTTTTTCAACCATCCGCGTCGCCGCCGAAGCCGCTTCCGGTTCCCTGGTGGGCAAAGGGAAAATCTGGGTGTGGTTCACGGATGACGCCAATCATACTCCGGTGCAAATGCGCGCCAAGCTGACCTGGGGCTCGTTGTTATTTCACCTCATAAAAATCGAGCACTGAATCGTTCGCCAAGTAAGATTTGGTCGCGCGCGTGAGCACACTGTTGCGAGAGTCAGGTTGCGAGACTCAGGTTGAGAGTTTCAGGAGTGCACCCATCTGGGGCTGGGCTCATCTAAGGACCGTGGCAAGCCCACGCGGCACTCATCCTAAAGCCTGAGGAAACCTTGATGCCCCGTATGAAAGCCGTACAGATCAGCAAAGCCGGTGGAGACTTTGAATTGGTAGAACGCGACATCCCCGAACCCGGGCCCGGACAAGTTCACATCAAGGTTGAGGCTTGCGGCATCTGCCACAGTGATTTCCTGGTGAAGGAGGGAGTGTGGCCCGGGATTGAATATCCCCGCGTGCCTGGGCATGAGGTTGCGGGACGCGTTGATGCCGTCGGAGCCGGTGTGACGGAATGGACGCCGGGCCAGCGGGTTGGCGTCGGTTGGCATGGCGGACACTGTTTCAAATGCGAGCCCTGTCGGCGCGGCCATTTTGTTCTGTGCCAGTTCCAGAAGATTACTGCCATCAGCTTTGACGGCGGCTATGCCGAATACATGGTTGCTCGCTCGGAGGCCGTAGCGGCGATGCCCGATGATTTGCCGGCAGCAGAAGCGGCTCCTCTGATGTGTGCCGGGATCACTGTGTTCAATGCGCTCCGCCACTCCGGAGCGAGAGCCGGGGACACGGTCGCGGTCCAAGGCATCGGCGGTCTGGGCCACTTGGGAATTCAATATGCGCGCCAGATGGGATTTCACACCCTGGCCATTGGGCGGGGCCAGGACAAAGCTCCGCTGGCCAGGAAACTGGGCGCCCATGAGTTCATCGACACTGCCGCTGGCAGCGTTGGGCCGAACCTGCAGAAGCTTGGTGGGGCGCGAATGATTCTGGCCACTGCGCCCGATGCGAAATCCATCTCCGCGTTGGTAGGTGGGTTGGCGACTGACGGAAAGCTGGTGGTGGTGGGCGCCCCCGGGGAGCCGCTCACCGTCAATGCCCTCGACCTCATCTCGGGACGGCGCTCGATTCAGGGTTGGCCCTCGGGCACGGCGAAGGACTCCGAAGATACTCTGCGTTTCAGCGTGCAGAGCGGCGTCCGCCCCATGATTGAAAAGTTTCCGCTTGCCAAAGCAGCGGAGGCGTACGACCAGATGATCAGCGGCCGGGCGCGTTTCCGGGCCGTGCTCACCATGGCAGGTTGAAACGGCTGGTGGCCGGAGCGGACCGCCTATTTCTGCGCCACCAGCGCTTTCGCTCGGGCCAGTTCGGGACGGTCGGAGTTCGCGCCCGCGCACGACTTGAGCAGTGCGTTGTAGTATCCGCTAGCCTGGCTCGACTGCCCCAGCATGTCCGCCGCCTGCCCGGCTCCGTACAGTCCATTGAAGCGATTGGGATTGAACTTTAAGTCAGCCTTGTACTCGGTCAGCGCGGCATCCGGCTTTTTCATCTCGAGGAGCATGTCCGCCGCCATCTCGCGGGCTGGAATCGCCAGGGGCTCGTCGCCTTCGCTCTCTTCCTTATCCGCCCACTTGCGAAGGCTCGCCAACGCCTCGTCATTCTTCCCTTCGGCGTGGCCCACCCAGGCTTTCGCTTGCTCAATCGCCTCAGTCAAGTTGGCCGCCAAGCGTGTCGCTTTCTCCTGCAGCAACTGCTTGTGAATGGCTTCCATTCTGGCAACGTCGGTGCGGGCTTGTAGCAGATTTCCGCTGCGGGCAGCGCCCATGGCGCGCGCCCAGTAGATCCAGCCCTCGTCCGCGTCAGATCCGCCCTTCACGGGCTGCAACTGCGCCGCTTCTTTCCAGTGATGCAACTCGACCACAACCATGCTCTGCAAATTGCTCAGCGCCGACGCGCGCTGGTCATAGCCCATGCCGTACATGTCTTTCATCGGCGGCATCTGTTCGACTTCTTCGATCACCTTCTTCGCTTCCGCTTCGCGCCCGCTCTGCAGATAGGCGTACACCAAATAATCCATGGCATGGAACTGATGACCGGCACCGCCCATGTGCATAGCCGCCGTCTTGCGCGTGGCCGCAATCGAGGCCAGGTTGGAATCAATGTCTTCCTGCCACATACCCACTCGCGCAAAAATGTGCGATGGCATATGCAAAGCATGCGGCGCGGAGGGCGCGATCCTGGCATAGCGGCGCGCTGCCGGCAAACCCTTTTTCGCCAACTGCGGCTTGTCGTAACTGTGAATCAAGTAGTGCGCCACTCCGGGGTGGTCGGGGTCGGTCGCAAATACTTTCTCGAGCACCTCAGCCGCCTGCTTGCGGTTCGCAAACGTGGTGTCGTTCTCCGGTTCTGACGCCAGCAAAGACAGCGCGTAGAATGTGGCGGCCTCGTGGTCGTCGGGATTGCCGGCGTAAACCTTCTGCATCGCGTCCGCATACGCCTGGGCGCGCGCCTGGTACTCCATCTTGACCGGCTTGTAGAAGGCCTCCGCCGCCGCCAGGTACCCCCGTTCGCGGGCGGTCTTGGGACGCTTTGATTCGCCCTGCTTCACCAGCGCGCGCCCCTCGCCCAGAACCTTCTCATCGGGATGGTTCCACAACTGGTGCCATCGGCTCATGGCATCACCCCAATAGGCCAGAGCGCAATTGGGGTCCTCCTTCTCCACGCCATGAAACGCTTTTTCCGCCTCCTCATACCAGAACGAATGCAGCAGCGCCACTCCCTTTTCAAACGGCTTCTGCACTGCCGCCGAGCAGGAAACGGGAAAGTGCACCGAGCCCAGTTGCTCAGCCGTGACTTCTTCGTGGTGGGATTCATCCGCAGCCGCAAAGCTGCAAGCCAGGGCGCAGAACGTGAGGAGAGCTAGGAAAGTTTTCATAAAAGCCACATGAAGGAGTTTAGTCTGGAGTGGGGATAGGGTCAAAGCACTGGCCGAGGAAGAGTCGTGCGAGTGGTTGTGCTGAATGCAGATCAGTGCCCCGCTACTGTAAGCGGAAGCGTTCGTTCATCAGCCGTTGCAGGCGCGGCTTGTAAAGCAGATCGTAGGCCAGTTCTTTGTCGGGGAACATAGCCAGCGCCGCCTGTTTGGCGTTGGCAGAGAGTTCTGCGGCTTCTTCGACGGTCAGGTTGGGGTCCTGGCCAATCACCGACATCACCATGCCCATCATCACTTGCAGGCGGCGCAACTTGCGGCGTTCGTCTTCATGCTGGTTCGTATCTGAGTCCACCAAATCCGGCTCGTTCAAATTGGATGGCTGAAAATCGCGGTCCGCCGTTGCCATGATCCCCTCCGCCGGAAACCCTCACCGGGGCTCCCTTTTCAATTGGATGGTAGCGCAGTCGCCCCGGTTGCAGAACGGGAAATTCCGCGGCCGAAATTAATACGACCGCACTGGCGCGCTCGGGGCTGGCCGGTTCTCCACGGTCGGTGCGGTGATCTCCACCGGCTTGTTCCAATCCAGGTAAGTAATGACTGTGGCCCCGTCACCGGTAGTGAACTGGCGCGGCAGATGGTCTGCGGTTCCAATGCACAACGTGGACTTTTCACTCCCCGGGTCATCTGAGGACGGGCTCCCCTTTGCCGGATGAAAGGACACGGTCCACTCCTGGCAGGCGTCGCTCCCGAAATGAGTGCTGGATCCCGGCGTAATTTCCGCAGTCCAACGCGAGTCGTTGAGCATGTCCCCGACCACCGCTGAGAGGTCGCGACCTTCGTTCATGAGCGCGAAAGCGGCGGGCGCTCCGGGATTCCCGCCGCAGGGGATGGAGCGAGGCGGCAGAGACAGCTTGTCCCATTGCCCATCCGGGTTGAGCAGGAAGGCATCGCCTGCAATGCGAATAGTTTTAAAGGTGCGGGGCCCCAATCGGCTGACGATGCGCTCGCGGTCGGGACACGCGACCTCCACTTCGGTTTCCAGCTTCGCCCCGGCAGTCATACTCTGGCTCATCTTCATGCGATAGCTGCGAGCCGACTTCTTCGCCTCGAAACTCTGGCGCAACTCTGTCTTGCCGGTGGACTCGCTGCCCATCCATCCGCGAAAGTACGCACAGCCGCTAGCCATTGTGATCGCGGCCACTATCATCCCCCCAGTGACGAGACGTTTCACCTTCAGACTGCGCCTCCTGCCCTTTCTGTTTTCATGCCATCACCCTACACCAGCCCGAATCATGACTACAACAAATCTAAAAGCTTCGGCGGCGCTCGGCCTGACCACCGGCCCGCAATCGCGCTACTATGGAGTAGGAGCCACTCATGTCTGAGCCGTCGAATACACCCTCAACTACTCCCGCACCTGAGCCCACCGAGAATCTAGTGCGGATTTTCGACTCTGAGCAGGAAACGGAAGCGCAAATCGTGCAGGGCCTGTTGCAATCCGCCGGCATTGACGCTGCCCTCAGCTCGCTCGACTTTCCCCAGGACACGCTCCCCATTGGTGGCACTGTGGTGCTGGTTCGCGAGGCCGACGCTGAGACGGCGCGCAACATCATTGATGCGTACCGCCATACCCCTCTGCGCGACGAGGAGGCAACGGATACACCCCCAGCCAGGGAAGATAAGCCGTAACCTCGCGGCCATCCAGATAAAACGTGGTCGCCCCGCTGAGGTCGGTGCGAAAGGTGGCGACGCCCGCCGCCGAGAGCCTCTGCAGCACCTCCCGCCGGGGATGCCCGTAAGTATTCCGCGCCCCAGCGGAGATTACCGCAAACTGTGGCCTGACCGACGCCAGCAACTCGCTCGCCGTCGCGCTGGCGCTGCCGTGATGCGCGACCTTCAACAACGCCGCCTGGGTGTGCTGCGTAATGATCTCCCGCTCGGTGGCCTGTTCCGCGTCCCCTTCCAGTAGCACACTGGTCTGCCCGAAACCAATGTTCATCACTAGCGTGTCATCATTGGCTTTGGCATGTTCCGGACTGGTGCGCGCTGGCGCCAGCACCTCCACCTGCATTCCCCCGAACTCGAACTTGTCGCCTGCTTTGTAGATGCGGGCCTTGGTCCCAATCGCGGCCGCTACTTCCAGCGAGGGCTTCATCTCGCCACTCGGCTCATCCAGTCCCATCCAGAATTCCGCAGGATGAAAATTGGCAATCACGCTGCGCATTCCGCCCACGTGGTCGGCATGAGGATGCGTAACCGCCACCGCGTCCAGCCGTTCGATGCCCCTCCACCACAAGTAGGAGGAGACCACCTCTTCGCCAATGTCGAAATCGGAATGCGTCCACAGCGGCAGCCCACCGGCGTCCACCAGCAGCGTCCGGCCCTCGGGGGAGACCAGCAGCAGCGAATCACCTTGGCCGACATCAATGGCGGTGACCTCCATCACTCCCTTGCGCAAGGCGGGATGGCCGCCGCCAATGGTGATGACGATGGCCGCCGCCACCATCGCCAACAGCCCCGCCACTGCCAGGCTCCGCCGCCTTCGCGCCAGCAACATTGCCATTGCCAGAGCCAGACTCGCGGCGACCAACACGGCCATCACCGGTACCGCCACGCGCAGGTCCGCCACCCGCGCCGCCCCCAGCCACCGCATGCTTCCGGTGATGCCGGCGAGGGACCAAGCCGCCACCATCGCCGCGGGTTTTGCCAGCCACCACGAGATGTAGCTCAATGCGATCGCCGCGATTGCGGTTGGCATTAATATCCCGGTCAGCGGCACCGCACACGCATTCGCCGGAACCCCAATCACGGTTGCGCGATGGAAGTAATACGCCATCGGCAAGGCCAGCCCGACTTGCATCAGAGCGGAAATGAACAGCAGTTCGAAGCCCGCCAGACCGACGCGTACGATTGCGCCCACCGCGGGCAGCGCGAGCCGTTTGCTGAAGATAGGCTGGAGCCCCTCGGCAATCAGGCGCAAGTCCAAGCGAAACTGCGCCACCCGCGGCGGCAACACCAGGTCATAACTGGTGAACGAAAGATTGGCCAACCCCCGCGCGTAAGGCTGTGACGACCGCTTCAGAAACGGCACTCCAATCGCCGCGATGATCAGCACGGCCAGAAACGTGAGTTGAAAACTTGCTCCCAGCAACGCTTTGGGGTCGGCAATCAGCAATCCCAGCGCCGCCGCGCCCAGCGCATTCAACCGGCAGCGCTCGCGGTACAGCAAACGCGCCCCCAGATAGACGGCCATCATCAGCGTCGCCCGCCACACCGGAGCTCCGACCGCGGTCAGCAGCGCGTATCCCACGCATACCAGGACGGTCGTGACGCTCGCCGCGATCTCTCCCAGCCGCAGTCGCCGCAGCACCCAGAACACCACAAAGGCCAGAATGCTTACGTTCATGCCAGAGACAACCAGGATGTGGTAGGTCCCCGAGCGCTGGAATTCCGTTCGGGTGCCGCGATGGAGAAACGCGTCCTCCCCTATCACCATCGCGTCAATCAACGCCGCTTCCTCAGTCCCCCAGAGCGAGTGGATCTGCCGCACGATGCTGCGATGCAACCGCGCTCGCCACGCTTCCGCCCGGTACCCGGCAAATCCGGGCAGGATTTCCACCGAGGCAGCCTTGGACGACGCCAGTGCACTGATTCCCGTGTCGGCCAGATACGCGGCATAATCAAAGGCTCCCGGATTGTGGAAGCCCTGCGCAGAGTGAACCTTGCCACGAAATTTCAGCCTCTGCCCGTAGTGGAGGGCCCAATCTGGCGCTACGTCCGCCGCCAAATGGCCTTGCTCCTCCGCGATCTTGTCGAAGATGGAGAGGCGGATTCCCGCCCGGATCGGTCGCAACACTCCATCCGCAACCACTTCCTCGCTCTCCACATCCAGGGACTCGCTAACGGCGCCCTTCCCCATGTCCCGGAGACGGCCTCCTCGCGTCACATGAGCCGTGACCTCGACTTCCCGGTCGCCGGAAAACTCCAGCAACTGCCCACGCGACAAATCCGGAGTGTTGCGCAACTGGAAGTTCAGCGCACCCAGCAGGAC
Source organism: Acidobacteriaceae bacterium (assembly GCA_025360645.1). Classification (GTDB taxonomy): domain Bacteria; phylum Acidobacteriota; class Terriglobia; order Terriglobales; family Acidobacteriaceae; genus JANYBT01. The sequence continues at coordinate 37,742 of JANYBT010000042.1, read as the reverse complement.
CATCATCCCCAGCGCGAGCGTCTTGGCCATCCAGACACGGTGAGCGAGAAAGTAAAACGCGGCCGCCAGGAATGCCGCAACGGCCACCGCCCACCACAACGGCGGACGCCAGCTCCCTGCCCCAGCGGTGATTCCTGCAGCAAACGCGAACGCCGCCCATAGCATGGGCTGGCGGGGCGGCGCAGGCTGGGGCGCACCCGGAATGGCCCGGAGATTGTGGTTGAGGCTCACGCTTCCCTTGCGGTGAAGGCTAGCGCTTGAGGTGTAGCACGGTTTCCATGTGGAACGTCTGCGGGAACATGTCCAGCAGATGTGCCTGTTCGATCTGGTAACCCGCCACCAGCAACGGGCCCAGGTCGCGGGCGAGAGTTGCCGGATCGCAGGAAACGTAGGTCAGCCGGGGCGGGTGCAGTGCAGCCAAGGCTTTCACCACCGTCTTGCCTAGTCCGCTGCGTGGCGGATCGACTACCACCAGCTCCGGCTTCCTCAGTCCCGGCATGTTCTCCAGGTACTCCTCGGTCCGCGCGCGGACCACCTTCACATTCGAAGGAGCATTATAAAAAAGACTGCCATGGGCTGTCGGTGATGGCTCTACGGCCCAAATGTGACGAAACCCGCCTGCCAGAGCGCTGGAAAAGAGCCCCACCCCGGCATACAAATCAAGTGCGGCCTCGCCCTTCTCCTCGTGCGTCACCACTTCTACCAGCTTGTCCACCATGTGGCGATTGACTTGGAAAAATGCTCCTGCGGCGACTCGGAGACTGGCGTGGTCGGTCCGGTACACGAGTTCGGACGCGCCCACCGCCAATGGTTGTGCGTCCTCTTCGAATTTGACGAACGCCATCGAACCGATGACCCGAGGCAGATCCACCCGCATCTGATCCACCCAGGCCCGCACCCGCCAACGATCGGCGGTTTCGTCCATCGCCAGTTCCACCAGCATTTCGCTGTCTTCGGCATTGGCAAAAAACTCGACTTCGGAGACACCCGCCGGGAAGCTTGCCTGGCCGGCATTTTGCAGCCATGACAAGCCGCGATTGATCATGGGAGAGCTGATGGGGCACTCTTCCACTTTCAGCACTTCATGCGAGCCCGGGCGGTAGAGTCCGGCCACAAATTGCGGCTCGCGGCGCACCTGAAAGCGGGTCCGGTTGCGATATTGCAGCGGAGGCGAAGGATGAATCTGCAGCGGAACCTTGAGCTCGACTTTTGCAATCCGTTGCAGCGTCTCCGCCAGAATGGACGCCTTCGCCGCAAGCTGGCTTTCATAAGTAGTGTGCTGGTAGTGGCAGCCGCCGCATTGCTCAAAATAGGGGCAGAGCGGCGTCTTGCGCAGCGCCGACGGTTCCAGCACCTGGTCGAGAACCGCCCGTTGAAATCCAGGCTTCTGCTCCACCATGTGGGCCTCAACCCGTTCCTCCGGCAACACAAAAGGCACGAAGATGGCTTGCGAGCGCCCATCGGGCCCGGGCTCAGAGCGCGCCAATCCGTCGCCCCCATACACCAATTTTTCAATGGTCAATAGCAAGAAGGACGCCTCACACAAAAATCACTACCATCGGTCTGGGGATGAAACCAGTTCCACTAGCTTACATGTAGAAAAGGCTCAAGCGCGGCAGTTTGTATTTTTCCAACAGCCGCTTGTGAATGTACTGTTTTATCAGTTGGTCGATTTGCGCAGCCGGCATCTTGCGGCGGTAACGGTCGAGTTCGCGGTCGGCCTCGGCTCGCACCATCACGATCTCCTCATCCGGGGTCGCTGCCAACAACAGCGAGTACAGTTTGTCTTCCCAGACCTTCAGCCTGCGCTCCAAATCCTCGAGCGGCGGCAGCTGGGGGGAAGACTCGACGGCCGCCGCCAAGTCCCGCAATTCCGCGGCCACCTCCCGCGCCATCACTTGCGGGGCTGCGCCGCCGCGCTCCGGAAGTTGCGCTTGCTCCAGGGCATCGCCGCAGCGTCGCAGGAACGTTGCAATCTCGCTGCCTTGAAACCCTTTTTCCGGAGTGCCAGCCGTCGCTTCCCGAGGCGCACCGGTCGCGGCCTCTTTCATGGCTTCGGCAGCCACAAACACCGCCTGCGAACAGTAGGCCAGGCCGTTGACCTTCTGCGAACGCGAACGCCGCTTCTGGTATTTTTCAAATGCATCGTCAATGCCGCGAAGCACGGCCGCGAGCGGGATTCCCGCATCCTTCCAGGTTTCAATCAACGCCCAGTCCAGGGTGGAGAGAAGCAGCGCCGACCCGCGCCGCCGCTGAAAATGCTCTTCGATTTCAGTGAAGTAATTGAAGTAGTTTTCCACGGCGCTTCAGCGGGGCTTGGGGGACTTGCCCGCGCTCTTGCCGCTCGCGGACGGCGACTTCTCCGGGTGCGCCGTTGATTTCTGGCGGCTGGTCGCGTTGCGTTCCCAGATGATCCGCAAGCCTTCGAGGGTCAGATATTCGTCCACCGCGGTGATGAACTTCGATGCGGTGCCGAGCATTCCGCCCAAGCCTCCAGTGGCCACGACCTTGGTCTCCGCGCCCAGTTCCTGGGTCAGCAAAGTCAGGATTCCATCCACTAATCCGAGGTACCCGTAATACAGCCCCGACTGCAGACTGCCCACCGTGTTCGACCCAATTACCCGCGCCGGTTTGCGGATGTCTACTCGGGGCAGTCGCGCGGTGCGCTGAAACAGGGCGTCGGCGGAAATCCCGATGCCCGGGCATATCACACCGCCCAGGTATTCGCCCTTCGCCGAGATGCAGTCAAAGGTGGTCGCCGTGCCAAAGTCAACCACCACGCATGGGCCGCCATATTTCTCAAATGCCGCCACCCCGTTCACAATGCGGTCTGCTCCCACCTCCGCCGGATTATCGTAGTGCACCGGCATGCCGGTCTTGACTCCCGGTTCAATGAACAGCGCAGGCACGTGGAAGTATCGTTCGCACACCTGCCGCAACACCGAATCCAGAGGCGGGACGACCGAAGAAATCACGATGCCCTGGATGCCCGCTGCCTCCACCTTGTCCATGGAAAACAGGTTGCGGAACAACACGCCATATTCATCCACCGTGCGTTTCAGTTCCGTGGTAACCCGCCAATGGGCGGACAGGCGGGCATACTCTGCCGCACCGTCTTCGCGCGCGAACACTCCCAGCACCGTATTGGTGTTGCCTACATCAATCACCAGAAGCATGTGCCGACCGTGTTCCTTTCCAAAACCAACCGCCTAAGTCTTCAGACGCACCGTTCCACTCAGGACAATGCGAGGCCCACTCGAGGTCTCCAGTTTCAAGAAGCCCCGTTCATCCAATCCGTTGGTGACGCCTTCCAAACCACCGTTGTCTTCCACGGTCACTGTCTTCCCGCGAACCATCGTAGAGTTCTCTTCAAAACGCCGCAGAATCGACTGCCGCGCTCCCGAGGCCTCCAGCAAGCTGCGATACTCACGGTCGAGTGATTTTAACAAACCCGCACACAGCTCCACCCGCGACCATTCCGTACCACTCTCCAAGCGCAACGAGGTCGCGATTTCCTGCAGGTCCACCGGAAAACTTCGTTGGTTCACATTGATGCCAATCCCCACCACCAGGTGCCGCACTCGAGTGGCCTCGGCGTTCATCTCGGTCAGAATTCCACAAAACTTCTTGCCTTTGATCAGCAGGTCATTGGGCCACTTCAGGTCGGGTTCCAGCCGCGGATCAATCTCCCGCACCGCCGCCTGCACCGCCAAGCCCGCCGCGAGCGACACAATCAAGGCATCCGACGGCGGCCATGGCGGACGCAGCACCACCGAGCAATAAATCCCCGCCGACCTCGCCGACTGCCACTGGTTGGCTCCACGCCCCCGCCCCGCGAGTTGCTCCTCGGCCAGAAACACGCTGCCCTCGGGAGCGCCCGCTGCGGCAGCTTCCATCCCCGCCGCATTGGTGGACCCGATCCGATAGTAGTGGTGAATGTGTTTGCTGAAGATCGTGCCTGCGACCTGGGGCGCAACCATATCCGGCAGCAGCAGATCGGGCACGGTCCGCAACTGATACCCCGTCGCCGGACGCCCCACAATGTCCACCCCCAGCCCGCGCAACTGTTGCGCCAGCCGCCACACTTCCGAGCGGTTGGTGCCCAACTCCTGGGCGAGCTTGGTGCCGCTGATCACCACCGTGGCGTGCCTGGTCAGGATGCGGACAATCCACCCCAGCCGGACGTCGGTGGGCGGCAGCGCAGACTCCGGCTTAGTGGTTCGATTTGGGACGCGTTTAAGGATGAGTGAATTATGCGCGACCGCGCGGGAAACAACAATCGCGAACTTGCCCGGCGCTGTGCGGCGCCCGGCCGAGCTGCACTACGCCGGCGCGACGCGCAAACTGATATCCACCGCGGGCGCCGAATGCGTCAGCGCTCCTACCGAAATGTAATCCACCCCGGTCTCCGCGTATGCTCGGACGTTTTCCAAACGAATTCCACCCGAACACTCCAGGGGAGTTCGGCGTCCCCATCCTGCGCAAAATTCTACCGCGCTACGCACATTGTCAGGCGTCATGTTGTCCAACAGAATGGCCTCGGCATTGTGCTTCAGCGCCTCCTGTAGTTCCTCCAGCGACCGCACTTCGACCTCGATTGGCTCGGTGCCGCGACGATGCAGCAGCGCTCGCTCCAGCACCGGCCCTACTCCCCCGGCAAGCGCGATATGGTTGTTCTTGATGAGCACGCCGTCCGATAGATCGAGACGGTGGTTCATCCCGCCCCCGCACAGCACCGCATACTTATCGATCACCCGCAGGCCGGGCACGGTCTTGCGTGTGTCCAGAATGCGCGCCTTGGTTCCGGCAATGGCGTCCACGAACTTCCGAGTCTGCGTCGCCACTCCACTCATGTGCTGCAGCAGATTCAAGATCACGCGTTCGCACGACAGAATCACGCGCGCATTGTGCCGGATGACGGCAATCGGCTGCCCCTTCGACACCCGCACCCCATCAAAGATCTCGGGATGGCTGGTGACTTCGTAATGCGACGTCACCGCGCCGTCGAGCGAGGCGTACACATCTAGGATGCGGGGCACGCAGCCGAGCCCCGCGATGACGCAATCCTGCTTCACCAGAATGGTTGCGCTCGCCCGCTGCCCCGGTTCAATGCAGGCGTAGCTAGTAGCGTCGCGCGTGGCGCTGTCTTCGCGTAACGCGTTCTCCAGAATGGCGGTGATGCGGCGGCTTGTCCAGTCCATTATTTTGCCAGTTCCTTCAATCCGTCTTGCGCTTTCGCGCGGAGCACTTCCAGTTCCTGGGCGCGTCGGCGGATTCCTTCCACCACCTCGACCGGCGCCTTGGCCAGAAAACTCTCGTTCCCCAGTTGACGCTGGCCGTTGGCCATCTCTTTCTCGATGCGCTCCAGGTCCTTGGTCAGCCGCGCTTGCTCCGCGACCGCGTCCACCTTCTTTTCGTAGAGCACGTGCACATCGAACCGGGCGGTACTCCGCGCCCCGGTTTGTTGTGACAGCGATGATTCCACGAAGGCCACGCTCTCCACTGAGGCCAGTCGCTCCACCGACCCACGGTTCTCCTCGATGAGCTTGCGGATACCGGTCTCATGCGCGTGGACTTCAATCGGCACCCGCACTTTCGGCTCAATCTTCAGTTCCGCCCGCAAGTTCCGCACGCTGACAATCAGGTCTTGCAGTACCGCCATCCCGGTTTCGGCCTCCAGGTCAATCAGCGCGTCATCGGTTTCCGGATATGCCGCCAGCGCGATTGACTTCACCGGGGGCGCGCCGTCATAAATCGCCTGCCAGATCTCCTCGGTAATAAAGGGCATGACGGGATGCAGCAATCGCAGCGCACCCTCGAACAGGCCCACCAGATTCTGGCACGCCACGGCGACGGTTTCGGCGTCGGCGCTCTCGGCCATCAAGCGCGGTTTCACCAGTTCGATGTACCAGTCGCAAAATTCTCCCCAGAAAAAATCGTAGATGCAATTCGCCGCTTCGTGAAAGCGATAATCCCGCAGCGCCTGGTTCACTTCCCGCGTCACGCGATGAAAGCGCGACAGAATCCAGCGGTCTTCCAGGGTCCGCGGGGCAAGGGGTGGCCCACCCGCTGCAAATTGCTCCAACGACCAAATGCCGGCCTGCTGCGCCTTGTCCACGTTCATGAACATGAACCGCGCTGCGTTCCAGATCTTATTGGCAAACGCGCGGTAACCGTCGGTGCGCTTTTCGTTAAATGCAATGTCCGTGCCGGGGGATGCCATGGCCGCCAGCGTAAACCGGGTCGCATCCGTACCGTACTTACCAATCACCTCGATGGGGTCCAGCACGTTTCCCTTGGTCTTCGACATCTTTTGCCCATCGGTATCGCGCACCAGCGCGTGTATATAAACGTCCTGAAAGGGCACGCTTTGCCGCAAGCGCTCTTCGTCGCTGAGCGGCGGCTCGCCCTCGCGCACGGGCTTGTCCGGCGGCCTCATGAACCAGCAGCCCAGCATGATCATTCTTGCCACCCAAAAGAACAGGATGTCGAAGCTGGTGATGAGCAGCGAGGTGGGATAGAACACCTCCAGATCCCGCGTCGCTTCCGGCCATCCCAGCGTGGTGAAGGGCAGCAGCCCCGACGAAAACCACGTATCCAGCACGTCGGTATCCTGCTTCAACTCCGCGCTGCCACACTTGCTGCATTGCACCGGGGTGGCCCGCGCCACTTCAATATGCTTGCACGCGCCACAGTGCCAGGCTGGAATCCGGTGCCCCCACCACAACTGTCGCGAGATGCACCAGTCGTGGATGTTCCCCATCCAATTCAGGTAGATGACTCTGTAATTGTCAGGCGTGAAGCGGACGTATCCCTTTTCCACCACCTCGATCGCGCGTTTCGCCAGGGGTTCGATTTTGACGAACCACTGTTCGCTCAGCCGCGGCTCCACAATCGTCTTGCAGCGGTCGCACTTTCCGATGGAGAGCGTGTGCTCCTTGATCGCGACCAGAAAGCCTTGCTCTTCCAAGGCATGCAGCACCTGGGCCCGCGCTTCAAACCGCTCCAGTCCGGCATAGACGCCCGCATTCTGGTTCATGTGCGCGTGCTCGTCCATCACGTCAATCTGCGGAAGATTGTGTCGCAGCCCGGCTTGAAAATCATTCGGATCGTGGGCCGGCGTCACTTTCACCGCACCCGTGCCAAATTCGGGTTGCGCCAGGTCATCCAAGATGATCGGGATCTCTCGCCCCATCAGCGGCAGCCGCACCGTCTTGCCATGCAGATGGGTGTAGCGCTCGTCTTTCGCGTTCACTGCAATCGCGGTATCGCCCAGCATGGTCTCCGGCCGCGTCGTGGCCACCGTGATGAACTCATCGCTTCCCGTCACCGGATAGCGGATTTCGTACAGCTTCCCGTGAACTTCTTCGTGCTTGACTTCGAGGTCGGAGATCGCGGTCCCGCAGCGCGGGCACCAGTTCACGATGTACTTTCCGCGATAGATCAATCCCTGCTCATGCAGGCGGACGAACACCTCCTTCACCGCACGGGACAAATTCTCGTCCATGGTGAAATATTCGCGGTCCCAATCCACCGACGCGCCCAGCCGCCGCATCTGGTCGAGAATAGCGCCACCGTAGTGCCGCTTCCATTCCCACACTCGCTCGATGAATGCGTCGCGGCCCATGTCGCGGCGCTTCTTTCCTTCCACCGCAAGCTGCCGCTCCACCATCATCTGGGTGGCGATGCCGGCATGGTCCGTGCCCGGCAGCCACAGCGTGAGGAATTTCCTCATGCGATGCCAACGCACGATGATGTCCATCTGCGTCTGGTTGAGCATGTGGCCCATATGCAGACGCCCGGTGACGTTGGGTGGAGGCAACAGCAGCGTGAACACAGGCGCGGTTTCGCCCTCTGGCGGCGTCGGCTGATGAAAAAGTTTTTCGTTGATCCAGAAGTCGGCCCAGCGCGTTTCGATGGCGCCCGGCTCGTATGATTTAGGCAGGTCGTGAGGCATTTCGTGAGTTCCAGCTCGCAAAGGGGGAGGATTTCCCGCTCGTCCGCCCGCGTTGCAGCCCGAATTTCGATCTTACAGGCCAGAGAAAAGCAGGGTCAAACCTGCTTGATTTATACTGTGCGCGCCAGGAGCTACCTCATGCGTCGAGTCCGCCCCGCCCAAGCCGCGCTCATCTTGTTCGGCTTCGTCTCTGCTCTGCACGCCCAGACCGCTACAAACTTCGCTCCGCTCGAACAGTGGAAGCAGGCCGTCATCCAATCGGATGCCGCCGCGCTGAAGAAGTTCTACTCTACGGATCCAGCGGTCCGCATCACCAGCGGCAAAGACCAACTCAGCGCCGATCAGGAAGTTGCTTTCTGGACGGCACTCAAAGCCAGCCGCGTGACGCTGGACATTCTGCTGACCAGTTCGCCCGAGTCCAATGCCCGGCAAATTGTCTTCCAAGCGGAGATCGAATCCCACGCCGCGGCCCAACCAGACATCCTTTACGTCGCCGAGGGCCAGCTATGGTTGCAGACCGGCAGCGAGTGGCGCCTGGCGACCGTGCAGCGCTCCGTCGTCGCGCAACTGCAGCAACCGCTTGGCGAGAAGAAAGACATCTATAACGACAAGGGCGACGCCCACCAGGAAATTAGTGAAGCCCTGCAGAAGGCCGCGAAGGAGCATAAGCGCGTGCTGCTCGTTTTCGGGGCGAACTGGTGTTACGACTGTCACGTTCTTGACCTTGCCTTCCACCGGCTCGACGTGCAGCCCATCCTCACCGCGAACTTCGTGGTGGTTCACATGGATATCGGCGAAGGCAACAAGAACCAAGACCTGATGAAGCTCTATGAAGTGCCCATGGCGAAGGGCATTCCTGGTCTGGCGGTGCTGGATCCTACCGGCAAACTGCTCTACAGTCAGAAGAACGGCGAGTGGGAATCGGCCCGCTCTCTGAAGCCCGCCGACCTGCTTCAGTTCCTCGAAAAGTGGAAACCGCTGGGCCGCTGACCTTGGCCGGATGGGAGGCGATGCCAGCGACTTAACTTCGCCGGTGCAGGGAGGGGTTGGCCGGGACAGCGGATACCGGTTGCCCGCCAAAATGTGCAAATCTCCTGAGCGTGTGCGCAGGCCGCCAACGGCACTCTATCAGATAGTAACTAATCGAATCCCACATAAGTTTAGGAAAATAAAAGACTTGCTAGACAGGTAAGGCTGTCCGCCGGAACTTGGCAGGTTAATCAACATCTAAACATTTCGGCCCAATATGAGCATTCACAATATTTTCCACAGGCACGCGCCTCTACTTTCGTCCCGAAACTACTCTTGTGACTCCGGCGCGCGGTCGAGGGTTTCAAATCGGGTTTCTTCCTTCCGGAAGGTCATTTTCAACCGCCCCGTCGGCCCATTGCGTTGTTTGGCGATGATGATCTCGGCCAGCCCCTTCAACTCCGGATCATCCGGCTTATACATTTCCTCCCGGAAGATGAACATCACCAAGTCCGCGTCCTGCTCGATCGATCCGGATTCGCGCAAGTCGGCCAACTGCGGTCGGTGGTCTCCGCCCCGGCTCTCCGGCGCGCGGCTCAACTGCGAGAGCGCCAGCACCGGCACTTGCAACTCCTTCGCCAGGGTTTTCAGCCCGCGCGAAATGGCCGATACTTCCTGCGTCCGGTTCTCAAAGCGCTTGCTCCCGCCCGACATCAGTTGCAAATAATCCACCACGATCAGGTCCAAGCCATGCTCGCTGTGCTTCAAGCTGCGCGCCTTGGCCCGCATTTCGGTGAGACCCATGCCGGGAGTATCGTCAATAAAAATCTTGGCGGCTACTAGTTCTTCCATCGCCGCCTTCACTTTCGGCATGTCTTCCTTGTACAGGGAGCCTGTCCGCATGCGTTGGGAGTTGACGTTTGCCCGCGAACACAACAAGCGCATCAACAATGCCTCGCTCGACATCTCCAGCGAGAACACGCCGACCACCTTGCGGCTATGGATGGCGGCATTCTCGGCGATATTCAGCGCAAACGCCGTCTTCCCCATGGAGGGCCGCGCCGCCAGAATGATCAGATCGGATTTCTGCAGGCCGCTGGTCATCTCATCCAGGTAGCTGTAATGGGTTTCCAGGCCGGTGACGCGCTGGCCGCGCTTGAGCAACGCGTCCACGCTGCCGAATTTTTCGCGGACAATCTCCTGCACATCCTGAAAGCCGCGACCCAGCCGTTTCTCCGCCAGGTCCAAAATGTTCGACTGTGCGTCGGTCAGGATCTCGTCCGCGCCATCCAGTTGCTCTGATGCCCGCGCAATTGTGGTAGTGGCGATGTTGATCAGCCCGCGCAGCACCGCCTTGTCGCGCACAATGTGGATGTAGTGTTCAATGCTGGGCCGGTCGGGCACGCCATCAATCAGCCCCGAGACGTAGCCCACATCGCCCACCGCCTGCAAGTCTTTGTGGCGCTCCAGCTCGTTGATCAGCGTGATCATGTCCACCGGACGTGAGGAGTCCAGTAGGTCCTGCATGCGGGTGTAAATCCGGCGGTGGGAATCGAGCGCGAAGTCCGCCGGCACAAGGGTTTGCGCGGACTCGTTGAATGCCCGGTTGTCGAGCAGAATCGCGCCCAGGATGGAGCGCTCCGCCTCAATGTTCGCCGGTAACCGCCCGAGAATGGAATCTACCGTTCCCAACTCAATTCACCCGTCTGAAAACTTGCCGATGCTGAAGTTGGCACCCACATGGACACACGCCGAGCGCAATTAAAATCCGTGCTCGCCTCAGTATGTCACTATCGAACAAAAAGCGAAAGATGACAGGTTGGTCACCAGGTGGCAGTGGCGAGTAATTCAATCGCAGGTACACCGACTCGCAACTCCCGGCTGCAAACGAACGGCCCGGGCCAGCCACCCGGGCCGCAACGTATAGCGTTCGTCCTGTCTGCCGCCTTTTATGGCAGAGCGCTCAGGATTTCCCGCTCTGACTGCCATCCACTCTGCTTGATCCGGGGCGGTTGCCGCAAGGGAAAACTGTAGCGTTGGTGTGCAGAAGCTGTGGATGCCGGCAACTTCCTGTGGAAAGTCGCGGCGAAACCTTCGCGCACCGAGCCGCTGCGCGATCTGACGGCGATGGAGCGCGGTGTCGTCTTGTCGAAACCCGCCAAAATGCTGTAAACTAATATTTTGCTCGACAAGTTCTGATCCCATCTGGAGTAGCTATGGCACAAGTATGCGCAATCTGCGGCAAAGGGCCGCAGTTCGGAAACAACATCAGCCACGCCCACAACGTGACTAAGCGCCGTTGGAACGTCAACCTGCGCCCAATCAAGGCGAAGGTCGGTGCAGCCAACCGTCGCATGCGGGTTTGCGCCTCCTGCCTGCGTAGCGGCAAAGTAGTCAAAGCGTAGCGCTTCCTTACAATTTCGCTGGTCTCGGGGCACGGCTTGCCGTGCTCTCTATGTTTCCGCGTCAAACCTCACCGCTTGGACTCCGAGAGGGCGAAGAAGAAGGCCGAGACGGGGAGTTGAGCGAAGTTTGCTGAAGAACTCCGTGCCTTCCGAGTGTGGATTTTGCTTTGCTCCCGACGCCTATAGTGCCGCGGCTTGTTCCCGCCGCTTCCCCTGAATCTCAATAAAAATGTTGATCAGCGACACTGCCGCCGGCGTGATGCCCGGAATCCGGCTGGCCTGTGCCAGAGTGCGCGGCCGCACATGGACCAGTTTCTCGCGATTCTCCCGCGACAACCCGCTTACCGAAACGTAATCAAACCACTCCGGAATCCCGCGCTGCTCTGACTTCTTCAGCCGGTCGATGGACTTCTGCTGCTGGTCCAGATATCCCGCATACTTGATCTCCGTCTCGATCTGCTTCAGCTCGTTGCGCACTTCCGACGAAAGGTTCGACGCCGCAACGACCACCCCGCCTCGCTCAAAAAAAGTGGGCGAAGCCTTGTGGAGTATTCCGGCCATCTGTTCAATGACCACCTCCGTGCGCTTCAGCAACTGAGCGCAGGTCTGACCTACCGTTGCGCTCAGATTGGCGGCCGCCCGCTCGCCGATCTCGCCCGCGATTGCCGCCGTCACTTTCGTCTTTTCCAGGAGCAGCTTCATCTCCTCCAGCCGCTGCTGCTTGGCCAGGAAATCTCGCCACGCGCCATCCCCGATCAGTCCCACGCGCCGCCCATGCGGAGTCAGCCGCCGGTCTGCATTGTCGATCCTCAGGTGCAGCCGGAACTCGGCCCGCGAGGTAAACATGCGGTAGGGCTCGTTGGTTCCCTTCGAGATCAAGTCGTCAATCAGGATCGCGGTATACGCCTCGGTCCGGTCGAGAATCAGCGGCGGCTCCCGCTTCACCTGCAGCGCCGCATTGATGCCCGCCATCAGGCCCTGGCACGCCGCCTCTTCATATCCACTGGTGCCGTTGATCTGTCCACCCAGGAACAGGCCTGCGATCTTCTTGGTCTGCAGCGTCCGCTCCAGTTCGGTAGGGTCAATCGAGTCGTACTCAATGGCGTATCCCGGGCGCATCATCTCCGCCTCTTCCAGCCCGGGGATGGACTTGATCACCGCCAACTGCACATCGATGGGCAGCGATGTGCTCATGCCGTTAATGTAAATCTCGTGGGTATTCAGTCCCTCCGGCTCCAGAAAGAGCTGGTGTGATAGCTTCTCGGGAAACTTGACGATCTTGTCTTCGATGGACGGACAGTACCGCGGCCCAATCGACTGAATCTGCCCTGAATACATGGGCGACCGGTGCACGTTCTCGCGGATGATGCGGTGGGTCTCTTCAGTCGTGAACGCGATGTAGCACGGCACCTGCGAATCGTGATGGGCCACCCGCCGCGTCCGAAAACTAAACGGCGTCGGGTCGGCGTCGCCGGGCTGCTCCTGGAAGCGCGACCAATCGATCGTCCGCCCATCCAGCCGAGGCGGCGTGCCTGTCTTCAACCTGCACCCACGCAGGCCCAAGTTCTTCAGCGCTTCTCCGAGCAACACCGCAGCCGCTTCGCCCGACCGTCCCGCGGGATACTGTTGCTCGCCGCAGTGAATCAGCCCGTTGAGGAAAGTCCCCGTCGTGACCACCACCGCTGATGCTCCGACCGTCCGGCCATCGCGTAGCTTGACCCCGCGACAGGCAGTTTCTAGCTTCGAGTTTCCGGTTTCAAGTGTAGTCTCGCCCGCGATCGGTTCAGCGATGATCGGCTCATTGATGTTCGGCCCGTTGATGATCGGTTCAGTGATGAGATCGACCACTTCCGCCTGCTTGATCTTCAAGTTCGACTGCGACTCCAGGACCTCGCGCATCTTCAGCCGATAGGCTTGCTTGTCGCACTGGGCGCGCGGCGACCACACCGCCGGGCCGCGCGACGTATTCAGCAGCCGGAATTGGATTCCAACCGCATCGGTAATTTCGCCCATGATGCCGCCGAGGGCATCTACCTCGCGCACCAGATGGCCCTTGGCGATGCCGCCAATCGCCGGATTGCAAGACATCTGCGCGATCAGGTCTACATTCAGCGTGAACAACGCAGTCTTCAGTCCCATGCGCGCAGCCGCCATCGCCGCCTCGCACCCGGCATGACCAGCGCCCACCACGACCACGTCGAATTGTTCGTCGAACAGCATGTTGGCTAGCGCACTCCCCACAACCAGGCCGGGACAGCCCGAAAGGACCATCGACCCTTATTCTACCAACCCGGCGGGGGTACCTCGCGAGGAGCTTGTCACAGCTTCCCCGCCGCTCGTATAGTAGTGGTTCCATTTCCAACAGGAGTGAGCATGACCTCAAAATCGTTTTTCGCCGAACTGGACGCCCGCATCGCCAAGTATGACCTGCTCCGCCACCCGTTTTACAAAGCTTGGACCGCCGGACAACTGACCCGCGACGACCTTCGCGAGTATGCCCGCGACTACTACCATCACGTGGACGCTTTCCCGCGCCACCTGGCTGAGTTTGGCATGCGCCTGCCCGAAGGCGAGTTGCGCCGCGCGTTGCTGGCCAACATGAACGACGAAAACGGCGGCGAAGATATCTACGGTGAACCCACCCGCTCGCACGCGGAGCTTTGGCTCGACTTCGCCGAGGGAATGGGCTCCGGCCGCAGTCTGCAAAACCACCAGCCGGTGGACGCCATCCAATCGCTGATCTCTCACTTCCACCGCACCGCGCAGCAGGGCGCGCCGGCAGAAGCGCTGGCGGCATTCTACGCCTACGAATCCCAGGTGCCGCGCGTGGCCGCGGAAAAGGATCGCGGCCTCAAGCAGATGTATTCGGCGGATGCACGTACCCGCGGTTACTTCACCCTGCATACCACTGCGGACGTCTTCCACGCCCAGGTGTGGCGCAATCAACTCGCCAAGCAGGTGGAAGCCAATCCGCAGGCCGCGGAAAAGGCGCTCGACTCCGCCGAAGCGGCCGCCAAGGCGCTGTGGAATGCGCTCGACGGAATCGAAGCCAAGCGCACCGCCCGCGCCGCGTAACCATCGCTGAATGCAGAGATTGATTCGCTTGGGCCGATAATGCAGCCTCATTATCGGCTCATTGTTTTTTGGTTCGCGCCCCGCACCCCGAAATTCCAGGTTCCCAGAAAAGAGAATCACTATGGCCCAACCGATTCCGCTCGGCGCGCGCGGCGAAGCTCAGGAAACCGTGGAGTTCCGCCACACTCTCACTGCACACCACGCAGAACTCCCTCCCGTCTATTCCACGCCCGACATGATCCGCCTGATGGAAACCGCGGCGTTCCGCGCCCTGCATTCCTATTGCGATCCAGGCGAGATCACCGTTGGCACCGCCATCAACATTGAGCATCGGGTGGCCAGCGGCATCGGCGCTCGCATCCGCGCCGAAGCCGTGCTGGAATCCTTCGATGGCAGGTTCTACACCATGCGCGTCACCGCCCGCGACGACTCTCAGGAAATCGGACGCGGCACCGTGGGACGCGCCGTCATCAACGTAACCAAGTTCCTCGCTCGCATGAGAAAAAGCGAAGGCTAGGGGGAAAGACGCCGCGCGGCAATCGCGCTTATCGGCTCGGCTCCACGAACACCGCCGTCCCATAGGCCAGCACCTCAGTGACGCCATTCATGACTTCTGTCGCATCGTAGCGAGCCCCGACCACTGCGTTGCCGCCCAGGTCCGCTGCATGTTGCAGCATCAGGTCGAAGGCTTCAGCCCGCGTCTTTTCGCACAGGTTGGTCAGCAGGGTAATGTTTCCGCCGACCAGCGTCTGCAAGCCCGCGCCAATGGTGCCAAAAATCGACCGCGACCGCACCACAATCCCGCGCACCACGCCTAGCGTTTTCACTACCCGGAATCCATCCAGTTCAAATTGTGTTGTGACCATCTGATGGAAAACCGTTCTGCCCACGGGACTCGCCGCTGCACTCATTGTCATGCCTCTTTCTTGGATTTCATTCCAGTTCCGCGTTCACTGCAAAAGACTGCAACTCGTGATCATACTGAATTCGCAGTAGATTGGGCTTGCAACAGACCTGGCAGTCTTCCACATAGCGCTGGCGCGCTCCCGCCGACTCGTCCACCACCGTTTCGTTCCACTCGCCGCATCCCGCGCACATGAAGCCTGCATCCACTTCATCATTCTAGTACGGCTGGTTGGAGCTGGCGGTGACCGGGGCCTACTTAGTGACCTGAAACTTTACGTTGCTGGTCAAAGTGCCGGCCGGAGTAGTGACGACGACGTTTCCGGTGATGACATGAAGAAATATCGACCATTGGCGGCGGAAACTTTGGCGAACTACGGGTAGCCGTTGGAATCGGCAAGAAACGGAACCCTCAAAGCTGATCCGGCTTCGGGCTAGTATCGCGAATCAAATAATAGAAAAGGAACAGGAGGAAGCCTAGGATGCCAGCGCCATAGAGGATGAGTTCGCGGCGGGTACGTAGCCAGGCTCGTCTTTGCTCTTCCGGTCTCTTTCCGGCGTGGGAGTGGGCCAGTTCTAACAGCCCGCGGGAGCGCCTCTGGAAGGATCGGGAGAGACACTCCTCGCAGCGGTAGGGGTACAAGCCAGCCAGGCCCCCAATCCGCTCCATAACACTCCGGTGGGATCTCAGAAGGCGCTTGCCACCGCAGTTCGAACAGACCAGAATGATGGGCTGGGTGGGCTTGCTGGAAACGGGATCCTTGTCAGAGGGAGGGTTTGCAGTAAAAGGGGCCGACTGGGTGAGTATGGGCCCTGGATCCGGGCTCTTGAGGACGAATTCCCGATAGCTCGAATCAGCGTGAATGCCGCCGTCGAGATCCCAAAAGAAGTACCCCGCGCGGATGGGCTTACCGGCGCCCGTCCGGAGCACCAGGGCCACCTGAAACGGCGCAGGGAAGTAGCGGGAGTGGATCTGGAGGTCGCGCTCGGAGAGGAAAATCCGGCTGTGGATATGGGAGTGGTACCAGCCCAGGGCCGCGAGCCCGTGCAGTTCGGAGTCGGCAGCGGGAGCCGCGATCAGCTCCGACAGTTGTTTCTCATCGCCCGCCGAGAGGACGAATCCGGGACCCATGGCGTGCTCGCATCGCAACGGGCGGCAGGCGACAATGCGGATGCCTCCAAGCTGGTTGTGCCCAAACAGCACGCCGCCGATTTCGTGCTCGCCGCGGCGAGCACGAAGTGCGGCTTCAACTTCCTGGCGGATGTGGTCCAGCACTGCCGCGGAACACTCAATCGAAAAAGGGCTCTGGGGCACATGCCAAATTTCGCCCGATTTTGAATCACTTTGTTCGGACATGGGACTCTGGTCGTTATTTAACCACATCGGTGCCTCGGATGGGCCGGTCTGACGGAGCAATCCGGCAAGTCGTGCTTCAATTCCGGTTGGATCCTTTCATTCGTAGGGATATGAATGAAAATGGGAGTTCGGGATTGCCTTGGCTTGTGTATGCAGGGCCAAAGGACCAGGAGTCTGACTCGCGGGGAGCCTTGCTATCAGGATTTCGAAGTATTCACGGATCGCATCCTAAATGTTCGCCACGGCACCTTCTTCCGCACTACAGGTGCCCACCACCCGGCGAGGCGCCTCGCGCCCAGGGTCTTGCGGAGAATGTCGGGAAGCGCCCCTACGACATTCGGGTTGCCCGAAGCCCCGAATGGGCGCGTGAGGTGGACGATGTCCGACTCAGAGGAATCGGAAATGGGAATCGTTATATCCCAGGATAAGACCGGATGGAGAGTGCCCTCCCAAGTGAAGGTGCGACCGCCAAGTGACATGTGGGCGCGGTGGAACCCGAACTCTTTCAACGCCGCTTCCATCACTATCCAATATTCGTCGGGGGTGGCTGCTGCGTTGAGACGATCCTCGTAGGTTTGGAGTGCGATCTGCGAATGCAGTTGGCGGCGGAAAGCGCCTTCCACAAACATGCGGCCGGTTACGCCAAACTCGATGTATCCCAGGTGCTGGATGCCAACCCAGGTGATGAGACAAAAGACGATGATGGCTAAGCCGGAGAGATGCCGATTCATCATTAGAAGCGACAAACAGGCGCCAACACCACAGCAGGCGTAAAGGATCAGTGCGACCTTGCGGGGCGTGAGGCCGCGATCGAGGAGACGGTGGTGGATATGGCCGCGATCGGCGCCAAAGATCGGCTGGTGGCTGAGGAAGCGGCGGGCGATGGCGAGGCTGGTATCGAGGAGCGGGATGGCCAGCGCCATCAGCGGTGCGGTCATGCCAAGGATGGTGGCCGCTTTCTGGCTCCAGTGAACGCCGTAGCAGCCGAGCAAGAAACCGATAAAGAGGCTACCGGAGTCGCCGAGAAAGATAGTGGCGGGATTGAAATTATACCGGAGGAAGCCGAGCAGGCAGCCGGCCAATGGGACGACGGCGAGAGCAAGGACGATATTGTTCTGGAGCAGAGCGGCGAGCAGCATTGTGCAAGTGGCGAACAGGCCTACGCCGGCGGCTAGTCCGTCGATCCCGTCGATGAGATTGACGGCGTTCGTGCAGGCTAGGAGCCAGACGAGCGTCAGCGGGAAGCTCCAGCCGTAGCCAATCTGGAAGCCGCCGAATCCATTGACATGAACACCACCCCAATAGGCGATGCTGCCGGCGAGCAACTCGACGAGGATTTTCTGCCACGGCTTGAGACCGCGAAGGTCGTCGATGAGCCCAACAGCGAAGATGAGGCCGGCGGCGGGGAGAAGGCGAATGGCTAGGTCAAGAGAATCCCAGATGAGGAAGCCGGCCTGGAGCCTGATGGCAAATAGGGCGGCGTAGGAGAGGACGTACGCGAGGGCGATGGCCACCCCGCCGACGCGAGGGATAGGAATCTTATGGACACGACGGGCATCACCGGGCTGGTCAACGATACCCCACCGGCGGAAGGTGTTCCGTACGGCGGGGGTCAGGACGAGCGCCAGGAAAAAAGAGAATACACCCAGGAAAATCAAAGAATACATTAGGATTTACCCCTGAGGAGCAAGATTGCGGATGCGTGGCAAGAGCGGCCGCGTCGCGATGACACGGGTCCAAACAAGAAAGGATTTTACTGAATCGAGATATCAGTTTCCCGCACGGGCGTTGACTGAGGATTCCAGATGAACGTTCGCAAGCGCGCTGCCGATGCGCAGGATCCGGTCTGCAGCGGCCTGAACGGAGAACTCAACTTCCAATAGAGCGCGGGATCGATCCGCGATCTCTCTCCGGACCGAGGGAGAGCGAAGACAGAGAGCATTTTGAAAGAATGCATCATCGTCGCCGTTCCATGAGCACAGGCCGGCACCGCTGGCTGTCAAGAGATCCATAAGTTCATTGCCGGGGTTGACGCTAGCGAGCACAGGCAGTCGGCACCGCAGATAGCCCAGGAGTTTACCGGTCGTACTGAATGATTGCAATCGCTTGTCAAGGCTGATGAGCCCCACATCGAATTGACTGATCAGGGAGAGATAGTCGCTTTGATCAACGGGAGGTAAGATCGTAATGTTTTTCACTTTTCCGGCAGCGGACAAGGTTTTGAGACGTCCCACCTCGCTTCCCGCGCCGATCAGGAGGAAGTGGACATCCGACATTTCCTCCATTCGGCGTGCGAGGCGCACGATGTTGTCCATGTCCTGTGCCACCCCGATGTTCCCCCCGTACAAGAAAACCGTCTTGTGTTCGAGACCGAGCTTGCACCGAAACGAACGATCCACAGGAGGTCGTATGAGATTAGTGCATGTCCAATTTCGAAGCAACTCGACCTTGGAAAATTGAGCGCTGTTTCGAAAATACTCTACAGAGCCTTTCGTCTCGACGCCAATTCGGTCGGCGACGACATATTGAAGTCGTTCGAAAAGCTTAAAAATGAAATAGGCAGGACCTCTACGGAGGACCCCTGCCTGTACTGCCCAATCGGGGAATATATCGCGAAGAACAAGGTAAGTGGGGAGATGGCAGCGACGTTTCAGGAAAGCGATCAAGGGGCCAAAGAAAATGGATGGCGAGTAGAAGATAGCGAGGTCGTATCCCTCCTTATCCAAGACAGCGCGCGTGCGCCACCAAGCAGTCGCCGACAATAGCATTTCGTTTATCGCGCGAACATATAATGGAGCGCTCTTAATGCTGCCGGTGCGATATCGAACAACCTTGAACGGTCTGGTCTGCTGTACGACGCATGGCGTCTTTAAATCCGGCGAAGGCGCGAGCAACGTGACCACCTGGCCGCGGGAGGCCAACTCGCCGGCCAACTCGTGCATCAGGATGGCTGACGATTTCTGTTCAGGCAAGTAGCAATCGACGATTAGAAGGATTCGCAATTCGCCTCTGGGTCTGGCTCCGGGATCTTCCAGAAGTCAGGTGGAAAGCGGTAATTGTCCGAGGGCGCCTCCTCGATCGTTCCCGTCGAAAAGACCATGAGCGCCGACCTCGGGCTGATGCCAATGATGGCGGTGGCATGTCCCGGCGGAACCATTAGGATCTGTGGCTTCGCGGCAGACAGAATGAACTGCACGACTGGGGTGTGCGCATCGGGGGATTGCCAGTCAGCGGGCCGCACCACCGCCACGGCTATCATGCCCTCAACGGAGGTGAACCACTTCTGCTCGCGCTGGTGCCCGGTCCAGCCTCGGACCCCACCCGGTCGGTCTGGGCGTATGATGTAGAACCGTTCCACTGTCGAAAATGCAAATTCGTTGAAGTAGGCCAACGAACCACCGTCGTCTAGGTACAGACCACCGTCGATCATCCTGGGCCGGTCACTCATGCTCGCAAGAGTCGTTAGATTCTCTGCGCCCCAGTCCTGTGCCAGACGAACCGGTTTACGTAGTCCGTGTAGCTTAAGATGATTCGAGCGACCTTCTCAGACACGTTAGAGACGCTATAGTCCTGGACGATATTCAAGGTACGAGTCTCGCCTCGCGCCTGCGACTTGAGAAGCCGAAGTCCTTCGGTGACCCGATCGAAATTGAAGCCGGTCAGCATCACTGAGCATTGCTCCATCCCTTCCGGCCTCTCGTGGACTTCGCGTATGTTCAGCGCCGGGAAATTCAGGATCGACGACTCTTCCGTGATGGTTCCGCTGTCAGAGAGCGTTGCTGTCGCATTCACCTCGAGATGCACGTAGTCGCAAAAGCCGAGAGGTTTCATCAACCGAATCTCCGGTCTGAGTGCAACGGCCTCAGCCTCAAATCGCTTCTGGGTCCGCGGATGAGTGGATACGACGACCGGAAGCTGGAATCGCTCCGCAAGGCCGTTAAGTAAGCCGACTAGATTCGTGAAATGCCAGGGAGAGTCAATGTTTTCCTCTCGATGTGAGCTGACTACGAAGTACTCATATTGCTTTAGCCCAAGGCGTCGGAGAACATCGGACTTCTCTATCTTGGCACGATAGTAGGTGAGAACCTCATACATCGGGCTGCCGGTCTTGATGATGCGATCCGGCGGAATGCCTTCTCGCAGCAGGTAGTCCCGCGAGATATCGCTGTAGGGCATGTTGATGTCGCTGATGTGGTCGACGATTCTCCGATTGATTTCTTCTGGGACTCTTTCATCAAAGCAGCGGTTGCCCGCCTCCATGTGGAAGACGGGGATCTTGCGCCGCTTCGCTGCGATCACGGCCAGAGAACTGTTCGTGTCGCCCAGCACGAGCATGGCGTCGGGCTGGATCTCTGCGAACACCTCGTCGCTTTTTGCTATCACTTGTCCGATAGTCTCGGCGGCCGATTTGCCGGCGGCTTCCAGAAAGAAATCGGGTTTTCGTATCTCCATATCCTCAAAGAAGATCCCGTTCAGCTCGTAGTCGTAGTTTTGCCCGGTATGAATCAAGATGTGATCCATGTGCCGGTCGAGCGCCGGGATGACACGAGAGAGTCGGATGATCTCTGGGCGAGTGCCTACAACCGTTGCGACTTTCATGGGTTAACCGGAACTAAGACTTCGCCGTGTGTCAGTACCGGCAGGAAATAGGTGTCAGGCCTGTCCGAGTCGAAGATCTCGCTGGCCCAGAAGATCGTGATCATGTCGCTAGCCCCGATGTTTTCGATGGAGTGGGTATATCCCGGCGGAATGTCTATGACCTCAAAAGCGTCGCCGCGCACCGCGTATTCCAGCACCTGTGAGCTCTCAATATGGCGCATCCGAATCACGCCCTCACCTTCGACGACTAAGAACTTTTCGACCTTCGTCTGGTGATAATGGTTCCCACGCGTTACGCCGGGCCGAGTTCGGGAAACGAAGACCTGGCCGAACTGCTTCGATTTAATGAACTCGGCTAAACATCCGCGCGGGTCTGATTTGATCTCAAGCTGGCGCCGGCGCGCCCCATCTGACACATAGGAAAGGTACGTGGCGTATAGCTGCTGGCTGAACCGAACCGCAAAATCGGGAGTGAGTAGATTGGTGTGCATGTCGTGGAACAACTGTATTCGACCCGCCAGGTCACCGAGCGTCAGATGGAAGGACGGGATGTCGGGACTGCCGTTGGATGAGGCCTGAATCGGCAGTTCGGCCAGAAAAGCCTCTACCACATCATCCACGTAGAGCAACTCAATCTCGCGGCTCGGATCAGAAATGTGAATGGGTAGGTCGTTCGCAATATTGTGGCAGAACGTCGCCACCACGGAATTATAGTTCGGTCGGCACCATTTCCCAAACACGTTCTTCAACCGGAAGATGCGAACTCGTGCCCCGCTCCGAGCCGCGAACTCTCGCAAAGCATCCTCCGCGTGCCGCTTACTGACCCCGTAAGGATTTGCAAGTTCGGCCTGGACCGAGGAAGACATCACAATCACGGGCGCGCGGCCAAGCTCGCGCAGGATCTCGCAAATATCGCGCGTCAGCCCCGCATTCCCGATCTCGAATTCCTCGGTGGTCTCAGTACGGTTGACCCCTGCCAGATGGTAAACGATATCTGCCGTCTCCAGTCCGGCACGCAGATCCTCCGGCGAGTTATGAACATCGAAAAGAGTGACCACGCAGCCCTCACGGGCCTGCAGGTGGGCGTTAAGGTTGCGCCCAATGAAGCCGTGGGCGCCGGTCACCAGGACGTTCATACGGACACCGTCCGCGTCTTGATCGCTTCCTGAACACAATTGAGCTTCAGGAGGAGTTCGACCATCTCGGCCTGGTTCATCTGGTGCGTGTTGTGCGAGGTGTACTCCTTGGCGAACGAGACATCCACTTGACCCTCACTGAAATAGAGGGAGTAGTTCAAATCGCGGACGTCGGCCGGAACGCGATAGTATCCACCGCGATCTTCCGCCTTGGCCATTTCTTCCCGGTTGAGCAACGTTTCGTATAGCTTCTCACCATGCCGGGTGCCCAGGATCTGGATTCCGTTATCGGCCTGGAAGATCTCCTTCAAGGCCTCCCCCAGGGTGCGGATCGTGGCGGCAGGAGCTTTCTGCACAAAGATATCGCCGGCGCTACCGTTTTCGAACGCATACACAACTAGATCCACTGCGTCTTCGATCGTCATCATAAAGCGGGTCATGTTCGGATCGGTCACGGTCAGTGGCTTGCCGGCGAGGATCTGGCTGATAAACAACGGGATCACTGATCCCCGCGATGCCATGACATTGCCATACCGCGTGCCGCAGAAAATGGTGCCGGTGTCGCGCTGCATGCGCGCCTTGGCGATCATGAGCTTTTCCATCAGCGCCTTTGACATTCCCATTGCGTTGATCGGATAGACGGCCTTGTCCGTGCTGAGCACGATGACGTTCTTGACGCCGCAGGCCAGAGCGGTGCTGAGGACATTCTCCGCGCCTAAGGTATTGGTTCGAACCGCCTCCAACGGGAAAAACTCGCACGAGGGAACCTGCTTCAGCGCGGCGGCATGAAAAACGTAATCGACACCACTCATCGGCGCCAGCAGGCTGCTCGGCTCGCGAACGTCGCCGAGAAAAAACTTCAGTCGCTCGTTGTTCAGGGCGTTCCGCATATCATCCTGTTTCTTCTCGTCGCGGCTCAGGATGCGGATTTCGGCGATGTCCGTTCTTAGGTAGCGGCGGACCACGGCGTTGCCAAAGGTGCCGGTTCCGCCGGTGATTAATAGAGTGCATCCTTTGAACATCGGCATGTTTGGGGGGCTCACGGTTGCCGGTTGGGGTTCTGTGCCAGCCGGACGGTAGTTCTTCAGATAGCGCTTCATGTTGTCTCTTAATTCAGCCTGGCGATGGAGAGGCGGCCTCGCATCTGATCACTTCCCTAACGTGATCGCGGTAAACAGAACATTGCCAGATCCCGCTGCTTTCAGCGTTACCTTGTTCTCACCCGGGTTCAGTTGCGGTTCGGGCCTGACCGGGGAGGTCGAGAGCAGACTACCATTCCGGTCGAATACACGAATCGTTCCATTCCCCCAATATTCGGCGTAATCTCCGGTCTTCATCCCCGCGGGAATCGTTATGTTCAACCGGTTTGCCGAGACCTCGACATGTCCCAGAGTGCGGTTCTGCTCCTCGAGAGCCTCCACTAGACCGATCCGGCATCGTACCCGGCTGCCCTTAGGGTAACGCATCCAGCGGAAGTTCAGGGCAACCACGTTGCTATAGTTGAAGCTATACATCGCCGCCTTGAAAGGGTAATTGGCAGATGCCGGACGGAATTCGGCCAGCATCCTGCTTGTGCCAGGTTCGGGGAGGATAACGGTCTTGGGACCGCTAAAGTTCAGGTCGACGTAGTAATCCCGATACGTTCTTCCGCCTGCTTCCAGTTGTATGTTCAGGACGGGCGTTTCTCCCGAACTTGGCACCTGCCCTTCAACGTTCAGCTGCACCGCCAGTGCCCGGTGCTTCGTCAGATCGAGCGGCCTTCCCGGCGCTCTGTCATCCACAGCACCTGGGGCAACCATGAGCACGCCAGGCCGATTTTGTACCGCTTGTGTGAACCCAAAACGCCGGGCGAGAGAGCCCGGCATGGTCGCGCGAGTATCCGGAGGTTCGATTTCAAGCGTCGGCTGCGCCCGCAGCAACAGGATGTTCGACGGATCACCGACAGCCGCCAAGAGTGGCGCCACCTGCAAGCGGAACTTCAGCGGCTGTTCATCGAATTCGTTCCTCAAAGTGATTTGCCCAGGGATGGCCACCCGTTGCGCACGATAGCGGATGGGATGGAACTCGCCGGGCCGAATCATGTGCCACTCACCCTTCGCCAACTGTTCGCGTACCGGCTTCGGAACCGCACCGCTCAGGCGCAGTTGCTCATATGCGGCAAGAAGCTGCAACATCTCCTTGGTACGGCCGTTGGTGTTTAGCGCAGTCAAGTTCGTTTCCAGAGAGATGGCTGAGTCCAGCGCCAACATCCGCACCGCGTAGTATTCCATTTCGTCGGGAGTGGTCGCAGGGTGATCCGGCGTATCTTCCAGGAAACCCCACCACCCGAGGTCGGTGGGTAAAAAGTTGTTACGGTAGTTCATCCATGCGTCGGCAATCTTATGGTAGTCGAGGTACTCTTTGACCGCCACCGCCGAGTAATCGTCGCACGTGGCCCGAGAGAAAATGTGCCACGTCCAGCCCGTGATCCCTGAGCCCTGGACCAGGAGTTCGCGCTTCGACTTCTCCCAGATTTGCTCCTGCTGCTGGCCCATCCAGTACCAGCCGGGTCCGTTTGCGCTATTGATTTCTCCCCCATCAAAATAGATCATGTCGAACCCGCAGCGGTTAATCACCCCAGCCACGCGATCTGAAATGGCGTCCTTGAGTGCAGTCTTGAGGTCCGCTAGATAATATCCGTCACGTTCGACGAGGTGGCGAATCTTCACACCGGCCTTGTGTGTCGCCGGTATCGTACCCGCTGCCCCGCGCACGCACTGGACAAACTTCGCACTGTTGATTTGGCCGTAGTGAATGATCTCATCGTCGACCACAATGTCATTCGCCATGCCGTAGTAGCCAGCCTCCAGCGGAAAGGCAGCCAGCGCTGATCCCGCCGCCAGTTCCGTCGCCCTCTCGCTCACATCCTTGGCTAGGATCGTCTCAGCATCCTTGAGCAGCCAGGGACTGGGTTGCGGACGAACTAGCGGATCGTTCTTTCCGACGAAACTGGTTAGCATGTGCATGCCGACTTTCAGTCCGGACGCATGGCACTTGTCGATCACCGATTTCAGGCTTTCCTCGCCGCGCGGGAAGTTCCGAGTATCGATGGGGTAGGATCCCAGCGACGCAGACCAAGTGTTGCTGTACACGAGGATGTAGCGGAACCCGCCCAGTTTCGCGTATCGAATCGTCTCGTCGGCATTGGATTCAGTCAAATCCGTAAACAGATAATTGGTGCGCACATCCTCGGAACTCTTGGCCCACGTTCCGCCGAGAGTTGGGGAGGGGAGCCCGAAATCCTGCTCCACCTTTCGGACCACCTCCAGGAACCGCGGTGTGGGCGCGGCAATGATCGCGACCCGCTCGCGCTGCATGGAGAATTCGGGATAGACCGACGCCAGCATTACCTGGTCCGCGATCCTGGAATTCACACGGGGACTCAACCCCATCAGACAAACGGAAAATTCGACGTTCCACCCTACGCCGAGCACCTCACCTGTATTGGCCATGGGGACATTGAGCTGCATCAGCCGCATTTCCTCGATGCCGTCGCCGTGGAAGGCCGCCAGCTCAACGACGATGTACTCCGCCCGAGCGGTGATTTGGTACTCCGCATCGACGCCCGACGTCCCGAACGTCACATGCAACATGGTGCCACGCCTTTCGGCCGCGGAGGCGGGGAACACGTGGCCGCCTTTCTTGACCGCGGCGAACGCCACGCCCCCAGGACTCATGCGCTCTTTCCCGCTCGGCTCCTCTTCTAGGCTGCTCGCCACGGCATCCGGCCGGATTACCAGCCGCGCCGTGCGGGTCTCGAAGACGAAGTCTTCCGCCCGTACCCGGTTCACCGCAACAAGAGCCAGGGCCAGCGTCAGAATGAGCCTCAGTCTCATACAGGAAAATCATCCGCAAAATCGAGATGGAGGACTTCATGCAGGATACGTCGGGCCACGCCGGCAGACAATGCGCTGATAGGTTCATGCATGGCTAATGTCGGTTGGGCCAAGCGAACGCCTTTTGAAACAGTTTCCGGTTCGCCTCGATGGTTCCGGGGTCGGACGCGCGTTTGGCGGCGTAGTCCATGGCCCTCCTTGACAGCTCCGTAAACCACTGATCGTCGGCGTCCACGCACTGCTGAAGCACGGACCGAAAGCGTTCCGGCTCGCCCAATGGAATATCCCAGCCAACACCCTCTGCTTCCAGATTGCGCCAGGGAGTTTGGTCGCTGATCAGAACCGGACACCCCGAGGACAAGGCTTCACAAATCACATGCCCGTAGTTCTCACCTAGGGTAGGAAATAGAAAAAGATCATGTTCCGCGAGGACCTGAGCTACCTTTTCGTGTGCGATCTGCCCGCAATACCGCACCCGAAGATTATCGGGCAGTGCGGCCATGACGCTGCGGCACTCTTCCCAATACTCTGAGTCTTCCGCTGGACCGTACATGTCAAAAGAAACGTCGCCCGACACGCCCGCGAGCATCCTCAATGCGCCCGAAAGATTCTTCATCCGTGAGATCCGCGAGACGAATACGGCGCGCAGTTGGCCGGTCCTCTTGGGCGACCTGGCATGCGAGACCGACGATCCTCCGCCTGCGACGTCGGATGCCGTAACGACTACGCTGCTAGGGGCCACCCGACTCAACTCCAAGTCGTGGACGACGCCTGCGACGTTGATGTCCTGGGTCAACTGAACCCGGCGTATATCTTCCGCCTCGAAATCACTGGAAGCGTGCCAGATGGTACCGAGGTACAATCCAAGCCATCGAGCGATTCTGATATACAAGTGCTTTCGCAAGCGCTTCAATCGAAGTGCCTCAGCCGAAAATTCACCGCGTGGCGCAACCACCAGACACCGCGGCCGGCAGAGCTTGAGCCACCGCATCGTCACCGGCAGCATGGAAAAACGCCGGGCAAAGAAGCTGTTGAGGTAAAGAACCGTATTCTGGTCCACTGCACGAAGCAGCGCCCATAGCCTGAGGAAGCCCCGCAACCCCGGCTGCAGGTACATCACATCAGCTTTGCCAACTCGGACCCATCGATTCGCAACGATGCCTGGAAACGACAGCTTCTCCCCGAGATCATGGTCGAGAGTTACAACCTTGAAGTGGATATCTCCGCCCAGCGCCGCCACCAAGTTTGCGATACTCCGGATGGGCCCGCCAGCCTTATAGCCAGGTAGGTAGGTGCCCACCAAAACCAAGATGGTAGAAGATGCGAAGTCAGGCACGACCGAATCCATCGCTATCTCGCTCCCTCCGTGGGAATTGCCAACTCCCGGTAAATAGCCATGTACATTTGCGCAACAGCCTCGGCGCTGAACCGCTTCGCGTTCTCGAACCCGCGTCGCACCAGTTCTTGGCCGTAGTCACGGTCTTCAATCACTTTGAGGATGCCCGCTCGGATTGATTTCGGGTCGTCGGGGTCGACGAGACACGCGGCTCCGCCCGCCACCGATACCATGGGCTCGCGGTCACTTGTCACGACCGCCCGTCCAACTGCATGGGCCTCTATGATCGGCATCCCGAATCCCTCATACGTCGAACAAAATGCC
This sequence comes from Acidobacteriaceae bacterium, assembly GCA_025360645.1. Taxonomy (GTDB): domain Bacteria; phylum Acidobacteriota; class Terriglobia; order Terriglobales; family Acidobacteriaceae; genus JANYBT01. The sequence continues at coordinate 9,806 of JANYBT010000042.1, read as the reverse complement.
ACTAAGTCCGCCTCTCGGTATTTCGCCGCCACCTCCGCGTCGGATAGTCCCGCCGCGGATTCGTAGTCTATGCCTGAACACTCCAGCATTCGCTGCGCTTCGGGAGAAAGCAGCCCTATGATGTCTAACTTGCATCGTATACCCGACAGGGCAGCCGTCAGTAGGTCAAGGTTCTTATTCTTGTTGGTTCCTATTTGAAGAATTCTCGGTTTATCCGCATTGAAAACTTTCAGTGCCGGTCGAAACTCAGTGCCTACCGGATCTGGGACCACTCGGATCTTGCGTTCCAGACAGGAGGTATATCGCAGAATCTCGCGCTTCGTATGCTCCGAAATCACCGTCACAACCGAGCATCTAATGACAGGCAGCCTCAACCACATCCACTGAAACAGCAGACGGCGAACCCCACGAAGACGCAACATAGTGCCGCAGTCATGGACCGTCAGAATCGTGCGGTTCTTGCGGAGGAGCAGAGCCACGTAGTGGACGTCCCCAGTGATATGGTTGACGTCCCCCTGCACCAGCGCAGCTCCCAGCATATTGTATAACCGTTTGAAAATGCCACGACTCTCGAAGCGGCAAATGCTGACCCGGCTTTCGATTCCGCGTAGCTCCCCACGTACCGTCGCAAACACGCGTTCGATACTGTGGTTCGAGCTATTTGGGCGGCGCTGGAAGTACACCAGCCTCATATGTTTTCAGGCAACACGGTCGGCTAGACTCAAGAACTGGGTGACGGACGGTCAAAAAGCTGGCTCGATATCCTGGCTGCAGACATCGGAGGGGCACGAAATGAACCATCGACACTTCTCCCACCAAGGGAAGTCGCCCTTTGTACCACGGTCCGGGTCGTTCGTTTGGCGCTGGATCCGTAGGCAAGCCATCCCACCACTCCCGCCACGACCATGATCTTCATCATCCCCGTCCACCACTCGACTACACCGACCTCTATATTGAAACAATAGAGAAGGGCGACCGCGTACTGGAGTAAATCATTCTTGGAGAAGACACCTTTGACACAATTTGCATATCGCTGCGCAAAGAGGCCGAGGGCGAACATACCAACCACCACTCCCAGCACCCCGCCATAGATGTAGCAGTCTGCCACGTAAGGTACGGCCTCTGAGCTGTCACCCGTACCGCCAAGAGCCTTATCGAAGCGCGCTCCTTTGTCAAGAATCGGCTTGCTGGTCCAGATCGTACGCGGAATAAACGGGTAGAAAGGAATCATCCAAAGCTGCTCTTCGCCTTGAAGTTCCGCGGCGCGATTTGGGAATGAAAGTACCAGACCAAAGCCCTGCAGAAGATCAAGGCGCGACGCGCTAGCATCGGTTCCTGCGTCGATCCAGTCTCTGTACCGAAACTCTTCATAGAACCTAGTTGTCGTCTGACCTAAAGCGGCAAACGCACCTTCGAAAGTGTTGACTTGGCTGGAACCAGCTCCCCGAACCACAGCCCGGTAGTCATTGTAGAACGGATAGAGAAGAACCAGCCCGAGCACGGCTGCGAAGATCCACGTCTTCGCCAGCTTCCCGCGACAAATGGTCGCAACCGCGCCGATCACTACAAAATCCTTCAAGAGAAACTCTTTCATGCCGGAGACGAGCCCCCACCAGCACTCAGAAAGAACGATCCCCCAGAATAGCCATCGTACCCATCCCTGGGACGGATGCGAAAACTTCTCAATGCACATCAATAGCAGTCCGAGCGTTGCAAAGCTCGCTCCGAACATGAACCACTGGGAACCTTCGAGATTGTTTCTGTACAACTCCAATGACGCGGTGAAGGCGAACAGTTGATGTTGCAGAAGGTACACCTTGCATCCGAAGCCAATTGCATAGACCACGACCGCAACCACGAGGGCCGATTGGAGAGTCCTTGCCCCTGTCACTAACACTGGCTTGCTCCGGAGTCGGTTCTGCGCCGTTTGGCAACCTGCCCAGAATCCCACCATTCCCGTGATCACAATCAGTAAGGCCTGCAATATCAGGTCGTAATCTCCCAGCAACCGGCCGTTCAACCTCTCCAGCATCAATATTGCTGGGATCGGCGCAATACCAAAACTCAGGACCATGCGAGCCGTGATCAGGACTGGAAGATCGAAGAGGCGGTCCATCCTCAGCCTGCCCGAGATGTTCACATAGGCCAGGGACAGCGTTATGAGGAGTTCAATTAGAAGGAGAGAGCGAAGGGCGGCCCCACCGAAGATCGCCATCGGTGCGGTCACGGCCATACATGCTACCGCAATCAGAGCCCAATGTTTATGCATATGGACCCCACTCCGTCCCGGAGCTTTCGAATCTGATGGCAAGGATGTAGCGCGGTTTCGCCTTTAAGCACGAATCGGCCCGTGCCGAAGAACTGCCAATTGTGAAGGGCCAGCTCATTGCGACGACCCTAGTGCCAATTCCAAGCTCGGAGAATGGGTGACTGGTGCGAGGCCGACCACCGACAGGATGGCGCTAAGACGCTGTTCGTAGGTGTGATCACGATGTGCGCGCTGGCGAGCGCGTAGGGCGATAGCGAGTCGCTCTTGCGCGTGGGCAAGGTAGTATGAAACTTTGTCCTTCAAGTCCGCGCGGGTCCGGAAGGTAACGATCTCGGTTTCCGGCTCAAACAATGCGGGCAAGGCAGGCTTCCAATCCGCTATCTGAAATGCTCCGCAACCAGCCGCCTCGAATAGCGTACAGTTCACGCCATCGACTTCCGCGTAGTGCATCGTATTGAGAACGATGTCAGCCGCTCGCAGCGACTTCGCCTTGATGTGCTCGGCCACGTACTTGCCCTGGTATTTCTCGCGGGCGCTCGAGTCTATCCAAAGCGGGCAGTTACTACCCCATATTCTGAGGTCATGTGACAAAAAGGGCTCCAGCATACGAGCTCGATAGTAGTGAAGGCTGCCGATAGCTGCCAGCTCACAGCCAAACTCTTTACGATCCTGCTCCGTAAGCTCGACCGGGGTGTGCCACAGAGGATTGCATGCTTCAGGCAGATAGTAGGCGTTGATCTCGAGTTTCTCTCGCAAGAGGGGCACCAGGAACGGCTCTTTGATGAACAGCGCGTCATATGATCCAGCAATCAAATAACCACGGTAATAGTTGGCGACGGGATCCGTAAACCAGCAAACGATTTTCGCTCCACACGCAACTCGGATGTCGCGAAGCACCTGGGGCGGAACGCCGTATGTGAGGAGCACCAGGTCCGGTTGAAGCTTTGCAACGGTCTTCACCAGATTGTTCCAGGCCGCGCGCTCCAGGCTGGGAACTGCTAGGGGGAGGTACTTCCAGAAGGTGTGAAGGATTCGGTTCTGGTGATGATAGTGACGCGCGGTGCGCACATTCACCACCTTGTGTCCCATCGCTTCCAGAGTCACTACAATATTGCGAACGAAGGAATCTGGGAATATGACGCCAGGCACTACGATGGTCAAATTGACAGCTCCACTTGCGGCATCCCAGAATCCAGCCTCTGGAAGAGCAGTTGGTAAAGGCTCAAGCCTAGCCTGGTGGTAGACAGACCGATCATCACGACAAAGCTGGTGATATAGGAGACAGTGGATATTGCAGCTGCGGCAAGATAGCCGTACCGGGGCACCAAGACGACCAATCCGAGTATGGTGATCGCCATTCCTGCCGCTTCGGAAAGCGAGGGAAGCGCGGGTCGGCCCAAGGCATTCGCTCCCGCATAAAGAACCTGGCTAAGGCCCACGGCAACCATGCCCGGCAGCAGGATGCGACAAGCAACGGAAGCGCCCCCAAAAGTGGGCCCGAAGGCCACGCTGACGAGAAAAGGGGCTGCGATGAACAGGAGCACACATGTTGCCGTCAGCCATGCAAGGGAAAGTCGAAAAGAAGTGGCGATGGTTCGCTTCGCGGCTTCAGGCCCCTGGCTGGCTCCATCTGTGAAAGCGACCAAGCCCGCTGCTTGTGGCAGAAAAGTGACGGCCATCGCCAGAGTCACTGCCACCGCGTACAATCCGAGTTCTCGCGGCGGCACCAAAACCGAAAGCACAAGCTGGTCGCTTCGTTGGTTGAAATAGGTTGTCAGGTTCGCCGCCTGAGCACGCGCACCGTATGCCATCAGGTCGCGGGTAGCTGCGCGGCTGGCTTTGGGCCTTGTGTTGACTTTCGCAATCAACAACCCGAAGCCGATCAATAGAGCAGCCACATACCCCGCGAGTTGGACCGCAACCACGTTGCCTACGGCTCCGGCTCCGACCACTGCCAGCAGGGCCAAACCCAGAACAAATGTTGCGGGAGCGACCATGCGCACAAGATTGAAGGCGCGGTCATGACCGAGCGCTTGCAGTAAATTCGCCGGGTAGCCGCCTAGTATCAGGATTGGCGTAAATGCCAGGACCCAGAACGCTAGTCGCAGAACATCGGGTGGATAGTGTCGGAGCGCAACGGGAAGCACGAGCGTCCCGGCCAAGACCACGATCAGACTTTGGGCAGCGCCAATCGTGAGTACTGCGCCGCAGATTTCCGCGTAGCTATGACGCAACTTGCTCAGGTTGTACACGATTGCCTGATTGAGCCCAAAGGAACACAAGAAAGCTAACGCTAGGGGCCAGATTGTGACGGCTGCCAGAATTCCACGGCCGCTTGGCTTCAACAACCGCGCACTCAAAATGCCGCTCGTGATCCCCAATGCCAGGATCCCGCCTTGGGCGAGTACCGTATGAGCATAGCGTTGAATGTGGTTTTGAAACCTCATCAGACTATATGGCCGAGAGAAACAATGGTCAGTGTTTGTGGGAGGGGACTCGTCATCCGCGTTCACCTCCAAAGCGCAAGAGGTGCGCCTCCGTCCTGAGTCGGCAATGCTTGCGCTGGGGCTGTCCCGCTCCTGCGCCAACGATCTTTCCAGGGCGAATCATTGTCCATGGGTCTTTATCATTCAATCTTAAATCACGCATGGTTTGCCGGTGAGCGACTGAGGTGCTAGTCGTTGGCCGTGGGCTTGTAATACCGATAATACTTTCCGTAATACCCGTAATAGTGATAGGTGTCACTCATGTCGGCAGTGACTTCGTTCAGGACCATGCCCACAACATTCGCGTGGACTCGCTTTAGAACCCCGAGAACAGCGCCGACGGCGTTGCGATTCGTTTGACCGGCCAGAGCAACCACAACCACGCCGTCCACCACCGAAGCCATCTGAAGAGGTTCGGAAAAACCCAAAATGGGTGGCGCATCGACAATGATCAAATCGTAGTCCCTACCAGCATCTTCGAGGATAGTCATAAGGTGCGGGCCGATCAAGTCGGCAGCTCGGCGGCTGGAGTGGCCGGCAGGAAGAACGTCCAGTTCGGGAACTCCCGCGATCTTCACCACACCTTCGCGCCACAACATGCCGTTCTGGAGCGCCGCCGCCAAGCCTGTCTCAGGGTCCAGCCCCAGTTTCTTGTGCACCCCAGGGCGGCGCAGGTCGCCGTCGATGAGCAGAGTCTTATGCTTTTGTTGCGCGTGCGCGATCGCCATGTGGACGGCAATCGTGGTCTTTCCCTCCGCCGGCGCGGAACTGGTGAACATGATCGACTTCAGGGGCCGGTCGAAGGCCCCAAGAAGAATGGAGTTGCGCAGCGTGCGGATGGCTTCTTCAAACCCCGTCACCGAGTCGCCGCCGGTCCGCACCAAGGCCGCGCCCCCCTCCTTGCTGGTACTGGCGGATGCGATACGCCGCCTCCAGGACTTGACCATGGGAAGACTTCCCACAACCTCGGTTTGGAAGAGGCTGGCGATCTGCTGGGGATCGCGAATGGACCGATCCAGCACATCGCTCAGGACAGCGGCTCCAACCCCCAGCAGACTGGAGAAGAGGAAGGCCATCAGCACGTTCAGCGTCATGTCCGGAAAGACGGGCTTGAGGGCGGGGCGGGCGGCGTCGGCGAGACGGATGGAGCTGTTCTGGAAACCAGCGTTGATACCGGCTTCCTTGATTTTGCGGACCAACTCCTCGTACAGGGTCTTGTCGGCGTCGGCTTCGCGCTTCAGGGCTTGATATTCGAAGGAGCGTGCGTTCAGGCGGTCAAACTCATTCTTGGTTTGGGCCACGGTCTTTTGCAGCATCGCTTCGCGGCCAAGGGCCTCATGGTATTCGACTTCGACTCGTTTCCCGGCGTTTGACGCACTCTGTTGCAACTGACGCTCGATCTCCTGGACCTGAACTGCCGCCTTGACGTATTCGGGGTGGTTGGCGCCGTAATGGGTTTTGACGTCGGCAAATTTTTGGCGCGCGTCGTTGAGTTTCTCCGAAAGGACCTTGAGATTCTCGCCCTGCGCGGAGACCTGGGCGGCCTCGATCGAGCCCTCGCGCACCGATTTCCAGGCGGATTCCTTGCGAACGCGATCAATTTGCGCATTGGTGTACTCAGTGTTGATCTGCAGCAGGCGAGCGGAGAGAATGCTGGTCTTCTCCTCGGGGTTGATAACGTTTAAGTCACGCTCGAACTGGACCAAGGCTGCCGAGGAGCGCTCCATCTTGGCTTTCAATTCCTCGAGCTGCTTTTCCATGAACGACCCCAGGGCCGCAGAAGCGCGGAAGCGGATGTCGTAGGTATGCTCGACGTAGGAGCGCGCAATTCCATCCGCCACGTTGGCGGACAGGCGCGGATTGGGCGAGCGGTAGCTGATCAAGAGCAGGTAAGTATTCGGCGGGCGACTGACTTTGAGCTTTTTGAGCAGGACCGGAGCATTTTCCTCGGCATCGGTGGACTTCCGCGACGATTCCCCTTTTTCCAGTTCGAGGAGGTGATATTTCTGGGCGACGGGACGCAGGACGGAATCGGACTGGATGAGCTTGACCTGAGTGGCGATGAACTGGTCGGAGTCATTCATTGGGACCCGCATGGAATCCTGGCCGATGATGCTGGTAGGCACCTGCCGATCGATGTCCACAGTCGCGGTGGACTCATAAATGGGGGTGAGTCGGGAGGAGATGACCACGGTCGCAACCACGCAGGCGAGCACGAAGGAGAGAATTCGCCAGCGATGGCGCTTGAGGATCCAAAGGTAGTGCGACAGAGGGACGCCGGGCTCTCCGGGGTCGACATCGTAGCCCTGCCAGGATGTCGAAATCGACTCGGGGAGTGGAGCTGGAAGCGCTTTGGGCAGTCGGGGATAGGTCATTGTTGGATACTCAGTGAATTGTGCCGTACGCCAGCGCCGTGCCGCCGGCACTGGTTCCGAATAGGAGGATCTTATCGAGCACGGTCATTTTCAGACGCCGCCTGCTGTTAATAGGGATGTAAAGGATGTCGTTTGCCAGCAGAGGCACATCGGAAGACTTGCGGTCCATGATCTGTTTCAGCGGAATGGAGATTTCGTTCTTTGAGCCGGAGGCCTCGCGGCGGTAGATGTAGGCCTCGTTCGTGGCGAAGGGTTCCAGGCCTTCGGCGACGGCGAGCGCCTTAAGGACACTAGACTCACGGCCGTCCTGGATGGGGTAAGCGCCTGGCTTTTTCACGTTGCCGACGACGAAGATTCGGCCGGCTTCGGGAATGCGGATCTCTTCGCCACCAGACAGTGGAAGGTTGAGTTCAGGATCGGCCGCATCCATAAGGCCGCGCACGGATATGCGCTGAGAGAGGACGGCCGCCCCAGGCTGATCCCCATGGGCGCGGCTGACCAGGATTTCCGCGCCAGCTTCCGGCGTCAGTCCGCCGGCACGGGCGATGGCTTCGAGCAGGCTGACCGGACCAGCGGCCTGGAATGTGATGGGCTGCTTGACCGCACCCGCCACGCTGATGGGCCGGCTGTTGTACTCGGCCACAGTGACCGTCACCAGTGGATCGACCAAAACACCGCCCTGGCTGAGTGCTTCGGCGACCGACGCTTCGAGTGCGTCGGGCATGAGACCGCCCGCCTTCACGGGCTTCTTCAGCATGGGGAGACGGATGAAACCGTCTGAGCTCACGCGAAAAGTCCGCGACAATTCGGGCGCATCGTAGACGAAGATCGCTACCAGATCATTGGGGCCAATCCGCTGGGCGGGCAGATTAGCGCCCACTTCCGGAGATGCAGCGGACCGTGGCTGGATTTGCCCGAACGCGAAGACGGCAAACAGAACAGTAATCATGAGGCGGTAAAGTTTCATTTCGATCTCCCTTCAGCATCACTGGATTCCAGGGTTTCAGGAGCATGGATCTGCTTCCCTAAGTTCTGGATCTCATGGCGGATCAGCCCGCCCATGCTATCAATGACTGTCACAGCTAGTAGTTCGGAGCAAGTGCAGTCTGGCAAGATCCTGCCTCCAGGCTGATCGCAGGAGATCGCAGGGCAGTATTTTCATGGGGCGTCACCCGGGAATACTGCAACACGGAATCGACGGTTAGAGTCGGGCATTCCTCGCGGACCTCGAAGGAAAGAGAAAGAGGAGTTTCGCGTCAATGATCTCGATACCCGGTGCCGGACATCTACTTTTGCGCTGATGCGCGCAAAGCTATCGCTACCTAAGTCCCAACTCCACTGTGTCAATCAAACCCCAGAAGATTTTCATGACAGTAGCATACAAAGAGAAACAATGACCAATTCGAGGCTAATCCATAAAAAAATAGTTGCTTAGTCCAAAAATTCATACACTCCTGCCAAGTTGGTCGCCGGGAAGAACCCGACCAGGTGCGAGTCCGATCCAGAGCTGCGCTTCTAACCCGGAATTTCCGTTTTAGCTCCCAACACCCGACACTATATACCCCTTCAAGGACTCCAGGACATAAATATTTTCTTTGGCCGGGCCCCAGGGGCTCGGGACACAGTCCAGACTATGCCAATGCAAGCCCCTAACTGCTGGTCGCGGCCTTCCCATCCGGTTTTGTCAGACACTTCTCCGTCCCCTCTTGACTCTGCATCGATTTCCCGGCCACGGCCTCAGCTATCCCGCCGGAAGCGACAGTCCGGCGATCCGCCGGAGCATACTCCCAAACCACCGTTTTGTCAGATGGCTCTCCGCCAACAGCAGCCCATAGTAGCGGGCATGTTTCACCAGCCGGCCACCGGTCTTCACCAGCCGTTGCTGCAAGCTGGTCAGCGACCAGTTCTCGATTCCTGTGGGCAGCGCCAGCCGCCGCCACAAATTCCCCAAGTTGTAGGCCAGGAGGCTCAGCGCCAGTCGCACTTGGTTGGAGCGGAAACGATGACAACTCAGTCGCGTCATCTTCACCGCTTGCTTTCCCTCTCTAATCCACTGCTCTGCCGTCCCCCGCTTGTTGTAGAACCGCACCACCGCCCGGCTCGGCGTCTCCAGTTTAGTCACGATGAACCCGACTCGGGGGAACAACTCCCCGGCGTGAAACTCTACTTTCGCCACTACTCGTCGTGCCGTCCTCCAACGGGCGGCCTGGTAGAGAAAGCCCTTGTACCAGACCACGGGCTTGTGGCTCGGTCTTCCCACGGGCCGCGTCAGTAACTCCGCGATGTCGCGCTCCAGGCTGTCGTTCGCGGGAATCCGAATCGCATACTTCACGCCCCGCTCCTCCAGCGCCTCATCAATCTCCGGCTTGGCCAAGGCGGCGTCGGCCCGAAACACCACTTCCTTGCCCAGTTCCTGCTGGCGCTCGATCTCCGGCAGTAACAGTTCTGCCCAGTCGTCCGCACTATGCACGTTGCCTTGGCCGCAGCTTCGCCCCCAGACAGTCGCCCTCGCCGTTGAACAGCAACAGCGGGTGGTAGCAGGTCGATTCGTAGTATTTGTTGTAGGTGCTCTGTTCCTGCTGCCCGTAGACCGGAATCTCCGTTGAATCCATGTCCAGCACCACCCGCTGCGCCGAATCCAGCCCTTCCGCCCGGGCAATCAGCTCCCGGTTGATC
>JANYBT010000005.1 GCA_025360645.1 Acidobacteriaceae bacterium | reverse complement strand
GTTTCTGTTTCGCAATGATCAGCTAGCAGGCAATCGCAGTCTCCGCTTCCGGCTCGTGGGAACCAAGTCGAACCGCGACGCGATTGGCGCCAGGGTGCGCGTGTTTGCCGGGGGCTTGGAACAGTCCCGCATAGTGCGCGGCGGCTCAAGCTATCTGTCGCAGTCCGAATTGCCGCTGACCTTCGGCCTGGGCAAGCGCGACCGCGTCGAACGTTTGGTCGTGGATTGGCCCAACGGCAGAAGCGAGGAATTCAAGAACTTGTTAGCCGGAAAGGCGTACGAATGTGTCGAGGGATCCGGCATCAAACAACAATCCGGCTTCTAGTATTTTTACATTATTGCGTCCTTTTCTTCCCAACGTTACATTCGTGACATCAGTCGCTCAGAGCGCCGCATACGCTTTGAGCCTCTCTCCTTAGAATGGCGGAGGGCTACCGCCGTTCGGTACTGTCTGTCCCCAGCCGGCTTGAAAGCTGGCTGGGGATATTTTTTAGGGAATCTAAATTCTGTGGAAGGAGTAATTCCATGATCAGTAAAACAACCGCGGTGGGTGGATTTGTCCTCTGCCTGTTAATGGTCTTCGCTTGGGCAAGCCCGACGCCATCCCATACGGTCACCATCCAGGGCTATGTACTCGATTCCGCCTGTGCCTTCACCAAGGGTTTGGAGAAGCCGATCAGCGAGGGTTGCGCCGTAGCTTGCGCCAAGGCCGGCTCGCCCTTGGTCATCCTGACTGCCGATGGCGTCATCTACTTACCCGTCTCAGACGCCACTCCTGCTACCTCGCAAAACGATCGGCTGCTGCCTTTTGCCGGCAAGAAAGTTGTGGCCTCCGGCAAAGTGTACGAGCGCAAAGGCGCGCACGCGCTGGTGATTGAAAAAATCGAAGCGGCCGCAGAAGGCAAGTGACAGTACCGCCAACGGCAGTAGTCCAAGTCGATTGCTATCCCAGCCAGCGATTGCCCAGCAACTTTTCCGGAAAGGCTGGGTTTCTTCGCATAGGAATCCGTTGGATTTCAAATTCTATGCAAGCTTTAGAGAGGAACTACCTGACCATGAAGAAAAGTGTTTTGTTGATAGTGGCATCCGGCCTGATGGCGACGGCTTTGACCCTGCCAGCAATGGCCCAGAACTATCCGCCAGAGCCCCCGATTCGCCCCGGCCAGGGCGACGGGCGCCGGGGTGAGCAGCATCCCGAGATTCAGGGAGCCATCCGGTCCCTGGAACAGGCCAAGCACCAACTCCAGAATGGGGCCCACGATTTTGATGGGCATCGCGGCAAGGCCTTGGAGCATATCAACCAAGCCCTCGAAGAGTGCCACGCCGCTCTGCGCGCCGATCGCCGGTAGTCATTGCCATGCAGTCGAGGCGCATCCGGGCGGGATGCGCCTCTTTTTCTGTCTCGTAACTCTATCCGCTCTTACCGCTTGATTTCCGCACAGGCAATCCGGTCGCCTGCGTTCCCCGCCGGGTCCGTCTTCATGTCATCCGCCTTGGCGTGGATCACGATCGCCGTGCCGCCGTTGCTGAACAACGAATTCGCGCCGTCCGCCAGCGTCACCGCCGGGTTCGCGATCGTCGCCTTCGCCTTGCCGCCTTTCTTCACCGTGAAATTCGCCATGTCTCCGGCGTGATGCCCTTCCGGATTTTCCAAGCCGTGCTTCTTCCCCTCCGGATTAAAGTGCGGACCCGCCGACTTGAAATCCGGCGCTTCGCATTTGGCGTTTTGGTGGATGTGTATCGCATGTTCGCCCGGCGCAAGGTTCTTGAGGTTCAGCGCGATTTCGACTCCTGACTTGGCGCCTTTGAACGTGGCCGTCCCCACGCTCTCTCCTTTTGAGTTTTTCAATTCCACAGTTTTCTTGCTTGCCGCCAGGACCGGAGAGCTAGCCAGCGCCAGCGCAGCAACTATGAGCAATAGAGTTTTCGGTTTCATGGGCGAATTATAACCAAGCACACCGGGGATTGTCAGCCGGCGAGGCAGCTTCGCCAACCCTCTGCTTGCTCCCACTTCCGTTCTTGGCGCACAATGGCGGGACGGGTCGCTGCCATCGGGCGGCGCTTCGGAATTTAGGCCGCCTATGCCGATGTTGCGATCTCGCATCACATTTAGATCCGGACGCCTCGTCTTGCTGGCGGCCACACTCGTCGTAATCACCGCCGCGCCAGCCTGCACTACCTCGCCTCGCCAGCCATCGCAGTCCGGCTCGACGGCCCGCTCCGAACAGTCTCTGCCGGGTTCTGCGCACGACCTCTCGCAGGACGAAGCTGCCGGCGGCCACGTCCTCAAGAAACATGTGGGGCGCACTGACGACCAACTCCGCGAACGACTGCAGCGCGAAGGCCACATTTCCGCCGCCTCCACCTACACCGACCGCGGCGCTGCGGAACATGCGGTGGGCGCGGCCATCGAGCAATCGCGCCCCAAGATCGACCGCTGGCTGGCTCGCGACTCGGGCCACCCCAACCTGGTGCTCGACTATGACGCCGATCGTCCCATTGGCCGCACCCTCCGCCGCGGCGACGACCAGTCTCAGCCCTGCTCCCACGCCTTAGTCGTGCTGAAGTGGTTCCCGCCCGGCGACTACTATGTGCTGACTTCCTATCCGGAGTGCCGCTGATGAAAGGCAAACCCGACAAGTTCGATGTCACCGCCGCCAATTTCCCCGCCCTGCGTTCCTTCCAGCGCGGTTACTGGCATGAAGACATGGCCGACGAATACGGCACCGCTCCCGAAGCCGCGCAACAGTTCTACCTGGACGCCGACCCTGACGAGCGCCAAGCCGTTGCTACTGAGTGGGCCCGATTCCTTTCGCAAGCGAAGGGGCTCCCGCTGGAGGAAATCAATCGCCTCTTGACCGGCCCGTTAGGAGGCGCAATAAGCCTGACCGCCCAGGAACTGGATCGAATCTCAGCCGTCTTCGCAAAGAGTAAGTAAGAACTGAGTTTGTAGGGCGGACACTCCTGTCCGCCGATTTTGACCTTGACCTCGTGACTGCCCACCCGCCCGGTTACTTCGCCTGCTTGATCAGCCCGTCCCGCTCCTCGGAGTTCCTCGGCAACTTGAACTCCGCGTCTCCCTCGATCCTCTTCAGGAAGAACAGCGCGTAGTCGCACAGCCGGTACTTGTACTGCTGCGCGACCATGTACTCCTTCGAGCCGAACAGCGGTGCCGGCCGCGTCTCACCCAGCATGCGCTTCAATGCCGGAACCGCGCTCCGTCCTGCCTCGATCATGGCGTTCGACGCGTCCTCCAGGTACACGTTCGGTAGCCCCCAACTATTAAAGTTCTTGGACGCCTGCAACGCATCGGTCAGCACCTTCGCCCGCGTCTCGGCCGCCACGTCCATGTACGCCTTGTTCTCCAGCTTGCGCAGCAACAGCAGCGGCAGCAGCCCGCCGGCATTTTGGTTGTCCTTCACCAGCGCCGTCAGAGCCTTTGGATCTACGTCCTTCCGCGTCTGCAACTCCCGGTAGGCCAGCGAGTTGAAGGGCTCCCTCAACGCCTTGCTCTGCTCCGCCAGGTGGCCCAGCAGCGCTGCGTTGTCCATTTCATGATAGGTTCGCGTGGTCTGCGCGGCCTCTTTCATTTGCGCTTCCAGCATCTTCTTGGCAGCGCTCTGGTCCGCCGTCAACGGCGGCGCGGTCTTCTCTTGGCTTGCGCATCCGGCAAGGCAGATGCACAGCAGGATCGATACAGGGACTGCTCCCAGATTTTTCATGTCGTTGCTCCAGTCATCTGCGTTATAGATCGCTCAAGGCCGGTAACGCGACCGCATGAGGCAACGTCCCGGTCCCGTCGTTCTCCGAGCCCGATGTCGGGGCCCACGCGTTCCACGCCGCTACCGCGTTCTGGAACTCCGTATCCAGGTCCTTCCACGCCGGCGAGGTGATGAACTTCTGCCCCGTATCGTTGTTGTCCAGGGTGTAGCTCCAGAAGTAGTAGCCGAGAATCTTGTCCTTGCACCCCTTCGAGGCGTAGCAGACAGGCGCGTCCACCGCATAGAAGTAGGTGTTGGCCCCCCAGCCTCCGGGGGCATCGTTCAACGTGCTCGCCGTGCCGTTCGCTCCGGGCAGGCCGTAGCCGCCGTCGAACGTCCCGTCATTGTGCAGGCTGTAGTACGCGTACGCCCAGCTATTGATCTGGTCAATGGCCCAGCCGTTGGCATCCGACCGCGTTCCTTGCGGCTGGTTGCCAGCGTACAGGTTCATGTGGTTGGTGGCGTCATAGACCCAAACCATCTGGATGATGGGGTCCGAGCTGCAATCGCAGTTCTTGCCGCAATTGGCTGGGTTGAAGGTGAAGTTGTCCGACATCGGGAAACTATTCCCGCTGGGCGTTCCCGTGAAGGACCACGTCCCGCACTCTTGTGTCGGAGTACATCCGGTGACCAAAAAAAAGGCGAGACCAACGGCGCTGGCCAGCGTCCGCAATCCCGCGCTGCGTGTTTTCATATGGAATCTCCTTTTGTAGGATCCACACTGGCAACATCCTACTCCCATTGTCCTGTTCGGGAAAGAAGTTTCGTGCGCCCCTCCGCGTAGGGCGCACACCCCTGTCCGCCGCCTTTGCGGTTGCCTTTTGAGGTTTATGTAGGGCGGACGCCCCCGTCCGCCGCTGTTGCGGTTGACTTTGGTGTTGCGATTGGCCGTTGGTGTTGCGATTGGCCGTTGATGTTGCGATTGGCCGTTGATGTTGGCTGTTGCTGTTGGGGTGAGTGGAAGAGCGGCGCTTCAGCGCCGCGTAAAGAGCACCAGCAGATCGCGGGCTTCAGCCCCGGTGAGAACTCTCCCGCCCGGGGCGCTTGGCCGTTGATGTTGGGGCTGGCCGTTGATGTTGATGTTGATGTTGATGTCGCGGGCGGCCGTTGATGTTGCGGGTGGCTGTTGATGTTGCGGGTGGCCGTTGATGTTGATGTTCATGTTGGTTGTTGATGTTGGGGTTCGTGGAAGAGCGGCGCTTTAGCGCCGCGTAAACCGCGCCAGCAGATCGCGGGCTTCAGCCCCGGTGCGAATCTCCCGACCGGGCGCTTGGCCGTTGACGTCGGGGTTGGCTGTTGATGTTGGGGGTGGCCGTTGATGTTGCGTTGGCCGTTGACCTTGGATGTTCGTGGAAGAGCGGCGCTTCAGCGCCGCGTAAACCACACCATCAGATTGCGGGCTTCAGCCCTGGTAAGAATCTCCCGGCCGTTCCGGTCGGCTGTTGGTGTTGCAGTTGGCTGTTGATGTCGGGGTGAGTGGAAGAGCGGCGCTTCAGCGCCGCGTAAACCACACCATCAGATTGCGGGCTTCCCCGGTGAGATCCCCGGCGGGTGGCCCACATCTGTTAGAGACGATTCCTCACCGGGGTGCCCCATCTCTCGCGTTCTCTGCGAGAAGTGGGGTCGACGCCGGACCGAAGCGCGTCACATCGGGGGCCCTCGCTGGTCACCGACGCGCCCCCACTCC
>JANYBT010000033.1 GCA_025360645.1 Acidobacteriaceae bacterium | reverse complement strand
CCCAGGTACAGGCAGAAAGCCACCAGCATGATGGCCGCGACCGGAGCGGGCAGGCCTCCGTAATGGTGCATAGTGTCGTAGATCCAATAGCAAGTTCCGGCATACCAGAGAACGCCGCACGCATAGGCGAGCAGAAAGCCCTGCCAGGGGGTGGCGGGGACGAGCACAGCGGCGTCATCAAGCTGAAGTGTGTCAGGCGTGCGGGCGCGCAGCAGTGCGACGATGAGTGGAGTAAAAGCGATCCACGACAGCCAGTAGAGACCCGGCAGCGGAAAGATGAGGACCTGCAGCAGGGCCGAGAGCAGGACCCATCGCCAGGCACTTGAGTGAATGTGGTGCACGGGGAAAGAATAGCAGGAGGATGGAGTTCGAACGACGCGCCCTCTCCCGCGCTGGCGGTACAATGCGGGCATGATGCGCCATCGTTTCTCGTTGCTTCTTGCTCTGCTGTACACAGCGGCTGGCTTTGCCGCGACTCCTCCCGCCACTCATCCCCGCACTATGCGTCTGGATTACTACCACACTGGCAATCCCAAACAGGAAGTGTTCAGCATGGACCGGGTGGTGCTGGAACCGCTGCCCTGGCCAGGCGATTTGCAGAAGGCGATTGACTCCAGCAACCTGGGCAATTGCCTGTTTGAAGTACGCGACAAAGCCAGCGACCGGTTGCTGTATTCGCGTGGCTTCGACACCATATTCGCCGAGTGGGTCTCCACCGAAGAGGCCAGCCGCGTGAGCCGCACGTTTTCCGAATCGGTGCGCTTCCCTGCCCCGGACGCTCCAGTCAAAATCACCCTCAAAGCGCGCAAGGATGACGTTTTCCGCGAAGTGTGGAGCGTGGACGTTGACCCCAACGATAAGTTCGTGGACCGATCGCGGCCGCCCTCCCCGGGACCGCTGCTGGAAATTCAGAAGTCGGGCAATCCCGCCAGCAAAGTGGATCTGCTGGTCGTGGGCGATGGCTATACCGCGGCAGAGCGAGGCAAGTTCGAAAAAGACGCTCGCAAATTCACCGACACACTCTTCGCCACCTCGCCATTTCGGGAGCACCAGCAGCAGTTCAATGTTTGGGGACTGTCTCCGGCGGCGGACGAGTCGGGGATTTCGCGTCCCTCGAGCGGCATTCAGCGGCGCTCCCCGCTGGGTGCGAGCTACGACTCGTTCGACAGCGAGCGCTATGTGTTGACCACCGAGAATCGGACTCTGCGCGATGTGGCGTCGTTTGCTCCCTACGAGTTCGTGGAGATCATCGTCAATGGCGCGACCTACGGCGGGGGCGGAATTTTCAATCTGTATGCGACGGTGGCCGCCGACAATGCCTTCTCCGCTTATGTAGGAGTTCACGAGTTTGGGCACCACTTCGCTGGTCTGGCGGATGAATACTACACCTCGGATGTGGCCTATCAGTCCACCGAAAAGCGTCCGGAGCCCTGGCCGCCGAATGTGACTGCCATGCACGATCCCGCAAACTTGAAGTGGAAGGACCTGGTAGAGACTGGCACCCCCCTGCCCACGCCGTGGAACAAAGATCCTTACGAGACGTTTGAGCGGGACATCCAGAAACAACGCAAGGCGATTCGCGCCGCGGGCAAGCCGGAGTCTGAGATGGAGGCTTTGTTCCACAAAGAGCAGCGCGCCGTGGACGAAATGTTAGGCGCGGAGAAGTATGCGGGGAAAATCGGCGCGTTTGAGGGAGCAAACTATGAGGCGCGGGGGTATTACCGGCCCCAGTTGAATTGCATCATGTTTACACGAACCACGAATTTCTGCGCGGTGTGCCGGAGAGGGATTGAGCGGATCATAGCGATGTACGCGGACTAAGCCTGCGCGGACGAAGCCGCCTCGCCCCCGGGCGCTCATCCGCTTCGCTCAACGGCTTCGCTCAGCGGTGGGCCGCCAACTCCAACCTCGCGCGAACGAACTGTATCAGCTCAGCGGTGACATACTCCGGCGGCTGAATCAGGAAAGTTGGCCGCAAGGAGACGGGCTTCAACGAAACATTGTCCCAGGCGTTCCGTCCGTCGTCCTTAGCGTGCAGCACCACTGCATCGGCGCGGTCGAGAAATTCCTTCGCAGACTTCTTGAAGTCGGGCGTGGCCGGATCGAGCACGGTCAGGTACAGGTCCGGCCGCACAAACTTGATGATGCTGTTGGATTCAAGGATGGCGTGGCCAGACCGGGCCAGGATCTCGCGCACCCGCGGCATGGCTTCGGCGAGATGGCCCTGCTCGGTGCGCACCCACCAGGATTGCCTGGCGCCAGCGACAAGAAATCGCGACGTATCGGTTTTGCCGGAGCGGTCGTGCTCCTCGGCGATGGCCCAGGAGTGCTCTCCCGTCGCGCAATCGCAGGCATGGCCGTCGGCGCTGCAGATGCCGTGGCCGTACTGCGTGATTTTCATCGCGGTCCACTCGTACTCCGCCAGCGCTGCAATCAGACCGGCGACGACGCTGGTCTTCCCCAGGTTGCGCGAGTGTCCGCCGACCACGATCAGAGCCATAGCTACTTCTTCGCCAGGCGCGCCAACGCCGCCAGCGTTTTCAAATGGTCCTTGAGCGGGCGGGCCGGCGTCCCCCAGAAAACAATTCCCTTCCCGCGCACCGTCTTGTTGGAGAGCACACCGCTGCCCG
Organism: Acidobacteriaceae bacterium; assembly: GCA_025360645.1. Classification (GTDB taxonomy): domain Bacteria; phylum Acidobacteriota; class Terriglobia; order Terriglobales; family Acidobacteriaceae; genus JANYBT01. Next base: position 7,839 of record JANYBT010000033.1, on the reverse strand, counting down.
AACCCAGAATCACGCCCTCTTCAATGCGCGCGTGGTCGCCAATCCCAACCTGCCCTCCGATGACGGCGCCGCTTCCGATCACGCAACTGCCGGAGATTCCTGTTTGGGCCGCGATCACCACGTCTTCCCCGATCTCGACGTTGTGCGCGATGTGCACTAGGTTGTCAATCTTTGTACCGCGGCGAATGCGCGTCAGGTCAAGCGCGCCGCGATCAATGGTGGTGTTGGCGCCGATCTCCACGTCGTCTTCAATTTCCAGGCGGCCCATTTGCGGGAATTTTTCATAGTGGCCCGAAACCTGGTCGCGGACATAGCCGAAACCGTCGCCGCCCAGCACCGCGCCGGAGTGAACGATGACGCGCCGCCCCACGCGAGTGCCCGCGTAGATTGTGACGTTGGGAAAAAGCGTGCAGTCCTCCCCGATCTCGACGCCGACCCCAACCACGCAGCCCGCACCGATGCGAGTGCGGTCGCCAATGCAGGCGTTCTCTTCAATCACGGCCAGCGCTCCAACACCGATGCCATGGCCGAGTTTCGCTGACGTGGCCACTACGGCGGTGGAATCGATTGTCGCCGCAAAAGCCTCCTGCGCACCGAACCATGCCGCAGCCCGCGCAAAAGTTAGACGAGGCTGGCCCGAAATCAACCTCGGCTTGGGCGACGCCGCGTTGGCGGCGAATTCCCCTGCAATCACCGCCGCGGCCGGGGACTGCATACACCTCGCCAGCAGCTTTTCATCCTGGGCGAAGACCAACTTGCCCGCAGCCGCCGACTCCACGCTCGCAACGCCCGTCACCTCGGCGTCCTCGCCAATCAGGCGCGCTCCAATAGCCCCGGCCAATTCCCGCAAAGAAGCTTTCATAATCTGTGCTACCGCAGTGTCTGTGCTGCCGCAGTCAGTATAGCGGGGGCTGGCCCCCTGGACGCGTTTTCCAGCGCCGGTGCACCCACAGCCACTGCTCCGGATAACGCCGCACATAGTCTTCAATCACCTTGGTGAAGCGGCCGGTGTTGGCGATCGCATCGGCTTCCGCGTCCCCGCTTTGTACCAGCTCGACCGCGGGGTCGAAGCGCAGCCGATATTTTCGAAGCTCGGCATCCCAAATGGTGAAGCCGGGAACCACGGCGGCTCCGGTACGGAGTGCGATGCGCGCCAACCCGCTCGCCGTGCACGCCGGGATGCCAAAAAAATCCACGAACACTCCCTGCGGCGGGGTCATATTGGTGTCCATCAGGATGCCGACGGTTTCTCCTGCCCGCATGGCGGCGATAATGCCACGGGCAAAATTCGCTTTGTCCATGGTCCGGTTCCCGTGCATGGTGCGATAGTCGCGAGTCAGCCGGTCCACAAAGGGATTGTCCAGAGGACGCATCACGATGGAGAGCGGATAGCCATAGAGCGAATGGGCAAAGGCCGAGAGCTCCCATCCCCCCAGATGCGCGGTCAGGAACAGCACGCCTTTGCCGCGGTTCCTGGCCTGCTCGAAATTCTCAAAGCCGTCATAGACCACGACATCGCTAACGTTCTGGCGAGTGTAGCGGGGAAACAGGCACAGCTCGCCGAGCTGCCGCCCCAGAGAAGTAAATTCACCGCGCAGAATCCTCCGCCGCTCGGGCTCGCTCATTTCCGGGAAAGCCAGCCTGAGGTTGCGCAGTCCGACTCGGCGCAGCTTGGCGTGCAAGGTATAGGCGGCGTGTCCGATCACGATGCCAACGGCGCGAGCCGCCGGCCGGGGCAGCAAGCCCACGGTCTTCACAAACATCCAGACGATCGCGAATTCGAGTCGTTCGCGCATGCAGGAGAACGGAGGAACGTCTACTTCTTCGCCGCGTCCTGGGCCCACTTGGCCAGGGTCGCCAAAAACGCATGCGCCTCCGCCGGGGCTGCGATGTTCCCCTTCAACGAAGTCTTGAACGGTACCATACGGCCATAAAATTCACGGGTAGAGTCCTTGTCCTGCTTGATGACGGCGCCATTCAGTTCCAGTCCGGCAAAGGCGCCGCGCGCGCGGGAATAGGTCAGCACCTGGGCCTTCAGCCGCCAATCGGTGTCGGCGGACGCCGCGCGTCCCACCGGCCCGGCGGCGACACTGGCGTCCGCACCCAGCTTGAACTTGCTGGAGAGCAGACTCGCCATGCCATTGTCATTCATCACCAGCATGACCAGGTCCACCGCCTGGCCGCCGATCTGCAATCCAAAGCTGCCGCCCTCAACGATAAAAAATGCCGGCGCGCTCCATCCCTTTTCGGTTCGGCAGCTCGCCACTCCGCGCCCATAGCGCGCCCCCACCACAAAGCCGCCCTTCAACAGCGAGGGCACCACTCCCACGCATTCGGCGCTGCCCAGTACGTCCCCGGGAATGCCGCTGTCCGGTGTGGATTGAATTTCGTCGAGCACCGCCGCAGCCGACTCGATACGTTGCGCCGCCTTGGTCTCTTCCTTCGCCGAGAGTGCAACCGAACCCATCAGCACTACCAATCCGAGACACAGAATCTTATTCATGATTTCCTCGAGGGCCTTCTGTATTTGAATCAAGCGCAATGCTTGATTGTACCGAGATTCGCGCATGGCACGCGACCTCGGCACCGCATGACAACTCCTTTTGCTAACTCGCGCGATGGTCTGGGCAAAATAAAAACGGGTTGAGAAGCCGAGTCTTTCGTCTCGACCTCCCAACCCAGTCTCCCAGGTTCTGTGGTAGGTAAGTGCAGTATGACTCCGGCGCCCTTGGTTGAAAAGATTACGAAGGTACCTGCCCCGTCGTCCTCTCTCCCGCCCCGCCTCTTACCACACGTGACAAGCGTTCTCCGGCACCATGGGCTCGCCCTTTTTGCAGCCAAAGGCGCTCTGGAACTCCGGCATGTTGCGCACCACACCATTCACCCGCCATTCCGGCGTGGAATGCGGATTGGACAGCGCCTGCAGTCGCAATAACTGGGGCGTATAGTTGGCGCACCAGGTCTGGCCGTATGCGATAAAGAACTCCTGCTCCGGCGAGAAGCCGTCTTCTTTTTCTCCCGCCTTGCCCTCTTTCGCCAAAACGCTTTGCAGCGCCATCAACGCCACGCGAGCGCCGCCGTTGTCGGCCGTGTTCTCGCCCAGGGTCAGCTCCCCGTTCAGCTTCGTTCCTTCCACCGCGTCAAAACTGGAGTACTCGTCGGCGACGCACTTCGCCCTGACTTCAAACTCCTTGCCATCTTTTTCGGTCCACCAGTCGCGCAAGTTGCCAGAGGCGTCGAACTTGCGCCCTTCATCGTCGAAGCCGTGGGTCATTTCGTGGCCGATGATGGAGCCAATCGCGCCGTAGTTCGCAGCATCGTTGGCCTTCTTGTCGAAAAACGGCGGCTGCAGAATTCCGGCGGGGAAGTTGATGGTGTTCAGCTGCGGATCGTAGTACGCGTTCACCGTAGGCGGCGTCATGCCCCACTCCACGCGATCCACCGGCTTGCTGATCTTCGCCAGCTGGCGGCGGAACTCGAAATCCCCGCTGCGGTAGGCGTTGCCCAAAGTATCGCCGCGCATAATGCTCACGCTGGAATAGTCGCGCCACTGGTTGGGATAGCCGATTTTGTCTTCAATCCCCTTCAGCTTGACCAGCGCCTGCTTCTTGGTTTCCGGCGTCATCCAGTCCAACTGTTCGATGTCGCGGCCCAGAGCGTCTTTCAGATTGTGCACCATCGCCAACATGCGCTGCTTGCCCTCTTCGCCGAACGTGCGATCCACGTAAGCCTGGCCCAGCGCCTCACCCAGATCGCGATCCACGCCAGAAACACAACGGCGCCAGCGCGGACGCAATTCCTTTTGGCCTACCAGCTTGCGCCCGTAGAAGTCAAAGGTTTCTTGCACGAACGGCTCGCTCAGCAACGATGCCGAGTTGTGGACCGCGTGCCAGCGCAAATACGTCTTCCAATGGTCGAGGGACTCGCTTTCGATCAGCGCATTGACTCGCTTGAAGAAATCAGGGGTGGCCACCAAATAATGCGCGGGGACGGGAGCGCCCACCGCTTTCAGATAGTCGTCCCAGGAGAATGCCGGGGTCAGGGCCCGCAATTCCGCAGCACTCAGCTTGTGGTTCAGGTTGGCCGGGTCGCGACGCTTCACAATGTCCATGGAAGCTTTCGCCAGTTCGGTTTCCATGTCCATCACGACCTTCGCGTTGGAGCTGGCCTGGGCCGGGCCGTCCCCTATCAATTCAAACATCTTCTGCACATGCTCTACATATTGCTTGCGGGTCTCCACCGACTTGGCGTCCGCCTTGAGGTAGTAATCGCGGTCGGGAAGCCCCAGGCCACCCTGGTCCGCGGCGGCCACCACCAAACTCGAATCGTCCAGGTCCTGGCTGGAAGCGAACCCGAAAAGCGCCGTCGCTGAACCGGAATCGCCGCTGGGCGCGAGGGCAAACGTGTTCTCATGCTGGCGCGCAATTTCGAGTGCCAGCTGCTTCTTGTCTTTGAGCCCATCAATCCGGGCCAGTTCGGGTTTCAGCGGCCCAAACCCCTTGGCGTTGAGCGCCTTTTCGTCCATACAGGAGCCGTAATAGTCGCCGATCTTCTGCTCCACTGCGCTTCGCTTCGCGCCTCCGGCGGCAGCCTGGTCCAGTACTTCATGCAACACGCTCTGGTTCCACAGCGCCAGCTTGGCGCCATGCGACCATGCCGGCTGATCGGAAGGAATGGGGTTGGCGGTCATCCATTTCTGGCATGAGTATTTGAAAAAGTTCACGCACGGGCTTACCGCGCTGTCCACCATCTTCACGTCGAAGCGGTCGGGATCGGGGATGGAGCTCTTCTGCGCGAACGACGAGCCGCTTGCCAGGCACAGGACGGCGAGGCTCAGGGCAATCAATGGCAAACTTCGCATGAGGGGAATCTCCTCGAATAATTTTCGGGCCCGGATTCGGACGCATTTCCGGCTTCGCGCGTTAGACGTGGCAGGCCCTAGAAAAGGTAGCAGAAAGATTGCGAAAAAACGAACCCGGCAGTGCAGAGCGCAGCACCAGCTCGTTTGGTAGGATGAAGTTCGCACAACGGCGCGACCCCGCCGTCTCTCTCACACCCGGGAAGCGGGGGCTGCTTCGGCGGCATCCAAATGCTGGAGGATAGCTCGACCATGTTTCGATTTCGCAATGTTCTTGCACTGGCTTTAACCTCGGCGATGGTAGCTGCCGTGGCCGCGGCGCAGGCCCCGTATCAACCGAAATTCCCCGGCGATCCGGCGCATTCTGACTCTGAGGCGCAAGCCCTGGGTTACATGCGAACGGCTCTGAGGGCCCAGCATCTTTACGAAAAACGGCACGCTAAGTTTGCCAGTTCGCTGACCGCGCTGGCAGGAACCGGTTCGTTCACCAAGCGCATGGCCAGCACCACCGACCGCGGCGACTACAAGGCCAGTTTTAAGACCCACAAAGACGGCTTCGTTCTGACTATGACGCCCAAGCAGATCGATGCAGACCACCGTTCGTTCTATGCGGAACAAGACATGGTGATGCACGTCGACAGCGGAAAGCCCGCCGACAGCGACTCGCCGACCCTGAAGTAAGGCGGGATCTCAACCCTAAGCCAGAGGATTGGTCCAGCGCAGGCCCGGAAACCGCGCAAAATCGCGATCAGTGGTGTGCAGCACGCCGCCATATTCCACCGTCAACGCCGCGAGATGCGCGTCAGAGACCAAAGCGCCTGCGGCTTGCCCTTCCACCATCGCCTGCCGGAACAACTGCCAGTGATCGTCGCCCGGCGCCAGCAAGCGGACATTCGGCTGCTCCAGCCAACTCTCCACTACTTGCACCGCTTCGTCCAGAGTGAACCGCTCCCCAGGCAGCCTGGCATTGGTCATGATGCGCAGAAACGCCGAGATGGTTTGCCATGGCAGTCCAACCGGCACAGCCCCCGAGAATACCCGCTCGATCCAGGCACGCGCCTTGGCGTGCTGCGGGGACGCGCTGTCGTAGGCGTAGAGCAAAAGGTTGGCGTCGAGGACGGTCATCGGTGCGCCGGCCCTTCCACCACTTCCAACAACTGTTCCACGTTGTCGTAGGTGAGGCCGGGTGGCAGTCCCAGATTTCGCGGGGTAACCACAAACGGTTTCCGCACTGGCCGCTTCGCCGCCATCAGTCCGAGACGAAGAAAATGATTGACCACCTGCTTGAACGAAGCACCCGAGCGCCGGCTCTCCCGGTCAAGCTGGCGGGCCACATCGTCATCCAGAGAAAGAGTGGTTCGCACATCATGATGCTAGATGACAGACATCATGATGTCAACATGTTGTCAACTAGGAGAGACGGTAGAGAATGCCGTGGAATCCCCTGCCTACTCCCGCAACCCCGGTGCGGGAAGCGCGATGCTCTGCTTGATTCCCTGCCCCTCGACCACCGTGTAAATCTTGTCGGCAGCGAGGTCTTTCAGGATCTCCACCTTCCCGTTCGGCCAGCGAATTTGCGTTTCGGTGATCTTTTCAGCTTTCCCCAACCCGAAGTGCAGCCGCAAATCGTTTTGCGACAAATAGCTGGAGCCGCCGCGCACTTCGTCAAACTGACTCACTCCGCCGGCCTTCACCGTGACCCGCGCTCCGATTGCGGCCCGGTTGCTCGTCGTCCCCACCAATTTGAACAGCACGCGATGATTTGCGGACCGGCTCGTGTTCCGCAGCAACGACGGCGGCGCCCCTACATTCAGCACGACGATGTCCACATTGCCGTCGTTCGCAATGTCGCCGAAAGCCGCGCCGCGACGAGAGTGCAACGGGAGTGCCGTCAGGCCCGCTTCGGCGGATACTTCCTCAAACGTGTGGTCGCGCCGGTTGCGAAAGAGCAGCAGCGGCTCCGCATAAGCCGAGCTGCCTCGCACCCCGTCCATTTGCGGATACACGTGGCCGTTCGCCACCAACAAATCCGGCCAGCCATCGTTGTCCATGTCGAAGAATCCCGCGCCCCATCCCACCAGCGGCAAACTGGCCTGACCCAGGTGCGATGACATGGCTGCATCTTCAAAGCCCTGCGCCCCTTGATTGCGATAGAGCGTATTGGGCTGGTCGGCGAACGTGGTCACGAACAGACTCAACCGCCCATCGTGCGCGTAGTCGCTCCAGTCCACTCCCATGGACCCGAGCGCCTGGCCCTCTCCGTTCAACGCCACGCCGGTGGAGAGGGCGACGTCGGTGAACGTGCCATTGTGGTTGTTGTGGTACAGGTGGTTGGGCGTAGCGTCGTCGGCAACGAACAAATCGGGCCAGCCGTCGTTGTCATAGTCGCCCCAAGTCGCGCCCAGACCGTAGTAGCCATCGGGATCGCTGACACCGGCCTTTTTGCCAACTTCTTCAAACGTGCCGTCGCCGCGGTTGTGGTAGAGCAGATCGCCTTCGCCCTCCATGCCCCACGGTCCGCACTGCACTGGCACGCCTTTGAAGTTGCAGAACTTGCTGGAGCCGGGAACCGGCAGATGGTCGATATCCACATGGACGTAGCGCGAGACGAACAGATCCACATGGCCGTCGCGGTCGTAGTCGGCCCACGCGGCGCCGGTCGAAAATCCGCCGCCGCGCACGCCTGCTTTGTCAGTGACATCCTCAAACCTGCAATCGCCTTTATTGCGATAGAGCGCGTTGCCGCCAAATCCGGTGACGAAGAGATCGAGGTTGCCGTCGTTGTCGAAGTCCGCGACAGCCACCCCCATGCCCCAGCCTTTGCGAGTGAGTCCCGCCCTTTCGGTGATGTTCGAAAACTTCCCGTCCGAATCCTGATGCCACAGCGTCACCATGGGATCGCCGCCGCTCCGATAGCGCTCCACGGTCGAGCCCATCACCATCACGATGTCAAGCTTGCCATCGTTATCGCAGTCAAACAA
>JANYBT010000087.1 GCA_025360645.1 Acidobacteriaceae bacterium | reverse complement strand
GATGCCGAGCGCGACATGCTCTACGCGACCTGGTTGGTAGGGCCCAAGGCGATCGCGCCGACTCCCTCCACCACCAACGGACAGACCCAGTTCAACAACATTGGCTGCGTGCTTTGCCATACCACATCGTTCACCACGCCGTCGGGATCGCGTCCGGCTCTTACCAATCAAACCATCACCCTTTATTCCGACTTCCTGGTGCACCACATGGGACCGGGATTGGCGGACGGCATCGCGCAAGGCGGGGCGGGACCGGATGAATTCCGCACGGCTCCGCTGTGGGGAATCGGCCAGCGCCTGTTCTTCATACACGATGGCCGCACCAAAGACTTGGTGCAGGCGATCGAGGACCACTACAGCCTCGGCAACGGGACTTACGGCAACTCCGAGGCCAACTCAGTCATTACCAACTTCAACGCGCTCTCTACCACCAACCAGCAGGATCTGTTGAACTTCTTGCGGTCGCTGTAGGAGAACGCCGGAGACCAAGGCCCTGGGAGATTTTGTTCTCCCAGGGCTTTTTCGTGTTTTTGACCGGAGTGACTCGGGGCAATCCCTTCCGCTCGACGACCTGACCTGACCGCTATAATGAAGTCAACATGAGCAATTCAGTGCACCAGATGGCCTCTGCCGATTTCCCTACCCGCTGGGGCCAATTCCGCATTTATGGTTTTGCCGGAGAGTTCGATGGCAAGCACGAGGAGGCCGTGGCGCTGGTGATGGGCGATGTGAAAACAACGCCGCCGCTGGTGCGCATCCACTCGCAGTGCCTTACTGGAGACGTGTTCGGCTCGCTGCGCTGCGATTGCCGCGATCAACTCGAGATGGCGATGGCTATGATCGCCGAGCAGGGTGCGGGAATTTTGGTCTATGAGCAGCAGGAGGGCCGCGGGATCGGCCTGATGGCCAAGCTGCAAGCCTACGAGCTGCAAGATAGCGGTCTCGATACGGTGGAGGCTAACGAGCGTTTGGGCTTCAAAGCTGACCAGCGCGAATACCTGCTTCCCGCCGCAACCTTAAATGCCCTGGGCATCACGCAGGTGCGACTGTTGTCGAACAACCCTGACAAAGTGGCGGCGCTGGAGCACGCTGGCATTCGTGTGGTCGAGCGCGTGCCTTGCGAAGTGTCGCTGACGGAGCACGCCGAAGACTACCTAAAAACCAAGAAAGAAAAGATGGGGCACCTGTTCACCACCCGTTGAAGAGAACGCGAGAGTGCAGTCTTTTTCTTACGGTTTACCCTGAACTCGCCGATTTCGAATCGCGTCCTCGCAGCAATTTCGCCAGAGCAGCGCGATTCTGCGTGGGCAAGTTATTCAGAGCCGCTCGGGCCAGCGCACTATACACTTCGAACGCGCCGGAATTCTTACGCAAAACTTGCAAGTGCTTCTGGACCGTCGCCGTGTCGCCACGGATGATCGGGCCGCTGAAGGCCCCGACGGGTCCGTGCTTCGCGTAGTTCTCCAGGGTCTGGCGCAATATTGGTAACATGCGACGACGAGCCAGGGTGGGCGGAACGCCGGCGAGCCGCGCGACTTCTTCTGCGGTCACGAAAAGCGAGAGCAGCAGTGGCGAGGTGAAGGTTCCCCAGGCGTGGTAGGCCGTCTTATGTTTGGCAGCGATGGAGAAGGCCTCACCCTCCAGCGACCGCACCACACTCCGTGCAGCCCGCACCGCCGCGCCATCACCCTCGAGCGCGAAGGGCACCCGCTTCAGCAATGGGCGCGAGCGCGCGACAAATGTCATCAACGGGTGGACGGAGGCGACCGAGGCTCCGCGCCACTTCAGCGCGCTGAGTTCGTTGCTGCTCAACGCGCCGCTGGAGTGGAAAGCAATTTTTCCTCGCCAGTTGACTCGATCGGCCAGCGCCGTGGCGGCGGAGGCGATTTCACGATCGGGCACGCAGAACCAGATGACGCGCGCATGGAGCGTGGCGCGGCTCACCTCAACTGCTTTGGCTCCGGTGTTGCGGGCAAGCGCTTGGGAACGACGAAGGGACGGAGAGCGATCGCGAGAGACGATTTCGCGAATAGCGTATCCCGCTTGATGCAGGGACATGGCTAGCGCCGAACCCAGATTGCCCGCTCCTACAATCGTGATGTCGAGCGCTTTCACCATGCGCAGCATAACAGATCGTTTGGAGTGGCGCGGAGCGGCCTGCCGCGAGTGCTCCCCTGCGGAAAACCTGCGCTGAGGGGTGGGCCCTTCCCGTATAGTGGACACATGGCCACGAAACCCGTAAAGAAAAAAAAGGCGCTGGCCCGCGTGCTCTCCAAGAAGGAAGTGTACCGTGGCCCGGTGTTCTCCGTCACTACCGAGCAGGTGCTGGAGCCTGGAGGCGTACGGGTGAGGCGCGACCTGGTGCGGCACTCGGGGTCCGTGGTTGTACTGGCTTTGGATGAGAGCCGCTCCGAGCCCTGCGTGCTGCTAGAACGGCAGTACCGCCATGCCGCCAAAGCTTTTCTACTGGAGCTTCCGGCTGGCCGCATTGACGAAGGGGAGACCGAGTTGGCCGCCGCCAAGCGCGAATTGCTGGAAGAGACCGGCTACACCGCGCAACGCTGGAAGCGAATCATGAGCTATTACGCCAGTCCTGGGTTCCTCGATGAGACCATGAACATCTACCTGGCGCACGGATTGAAAGAAGGCATAGCGCGGCCGGAAGCGGATGAAAAGATCACGACCACACTGGTGCCACTACCGACGGCGCTCCGGATGGTGATGAACGGCAGCATTCGCGACGGCAAGACCATCGCTGGAGTGCTGTGGCTGCAGGCTCATCGCTAGAGGCCGCGGCAAGCCCGCGGCAATTTCGAGCACCCTCCAGACCATCGGTGTCCCACTCACCCTCCCGTTCATCGGTGCCCCACTCTAACGGCGCGTTCGTTGCGACGTTAGGGTGGGCTAGTCGGAGTGTTGAGCGGAGACTACCCAAAGCGAGGGTTCCTGCCTTGGCCCGCTCAAGCGAAGCGTGGACGACCCGCGCTCGATCGCCTGCCCGCTACTTCGTATTGCCGGACGGAGCGGCCGGTGCAACCTCGGTCTGGGGCTGAGCGATCACGCCGTCGAATGGAGTTGCGGCATAGTAGCGGCCGCGGATTCTTTCCACTCGGCGCAATGGGTATCCGGTATCGGGGCCCTTTTGCCAGGTGTTCCCCTCATCCATGCTTTCGTAGATGATGCCGGTGGACTGGCTGGTGGCGAGCACCCGTTTGCCATCTTCGTCCCGAGAGATCGAGGTCAAGTCGCTGTAGGGCAGGCCGCCGAAGATCTGCTCCCAAGTGATGCCGCGATCGGAACTGCGCCAGCCGCCTTCGCGTGCGGCCACCAGAATCTTTCCGCTGGGAGTCAGCGCCAACCCGTGAATGCGATTGACCGCAGCGGGGAACGCCGTTTGCTTCCAGTTGAGGCCGCCGTCATCGCTGACGAGAACGGTTGAGCGAGTGGCCGCAACCATGGTTTGTCCCTGATTGCGCACGGAGATGAAGTCAGAGTGGCCGAGCACGGGGCCGCCCTTCCACGTTTTGCCCTGGTCAATGCTGCTGTAAAGGCCGCTGGCTGTGGCGGCGACCCACGGGGTGGAATCAACTTCCACATCATTGACGCGCGATTCGATTTCCGCCTTCACGGTCTTGTGCGTGACGATTGGCTTCTTCGAACCTTTCTTGTGGGTGGTAACGGTCTGGTCAGTGGGGGAGGCACTGATGGGCCGCCAGGTCGTGGCATTGGCATCCAGCGCGAACATGCCGCGGTTGGAACCCGCGATGAGGGTCCCATTGGGCGCCTGCTTCAAAGTGAAGACGTCGCGTCCGCCCAAGCCATTGCTCTTCTGCAGCCAATGCTCTCCATTGTCGCGAGTGTAAAACACCCCACCCAACTCGCGGTCGTTGACAATGCCGACATAGAGGCCGACGGGATCGTTGCGGTCTGCGAGAATGGCGTTGACGAAGCGATGAGTATAGCCATGATTCGAGACTGTGAAGGTGGCGGCGCCGTCTTCGCTGGCGAAAACGCCGGCACGATCGGTGGCGAGCAACACGCGCTTGGAGTCACGCGGATCAATCAACACGTCGTTCACGACGACCTCTGGGCCAGTGACACGCTTCCAGAGCTTGCCGCCATCCACCGTCTTCCACAGGCCTTCGGTGGTTCCGGCATAAATCGTGGTGGCGAGGATGGGGTCCTGCTTCAATACGCGGGTGCGGCGGGCGGAGAACGGAATGCCTTGAATCTTCTGGAAGAGCTCGCCGGCAGTGACGCTTTTATAAATGCCTGAGCAGGCGCTGGCAAAGACCACCGCCGGATTGGTTCGGTCCACGATGATGGAGAACACGTCAGAGTCATCGATGATCCCTTTGTTCATGTGGGTCCAAGTGGCGCCGCCGTCGGTGGTTCTCCAGGGTAGATGCCAGGTGCCGGCATAGACCACGTTGGGGTCTTTGGGATCAATGGCGACCGACTCGATGTTCTTGATTTCAGCGTGATGCTCAGGAGACATGCGGGTCCAGGTGTCGCCGCTGTCGGTGGTGCGGAACACGCCATCGAGCGCGCCGGCCACCAGGATTTTGGAGTCGGAGCCTGACATCGCCATGGCGCGAATGGACTTGCCGTGCATTGCCGGCAATTCTTTCCATGTTTTGCCCGCGTCGTTGGAGCGGAATATGTCACCCGCGCCCAGATCGAGCAGGCTCCACGCCGAAATGTAGATGATGCTGGATTCCTTGGGATCGATGATGATGTGGTCGAGGACGTAGTCGTCGGTGGGGCCGAGTTGCGCCAGACGAGACCAGGAGCGGCCGCCATCGCTCGAAGAGAAGAGCTCTCCGGTGCCGGTGCCGAGCAGGACGTGGTTGGGGTCCTGGGGATCGTAGGCGAGACTGCGAGCATCGCCGCCATCGGGGCCGAGAACGACCCAAGGTTCGGCCATCAAAAAGGACGCAAGCACCAGAGGCAACATCAGGACAAAGACAAACCGTGAAATAGAAAACATGGGTGTCAGCAAACCTCGAGACGTCAGTTGCGGCGTTGCAGCTAGTTTGACCGAAGCGAGGGGCAAAGCGCAAGCGGCCAGGCTCAAAATTGGAACTTTGAAATTTGAAATTTTCAATCTCGAGCTTGAGGATCTTCGAGCCCGATGCCCCAGGTTCGCAGGCGCAAAAAAACCGGGAGAGCGCAAGCTCTCCCGGTTGATTGTTCGAAGGGGCCTTCGAGTTTAGTGCATCATCTTGTCAGCGCCCTTTTCCGTTTTCTTCGCACCCTTGGCCATACCGTGACCAGCGGCTTTCGTCTTGTCGCCCACCACCTTGACCATGGACTCGTCCACGGCCTTAGCATCGGGAGCTGGATCGTCGGCGCCGGTCGGAACCAGCCAAGTGTCAATGGACTGGGTTCCAGCGTTGCCGGTGCGGGTCTGGATACGATTGGCATCGATACCCTGATGGCCTTCGCCGCCGGAGAGATACGCTTTGGCATTCACGGCACGTTCCGCCGCAAGGTTCTTGCGTCGCTCAGTAGCGTCGGAGTTTCCAACCACTACGACCTTGGCATCCGCTTCCTTCTGGGCCGCAGCCGCGACGCCATCCAGAGTGGCCTTGCAGGTGTTGTCCACACGCCACGGCTTCATCTTGTTGTTGAATTGGCAGCTGCCGAGGTTGCTGGCTTTGGGCTTCGCCGGAGGCGGCGGAGGCGCATTGACATTGACCGTGGCCGAAGCCAGTGGCGAAGTCAAACCACGCGAGTCGGTGCACGTCGCACCCACCGTGATGGGGCCAGGATTGGCGCTGCCCGTGTTCAGGACTGCGCTGTCGCCGTTGCCGGCAATGTTGCCGCCGTTGGTGGTCCAGTTCCCCACAGAAACAGTTGCGCTATCGGGGCTGGTGCAGGTGCAAGTGATGGTGGACGAACCGCCGCGATCCACCGAGGTGGGATTCGCCGAGCAGCTCATGGTCGGAGGATTCTTGGGTAATTCCTTCACGGTGAAGTTGGCGGAGCAGCTTGCCTCGCCGCCTCTCTTCGACTTGGGATCGGTGACGCGAGCGGTCGCGGTGAAGGAGCCACCCGCCATGCCAGTGGTGTCCACCGAGGCGCCGGTGCCCGCGCCGGTGATGCGTCCGCCGGTCGAGGCCCAGTTGTAGGTCAGAGTGTGCTTGGGGTTGAAGTTGGTGGTGGTGACGGAAACGGCAATCGGTTCCCCGACCATGACTTCGCTTTTTTGCACGGAACAAACCGCAGCCGGAGGAATAAACTCCCCGCCCCAGTCGTAGACCAGACCGGTGCGCAAGCGCGCGCCTTCGAAGCTGGTACGGCGCAGCGGATCGCTGGCCGTGGTTTCATCCGCGTAATTGTGGCGCGACCACAGATAGTCGGCTTCGATCAGGCGCCAGCTAAAGTGCTCGCGCAACGGCAGATCGATACCGCCGCCCAGAATGGCACCGATGCCGCTGGAGGAGGCCAAATTCTTGGGAGAAATCCGATTCAGGCCGAGCAGAGTGTGGGCGAAGATGTTGATGCCTTCGCCACGCCACATGTAGCGCGGACCTGCGCTCAATGTGTTCAGTGTGGCCCGGTCGTTGAAGTTCCCGCCGTAATCCACTTCCATAGCCCAATTCCTGGAAAAGTTGTAGGCGCCAGCCAATCCGAAACCGGGCGAGATGGAAGGTACTTTATAGGGAATAGCTAAGCCATTGGCGTCCAAAGCGCCGCTGGGAACGGAGCCGCCAGGGTTGACCCACTGATAGCCCACGAAGATATCGTACTTTGATTCCTTCTCAATTTGCGCCCAGCCCACGGTAGGCAGAGCGACGACGAACAACGTCAGCAACAAACCGATGCACAGTGAAGCGCTGCGGCGTCCATTGCGACAAAGTGACATGTAATCCTCCAGAAAAAAATCCTTTGAGTTAGTAAAACGACCGCACAACCAAGACTGGTACAGCCATAGACGAAGCGAGAAGCCTTGTGAACATCAAATTGTACAGCATCGTAAGTGCTTATGAAAAGGGGGGATGAGCAAAATCTTGCCGAGATTGAACCGAAATGGGCAACCCGGAAAATGGTCGCCCGGCGCGATTGGCTTGCGGTGGAGCGGTTTAGCCTCAATAATAGGGAGGTGATGCAGAGAAAAGTGCTAATCGTCGAGGACGAAGAAAACGAGCGAACGGGGCTGGCGGAAGTGGTTTCCGCATGGGGTTACCGCACTGAGACGGCCTGCGACGGAGTGGAAGCCCTGGAGAAGGTGGAAGTGTTCTCGCCCTCGGTGGTGATCACAGACCTGAAAATGCCGCGCCTGGGGGGAATGGATCTGGCGGAACGGCTGGCGGAGCGGGCTCTTCCCATTGTGGTGATTGTCGTCACCGCGCAGAAGACGACCGACACCGCCTTCCAAGCAGGACGGCTGGGGGTCTACGACTACATCGAAAAGCCCATAACGGATTTCGTGCGGCTGCGGCAAATTCTGGAAAATGCGGTCGCGCTGCTGGACACCAAAAACGAAAATGAAACGCTGCGGCGGACGCTTCGAGACAAGGGGGCGCTGGGGCGGCTGGTGGGGTCGTCCAAGAGGATGCAGGAAGTATTCCGGCTGATTGAGTTGGTAGCCCCAAGCACTGCGTCGGTGTTGATCACCGGCGCCAGCGGAACGGGAAAAGAGATGGTGGCGCGGACCATCCACGATTTGAGCCCGCGCAAGCACAAGCCGTTTGTGCCCATCAACTGCGCAGCCATTCCGGAAACGTTGATGGAGAGTGAAATGTTTGGTCATGAGAAGGGAGCTTTTACCGGGGCCGTCGAAAGGCGCACCGGGTGCTTCGAACTGGCTGAGGGGGGGACGCTCCTGCTCGACGAAATCGGTGAGATGCCGGTGGGGACGCAGGCCAAGCTGTTGCGAGTGTTGGAAGACCACAAGTTCCGGCGGCTGGGAAGCAAGGTGGAAACCACTGCGGATGTCCGGGTGCTGGCAGCAACGAATAAGGTCCCGGAGGATGCCGTTGCCCATGGCGAGTTGCGGCAGGACTTGTACTACCGGCTGAACGTGTTCAATCTGCACATGCCGCCATTACGCGAACACCGGGAGGACATTCCGGACCTGACGCAGGCGTTGATCGCTGAGATGAACAGCAAACACGGGCGGCAGGTGCGGACGGTCAGCGAGGCGGTGCTTAATGTGTTCAGCCACTATTCGTGGCCCGGCAATGTGAGGGAATTGCGGAACGCGCTGGAGCGGGCGACGATTGTGTGCGAAGGAGCGGTGATCGAAACCCGCCACCTGTCGCCCGGATTTGGACAACCGGTGCGAACTCCATCCAACGATCCGGATGCGTTACGACTCGGGGTGGGCACGACTGTTGAAGAGGGCGAGAAACTTCTGATCCTCAAGACTTTGGACGCCACCAGCAACAATAAGACCAAGGCGGCGGAAATCCTGGGCATCAGCTTGAAGACGCTACACAACAAGTTGAAAGAGTACGGGGGCATTGAAGCGGGCCTGGTGCAGGGGGAGTAGGCAGGCTCAACTCTGGGGAAGCGGGGACGATTCGGATCGAATGTTCCAGTCCTCCAGTGTAGGGTAGGTGCTTTCGCATGAGCCGCAGAACCAAAATCGTGCTGGCCGTCACGTTGCTGATCACAGCGACAGTGAGCGTTTTTGCTTACGTGTACATCTCACAGATGTTGCGCCAGCGTGTGATGTGGGCCGACGAGACAGTGGGGATAGTGGCGGCGACGCTGGCATACGACGCAAAGAACGCGGTTCCCGACCTGACCAGCACCCGAGTGGATACGACCAATCCGGAGAAGCTGCGAATCGCCATCAAGGAATACCTGCAGACGGATACGAACTTGAATGGAGCGGTGCAGTCCGCGGTGAGCAATGCGGCCATCGTGTACGACGTCGCCGTGTTGGACGCCAACGGGCGCGCCCTGCTGCACAGTAATCCGACAGAACTGGGCAAGCTCATCGCGGAGCGGCCGCCCTTCCGGCTGTTGCGGGATGAGAAATTCCAGCGGCAATTGCGGTGGCTGTACGGACCGTTGACGGTGTATGACGTGAACTTGCCTCTGGAACTGGATGGCGCGCCGTTCGGCACGGTGAGGGTGGGGGTCTCGACCGTATTTTTGCGGCGCGAAATCACGCCGCTGCTGCAGCGCTCCCTGTATCTGGGGCTGGCGGCGATTGCCCTGGCACTGCTACTGGGCGCGGGGGTGGCGCACTTGGCTCTGGGTCCGCTGAAGGAACTCAGCCGGAACCTGGACAGTATGAGCGTAGGTGCGGGAGAGGCCCTGGACGGACCCCAGCCGCGTCAGGACGAGTACGGTCGAGTGACCTCAAAAATTGCGGATCTGGGCCGCCAGATGCGTGATACCAACCAAATCTTTTCCGCCCTCAAAGATAACGTAGAACAGGTGATGACCAAGCTGCAAGACGGCTTGATGCTGTTCACCCGGGACGGGCGCGTGGTGCTGGTGAGCGCGTCCGCTGAACGCTTTCTGGGGCGGCCGCGGCGGGAAATCCTGGGGCGCACGGCGGAAGAAATCTTTGCGGACGGTTCACCGCTCGGGGAGACCGTCTTGCGGGCGTTCCGCAGCCACCAGACGGTGCGCCAGCGGGAGTTGGATGGCCAGGACGGGCGGCGGCTGGAAGTGTCCGTGGACTTCATCCAGGAGCAGGGCACGCCGATCGGAGGGCTGCTCACGATTCGGGACGCAGAGTCGGTGCGGCGCATTGGCGATGAGATTGAATTGTCGCGGCGGCTTTCGGCCAGCGGGCGGGTGACTCGCAACGTCGGCCATGAAGTGAAGAACCCGATCAATGCAATCTCCTTGCACCTGCAATTGCTGCAAAACAAGCTGCAGCAGGCCGAGCCCGATACCCGCCGTCATCTTGACGTGATTGGCAGTGAGATCCACCGCCTGGATCGCGTCGTACAGATCCTGGTGGACTTCACCCGTCCCCATGATCTGAAGCTGGAAGAGCTGGACTTGCGGAAGCTGCTGGAAAATACCATTGTCTTGACCGGGCCGGACGCCCGGCAACATGGCGTGGTGGTGATGCGGGAGTTCCCGGACGAGCCGCTGCTGGTGAAGGTGGACAGCGACTTGATGAAGCAGGCAGTGTTGAATATCGTGTTGAATGCAGTGCAAGCCATGCCCGAGGGGGGAATCCTGACCGTGGCGGCGCGGCGCGAGGAAGGCATGGTCGTGGCCGAAATACGCGACCAGGGACCGGGCATGCCTACCGAGATTCGCGAGCGGGTGTTCGAGCTCTATTTCACCACCAAAAAAGACGGCAGCGGAATCGGTTTGGCTCAGACCTATCAGATCATGCAGTGGCACTTTGGTTCCGTGGAGTTTGACTCCGCGGAAGGTCCGGGCACCACTTGCCGGTTGCGCCTGCCGGGACTGGAGATTCGGCAGGAAGCAGCAGTGGCCGCTGGGCAGGAAGCGTCCTAAACGCGAGGCACCGGTCACCGCCGAGGTTTACAATTGGAAGAGCGCCTTGGCGAAAGAACAGGCAAGGAAATTTATGCATCTGGCCAGCCTGATTGTTGTCTTAGCGTACGTTCTCGCCAACCCGTTGGCTGCTCACAGTCTGCTTGTGGCTCAGAGTCAGCCGTCGCAGGCCCAACCCGCAGCAGAACCCGCGCCCCCGCCCCCGCTCAAAGACAGTGCCGAGACTCCAAAGCTTAACCCTTCCACGAAGACGAAGTTTAAGAAGTGCAGCGGCTCGCCGAAACGCGTGGTCGTGAAGGAGGGTGGCGCACCCGAGCCCGAAGTGCAATTGGCTCCGGGGATGACTGGGGAACAAGAGACCCATCAGCGGCGGCGCACCGATCAACTGCTGTCGTCGACGGATGCCAATTTGAAACAGATCCTGCAGGACAAAGTGGATGCCAAGCGCCAGGACACTATCAGCCAGATCCGCACCTTCATGGATCAGGCACGCGCGGCGGTGAAGGCTGGGGACCTACAGCGGGGGCATAATCTCGCCCTCAAGGCCCATCTTCTGTCGGATGATTTGCTGGTGCATTGAGGGGGCCGCGTCGCAACTGCGCGAGTCCCGAGTTGACATGGGTTGGCGCTTTTGAAACTTGAAACTGGGAAACTCGAAACCTGAAACTTCCTTCTTACTTTCCTTTAGCTCGAGCAGAGTTCACTTTTGCCAACAGATCACGGCAGGTTTGCTGCAGAGGACCGGGGATGGCGGCGGCTTCGGTCAGTACGGTCCTGGCCTCTGTTGTCTTGCTGAGTTTGGCATAGGCGAATCCCAGGCGATACAGCGCAGTGGCATAAGCGACGCTGTCCTGGCCCTTCAGCAACGCGCTAGCCGCCTGCAACTCGGGGACGGAAGCCGCGGTCTTTTCCTGCTTCATATACGCGTAGCCGAGCGTAGAGTGGGCCACCCCAGCCGAGAGTTTGCGAGCGGAGTCCGCGTCTGGCGCGTCCGCTTTGGCGATCGCAACCACCTTCTGGGCGTAGGTAACGGCTTTGGCGGTGCTGCCGGGACGATTGTCGTCCACATAAGCGTTGGCCATCATCAGATTGACCGCCAAGCTGCTGGGGTTCGCTGCGAGCGCCTTCTCGCCATAAACAAACAGTCGCGCCGGCTCGTTCATCTCGCCGAGCGAGAACATCGCGTATTGGGTGACCTGATCTTCAAAGCGCGAGATGGGAAAGGCCGGAGTGAAGCGCTCAATGTAGCCCATGCGCGTTTTGGCATTCTTCTCGTCGACTATCGCGTTGAGAGCGGAGGACTCCAGAAATTCGTAAGAGCTCTTTCCGGAGTCGAGGTCCTGTTCCATTCGGGTCTTGAAGTCAGTCTCGCTGAGGCCGTCGGGTTTGGGCTGCTTGCTGAGGGAGTTGTAGGCTTCGCCGCCGCGGGTGGCATACTCGATGACCTTGGCGTTGTTTTTAATCTGCTGAGCAATGCCAGTCTGCGAAACCAGGACCTCGAGATTGCGGGGCGAACCGGCCAGAGCTTTTTCGCCCGCCTCCAGCGCCTTGGGCAGATCGCTCGCCGCCTGATACGCCTGCGAGAGTTGCCAGTTACCATAAGCGGCCGCCTCGGGGTTGGCGGCAAATCTTTCTACGAACTCCTGATACAAGGTCAACTTCTTGCCCGCATCGGCTTCGTTGCTGATGGCTTGCAGGGCTTTATCTTCCGGCGTTCCTGCGGCGATACCGAACCGGTCAATCTGGGCGCTACTGACCGTCGCCAACAGGAGAAGCGACGGAAAAACGAACTTGAGAAGTCGGGTCATGGAAGCTCCGGCGAGTACGGGCGAATAGTAACGCCGAATAGACAGAGGTGCAAGGGAGCGGATCACGCCAGTGCGGCCAGAACCTCCTGCGCAGCGCGGCGTCCGGTTTCAGCCCCGCCTTCCATGAAGCCTAGGAACGCCTCCGAAGTGTGTTCGCCGGCGAAGTGGATTTTGTTCTGCGGAACCTTGGCGTATCCAAAAAAGCTGGTGTACTGTCCGACTTTGATTGCGCTGTAGCTGCCCAGGCGGTTGGGATCGCCGGTGGGATAGCTGAGGGTCGCGAAGCCGTTGTAATGTGCACTGATGCCCGGCCAGAGTTGCTCGAACTGGGCAAGCAGGGTCTGGGCATAGTCGCGGACTTTCTGCGAACTGTGGCTGGTAGTGTAAGGATCGCCGGGTTGGAACGCCGCGCCGATGGACCCTCCGGTGTAGTTGGTGAGCAGGCCGTCGGAGCCCGTTTCGGCGCGACTGGAGTCCCACGCGCCCATGGCCGGCAGGTCCGTGGCGGCGAAGCCATTTCCCCGGGCGGGCCAGGGACCGCGGCCGTTCCAATAGCGGTCATCAAACTGGAGCGAAAGTTTCGAGTTGGTGCCGTAGCCGATTTGTTGGATGGCAGTCTGCTTGAGTTCATCAAAGCCCGCCTGCGAGTAGTCGAGCTTGCGCAGCACACTAAAAGGCAAGGCCAGAATCACGAAGTCGAACGTGTCTTCTTGCGGACCCGAGCCGGTGTCGAATCGCAGGGTAACGCTCGGGGTGTTGTTGGCGGCGATGGAAGTGAGCCTCCAGCCTTTGCGAACCGAGCCGGCAGGCAGGCTGCGCGCGATGGCCTGGGGAAGCTGCTGGTTGCCATTGTGGATGTGGAAGCGCTCATCGCTGGCAGTGGGAAGAATGAGGTTGATCGAACTGAGTTCTTGAGTGTCCAGGCCGCAGGAACTGACCAGAGCACGGTCGAGGTATCTGCCGAGGCGCGAAGAATGGCCGCCGGGGACGTAGGTTTCAATCCAATCGTAGCCGCTGAGGTGATCGAATTGATAGCCCGCGGCGTTGTACTGGTTGTAGAAGATGGTGGGACCAATCTGTTTGGCTTGCTGGTTGAGAATGGCCAAGACCGGCAGCAGATCGCGGGTGATTTCGGCGTCGGTGTAGTAGGACTCAAAGAAGTAGTTGGTGTCCACCGAACCCGGGGGCGATGCGGCGTTCACGTCCACCAAAGTGAGCCCGAAGCGGCGTGCCATCGAGCGGATCAGGATGTGGCCGGTATCCACGAACTCGCCGCACCATTCGCTGGTTTGGCCCTGCTGCCAGAAACCATGGTTGGAGTGCATGCGTCCGCCGATGCGTCCCGAAGCCTCGAATACGGTGCTGGAGACGCCTCGATCCTGGAGGGTGAGGGCGGCGGTCATGCCTGCAATGCCTCCACCGACGATGGCAATGCGAGGCGGGGTGGCGAAGGCGGAGGTCCATCCTGTGTGCGGTAGAGCGAGACCAGCGAGCGCAAGTGAACCCAGCTTGAGCGCCTCGCGGCGGGTGAGCAACCAGGTGCTGGCGGACGGATCACCGCTCTGCTGGGCAGCAATGCGGCGAATGCGGTTCATGAGACGTCGAGACATGACGGTTCCCCCTTTTCGAAACTCGAAACTCGAAACTTGAAACTTGAAACTTGAAACTCGCTCTCCTCTATTTGCGGCCCTCGCGTTTTTGCGCGACTACCAGACCGCGCGGAGTGGGGAGCAGGACGACTGAAATGAGACCCTCATGCTCGAGTTTGAGGGCGGCTTCGCGGACTTGCTTCAGGTGCGAACTGGCGTCGTGCATCAGGATGAGACCGTAGGGGTTGATTTGCGGCAGGAATCGGCGCACTTCCTGTTCGCGGATGGGCATGTCGCTGTCGCTGAATAACAGGTCAATGGTGCCATCCACCTGCATGTCGAGGCTCGACTGGTTGCGCAATTCGATGAAACTAGCCAGCGGCGAGGATGCGAAACGAGCTTTCGCGCTTTCATACACTTTGGGATCGAATTCGCAGGTGACCACGCGTCCACGGCCGTTGGCCTGCAGGCCCTCGGCAATCCAGAGCGTGCTGATGCCGCTGAAGGTCCCGGTTTCCACCACCAGTTCGGGCTTGAGGGTGGTGACCACAGTGCGCAAAAATTCCAGGACTTCGACTTCCGCGGTCATGGAGTCAAACATGCTCCAACGTTCGGGATGCGGACATTCGGGGGTGGCGCGGTGATACTCCGGTTGAAGTTGGTCGCCGCTGCGCTCGATCTGGCGCAGAATCTTATGCTCCTGTTTCTCTTTCTTGGGGAAGAGGCGGCGGAGGGGCATGAGGGAGAGTATAGAGCAAGATTATAGATCAACCGCCTAGAGCAAGCTGGCAGCCGCGCTTTTGTTCATCCTGCAGCGGCAACATCGAGATCGACGATTTCCGTACTCACCGCGACTCCATCGCGGAACTCGACTGTCCTTCCAGAGATGGCGGCAACCCGCTCGCCGGGGACGATGATGCCCACCAGGTTCAGCGGATCGGCTGCGGCAATGGTCATGACCTCGCCTGTGGCCGCTTGCTTACGATTGGCCCGCAGGGACTCGACTGCGACTGGCAGAGCGAATTGTTCCCCCACAAATCCGCTGACGAAGCGGCCGCCGCGCACCTCCGCGCGATCTTCCAGACGGCGGAAGGTGACTTGCAACTCGCGCCACTTGGGCAGATTAGTTTCGCGCGCCAGCAGGTCGCGGAACACCACGCCGTAGCGGCGCAGCAACATCCAGCAAGTGGCTTCCAGCATGCGAGTGCGTTCGGCGGGTTCGGTGTGCAGCAGCGCCCAGCGCCCGGCGTTGTGGCGGGGACGGGTCAGCTTGCCGCTGCCGTGCCCAGAGCGGCGCTTGGGATCGATCAGCGAGCGCAGGTTGTCGAAACCGTCAGCGGTGACCACGCCAGCCGCCACCAGTTCCCAGAGCGCCATCTCGATTTCAGATTTGAGGTTGTCCGTGCCGCGAACAATGTCGGCAAAGAACGACGCTCCGCGATGGCGCAGGAAATCAAGAATCTGTCTGGCTCCGGTACTGAGGCCGCGGGGATCCTCCGTATCTACCGCCGCGTGGTGCGGGGCCATCCAGTCGGCGTCTTCGCGCACGAAGAAGGTGATGGGAGCAACGCTGGTGGGGATGACTCGGCGGCGCGGGCCGGAATCGTCGCCGTTCTGAGGGGACTGCTCGATGGTGGCGGGATGCGGCGAGAGACGCCCCCATCCCACTGCGCCGGTGAGGCAGAGTTGGTCCAGCCACTTGGGATCGTAGTCGGCGATGCGGCGCGCCAGCACCTGACGCTCCCAGGCGTTGGCGGGAATTTCAAAGCCCTGCATCTGGCGAAGGATCTCCATGGTGCCGCGCTCTCCCGCGACCTGGGTGCCGGGTGCGATGTGCTGCCAGCGCATGAGCCACCGCATAAACTGCGCGGCGGTGACCGGCTCGATTTGCTTGCGCAGGGTGGCGACAGTGAGGCGATGGATGCGGGCGAGCAGACGGCGCTCGCACCACTCGTGCTCGGCAGCAATGCCGTCGCGATACTTGCCGCGCAAAATCGAGCCGGCGGCCTCCAGGCGAAGCAAGGAGTTTTCGACTTGCGGCCCAGCCACTCCAATCCATGCCCCCAGTTCTTCGGCGGTGGTGGGGCCCAGGACAGACATCCATCCGGTGACCGCGGTAAGCAAGGCTTGGTCGGAGTCAGGCGCATCGCCAAGGTCTGCGACTGTCGGGCTAAATTCTGCGTTGCGATGGATGGCCTGAAACGCCTTGGCGCGTTCGGTGGCCACCCAGTAACCGGTACCGGCGACGGTCGCAGTCGTAGCGCGTCCGGTCGCGACCAGGCGGTCGAAGTCGAACCTCCAGAGTTGAAGCGAGGATCGTTTGTTGAGGTCCGGAAGCCGGACGCCGACGGCCCCGATCGCCCCGACCGTCCCATGATCGGCGGGCAGCGCGACCAGCGTATGCAGCACATCCTGCAACTCGTCGGGATCGCGAACGTCGGGCCAAGCCTCGGCTTGCACCTGGGCGATGGCGGACTGGTCGAGCTTGCCAACCTCCTCCAGCACGGACGCAGGCAACATCCGGCGCATCTCGACCGCGCGAGCGCGGCGCTCCTCCAGCGGTGCGTCGTCAAGAAAGGCGTAGGGATTGGCGTTGAGGATCTCGTGAGAAAACTGCGAAGGCACCGGCGTATCCACAGCGATGCAACGAATGTTTCCTTGCTCAATCCCGTGCAGCAACTGAATCAGGCCGTCGAGATCCAGAGCCTCGGTCAGGACGTCCTTCATCACCTCGTTGACCAGTGGGTGGTCCGGAATCTGAATGTCGCCGACAATGTTTTCCTGGCAGGCGGCGACATCGGGGAACACCGCGGCCAGTAGATCGGCGGCCCGCATGCGCTGGATCTGCGGAGGAACTTTCTTCCCGCCCATAAAACGGAGCAGGGCGAGGGAGCGATTCGCGTCCCACTTGAAGCGAGTGCCAAAAATGGGGGAGGGAAGCGCCGCCTGTTCCAGAATGCTCTGCACGGTGGCGGTCTGCAGGAACTGAAACACGTCGGCGAGCGGGAAACTGTGTTGCTCGGCGAGGGCGATGTTCAGGCCGTTGTCGGTGGCGGCGGCCTGCAATTCAAAATTGAAACTGCGGCAGAAGCGCTTGCGCAGGGCCAATCCCCAAGCCTTGTTGATGCGGCCGCCGAGGGGGGCGTGGATCACCAACTGCATGCCGCCGCCTTCATCAAAGAAGCGTTCGGCAATGATGGTGGTTTGGGTGGGAACGGCTCCGAGCACGGCGCGGCCTTCGAGCAAATATCCGACGGCCTGTTCGGCACCGGAGTCATCCAGGCCACACTCTTTCTTGAGCCACTCCACCGCCGCCGCGACTTTGGGATTATTCTGCGAGACGCCGACAGGGGAAACGCCATCCAGCATGTCGCTGAGGGTCTGGCGAAGGTCGGCAAGCTGGGCAGAGAGTTCGTTGGTACGCGCGGGCGCTTCACCCCGCCAAAAAGGCACGGTGGGAGCGGCGCCGTGAGCATCTTCCACCAGCACGCGGCCGGTCTTGCTTTCGACGCGTCGAATGCGCCATGAGGTATTGCCCAGCAGCATGATGTCGCCCGCGCTGCTCTCGACTGCGAAATCTTCATCGAGCGTCCCGACCACGGTGCCTTCGGGTTCCAGAACCACCGTGAACAGAGCGGTGTCAGGAATCGCACCGCCACTGGTGATGGCGGCGAGACGGGCCCCGCGGCGAGCGCGTAGTTTGTGATTGACCTGGTCGCGATGCAAGTAAGCGCCGTAGCGGCCGCGTTGCGCAGCGATGCCTTCGGAGAGCATTTCGAGCACCGCGTTATAGGTCTTGCGCGTCAAGTTGCGGTAGGGATACGCCCGGCGAACCATCGCGAACAGTTCGGCTTCGTCCCATCCAGAGTCATGCACGGAGAACGCTAATTGCTGCGGACCGGATTCGCTGCTTCCCTCGGGGCGGGCAGCGATTGCACCGTCCCGCTGGAAGGCGCTGGCAGGCTCGGCGGCGCAGGTGGCGACAATCTGCTGCGCCAATACGTCGAGCGGGGAATCGGGAATGATGAGGCGGTCAAGGTCTCCGTGCTTGATGGCTCGTACCACGGCGGCACACTCAAACAGGTCATCGCGGGTGGTGACGAAGAAACGACCGTGAGGAATAGCGCCGCGCCAGTGCCCGGATCGTCCCACGCGCTGCAACGCCACCGCCACCGCACGCGGAGAGTTGATCTGGAGAACGAGATCCACAGTGCCGACGTCAATGCCGAGTTCGAGCGAAGCGGTGGCCACCAGCACTTTGACCTTGCCGAGCTTCAGTTTCTCCTCCGCAGCCAGGCGGATTTTGCGTGACAGACTGCCGTGATGCGCGGCGACGTTTTCGTCGCCTATGAGTTCGCCCAAGTGGTGGGCCACGCGCTCGGCCATGCGGCGGGTGTTCACAAACACCAGCGTGGAACGGTGCTGCTCCACCAGTTCCACAATGCGCTTATAGATTTCATCCCACATCTCGTTACTGGCCACCGGGCCCAGTTCGCTGGCGGGGACCTCGACGGCGAGAGTCATGGGACGCCGGTGGCCCACATCCACAATGACCGGGGCGGGACGTCCATTGCCGGTGAGGAAGGCAGCGACTTCTTCAATCGGCTTCTGAGTCGCGGAGAGGCCGATGCGAACGGGACGGCGGTGGGTGAGCTTTTCCAGGCGCTCGAGCGAGAGGGCAAGGTGAGCGCCACGCTTGTCGTCGGCCACCGCGTGAATCTCGTCCACGATCACGGTTTCCACGTCACGTAGAATCGCCCGGCTCTTCTCCGCGGTCAGCAAGATGTAGAGCGACTCGGGCGTGGTGACCAGAATGTGCGGAGGGCGGCGCAGCATCAGACGGCGCTCGGGCGCTAGAGTATCGCCCGTCCGGACTGCGGTGCGAATCTCCGGCATGAGCAGGCCGCGTGCCGCCGCCATCTGCATAATTTCGCCAAGAGGGATTTCGAGGTTCTTCTGAATGTCGTTGCCGAGCGCTTTGAGCGGAGAGATGTAGAGAACCTCGGTACGGTCGTGCAAGTCGCCGCTGAGCGCCTTGCGCACTAGGCGATCAATGCAGGCGAGAAACGCGGCCAGCGTCTTGCCGGAACCGGTGGGCGCGGCGATCAGTGTGGTATGTCCGGCGAGAATGTGCGGCCAGCCTTGCTCCTGCGGTTCCGTGGGCGTGCCGAAGCGGCGGACGAACCACTCTCGGGTGAGTTCATGGGCCCAAAGCAGCGAGTTGGAGACATCCGGGGGCATGAGGTGAGATTGTACTACTTTCGTGAATTCTTCGCCTGAGCGGGCTCTGCCCGTGGAAACGCTTTGCCGGAGGGGAACCGACCTCCCGACCACCTATCCAACCACGCAACCCGCCTAATCCCGGGCTAGCGCAAATCCCCATGGACCAGGTCGTCGCGCTCAGCCGTCTCCTCGTAGGCTCGTTCGCCGTGAATGGATTCATCCAGTCCAATCTCCTCGCTCATCTCGTCCACTTTCACCGTGGTGAACATATCGATGACGTACAACATCGCATACGTAAACACAAACGCCCAGACCGAGGAGAACAGCACGGCCACAGCTTGTTTCAGAAAGAAACCCGGATCGCCATAAAGCAGTCCATTCGCTCCCGCAGGATTGAACGCCTTGTTGGCGAAGATTCCCAGCATGATGATGCCGAGGAACCCCCCCACTCCGTGAACCCCCCAAACATCCAGCGCGTCGTCCCAGTGCAATTTGTTTTTCAGCTCAACCGCGTAGTAGCAAACCACTCCCGCCACCAAGCCGATGATGACGGCAGTGGTCGGAGAAACGTACCCGGCCGCCGGAGTGACGGTGGCAAGCCCGGCCACAGCTCCGGTCAGCAGGCCGAGGAGCTTCGGCTTCTTCTCGTTGAACCAGGCCACAAACAACCAGGCGACGGCTGCGAACGAAGCTGCTAAATCAGTATTCAGGAATGCGGTGGCGGTCACCGAATCCACTCGCATTTCACTGCCCGCATTGAATCCGTACCATCCAAACCAGAGCAAGCCGGTTCCCAGGGCAACCAGCGGGATGCTGTGCGGCCCGCGATCCGCGGTGTGGCGCTTGCCCACGTACAGGACAGACGCCAGCGCCGCGATCCCCGCGATGTTGTGCACCACAATGCCACCGGCGAAATCCAATACCCCCCATTTCTGCAGAAAGCCTCCACCCCAAACCATGTGCACAAAGGGGAAATACACGAAAGTAAGCCAACCGGTCAGGAACAGCATGTAGGCTTTGAAAGTGACCCGGTTGGCGAATGCCCCGGAGATCAGTGCGGGCGTGATAATCGCGAACATCATCTGATACGCAATGAATACGAATGCCGGGATGGTGTCATTCGGCGACGGCGTGGTGAGATCGACCCCGTGCAGAAATGCGTTGTGGAAGTTGCCGATGACCCCATGCCAGTCGCCGCTGAAACACAGGGAATAGCCATACATATACCAGATCACCGTTGTCCAGCCCATCGAGACGAAGCTCTGAATCATGATCGCGAGGACGTTCTTGCGCCCCACCAGCCCGCCATAAAAGAATGCCAGACCGGGTGTCATCAACATGACTAGGCTGGTGCATAGAATCATGAAACCTGTATTACCAGTGTCGAGATGCAGCATTAAGGTTTCTCCAAGCGAAAAGACTTAGAACGCAAAACAACGCCGTCCGAATCAAGGCGCCCTATCCTTCCGCAGCTTTTCAGGACAAGTGGGGGTGACCCGCCGGACCCGTCCAGAATCCACAACTGACTCAGACGAGGTCTCGGACCTCCGATTCATCGTCCACGTTAGAGGGTGCCCCTTGGCGAGTATACGCGCCATGAGGCACGTCACCGAGGGTGTGACGGGAGACCGCGAGCGAGATGTGCGACCCAACTCTTGCTAGAATGCCGCCATGCTAAAAAAACGCGCTCGCAAGATCAAACTCCTGCTCTTCGACGTTGACGGCGTTCTCACCGACGGCAAAATCTGGATTTTCCCCGCTGCATCCGCTGCGTCGCAGAGCGTCCTGGAAAAGAGCGCAAAACATAAAGGCAAGGGCGGCTTTGGCCTGCACAGTCAGACCCTGATTGAGGCCAAGGGCTTCCACGCGCACGACGGCACCGCCATTTCGCTGGCGCGGCTGGCAGGCATCAAGACGGGGGTCATCACCAAACGCATTTCCGAGACCGTGGCCCTTCGCGCCCGCGACCTGCGCATGGACCACGTCCATCAGGGCATCCAAGATAAGCGCACGTGCTTCGAGCAAATCTTGAAGGAAGAGGGCCTAACTGCGGACCAGGCGGCATTTGTGGGGGACGACGTGATTGATTTGCCCGTCATGCTGCACTGCGGGCTCGCGATCGCAGTGGCCAATGCTCGTGACGAGGTCAAGAAGCACGCCCACTTTGTCACCAAACATAGCGGCGGTGATGGCGCAGCGCGGGATGCGGTGGAGTTCATCCTGAAAGCGCAAGGCAAGTGGAAGGGCGTAGTCAGCCAGTACACAGTCGAGCGTAGTCCAGCGAAGAAAGCGAAGAAAAAGAGCGGGAAGGCCGGGAAAAAGCAGAAAAGGAGCTAATGCTTGTGCGAATCGTCAAAACCTTATACAACTTGTACAGAATTCAGGCAGCGTTACCGCCCCTGTCCAGCATCTGTACTACTAGACTCCAAAATTAAAACCCACCGGCTGCCTGCTTGGGGCGTGCTCGGGTCAGCAGTCGGTGGGCCACCGTTCTCCTTACTCACCCTGTTGTTTTCAGGAGCAATTACCAGCAAAAACACAAGGGCCTGAAGAAAGTTGCGCCAGGCCCAAATTTTTTCTGCCGCTCTGCTCCGATTTCTTCGACCACCCCAGTTTCCACCAGGGCGCTACCGCCCATCATCGGCGGCTGCTGAGTTTCGTCAAGAGGCGCAAAATCTCCAAATACAGCCAAATCAGCGTGACGATCAGGCCGAAAGCGCCATACCATTCCATGTATTTAGGAGCACCTGCGGCAGCCCCTTGCTCGATAAAGTCGAAATCCAGCACCAGGTTGAGTGCGGCCACGATCACGACAATCACGCTGAAGCCAATCCCGATGGCGCCGGAGCCGTTGACTGCTGCAAAACGGACGCCGAAGAACCCCAGCACAAGTTGCAGAAGGTAGAAAACGGCGATGCCGCCAGTGGCGGCAAAAACGCCGCGTTTGAAGGGTTCCGTAGCCCGAATCACGCCCGCGCGGTATGCCAATAACAGAGCCGCGAGCGTCCCGAAAGTCAGCACCACGGCCTGCATGGGCAGCCCGGGATAGCGCACCTCCAGCATCGCCGAAATGCTGCCCAGCAACAATCCTTCCAGCAACGCATACAGTGGCGCCGTCACCGGAGCCCAGGTCTTCTTGAACACGGTGACGATGGCTACGATGAACCCGCCGATGCCGCCGACCAGGGTCAGCGCTCCAACGCTTTCCGGAGACCGTCCAAACAGGTTCCACGACCATACCGCCGTCGCAACGCAACAGAGCAGCAGGATGCCGGTCTTATTGACCGTGCCAGAAATCGTCATGGCCTCGCCGAACGCCGCATTTTCCGAACGGAACGCCTCTGGTCCAAGAGCCGGATTTGCAGTCTTAAACAGTGCCATCGATTCTCCTTGTACCTTCTGAACTGTAAGGGAAGTGGGACGGGGATGACAAGCGGTCCAAGACGCGAAGGAATCCTGTGCTCCAGCTTCGGTCACGGCAGTGGGTACTCGACCTTGGTCAGTCGGGGATCGCCACCGGCTGCGCTCCCATCAGTTGGGTAAAGCGCGGGTCTTTGCGAATTTGCGCGAACTCTTCGTCTTTGTAAACGTTCTTGATCTCTTTGAACCCTTCTTCCATGGCCTTGCGCAAATATTCCAAAGACTGGTCGCTGACGCCCATGCGGGCAAACAGCTTGGCCAACACATAGTCGTAGTGGGCGCGATCTTCCGGGGATGCCAGTTGCGCAATCGCCCCGCCGTGCGAGGTGCGGTTGAAGATGCCAGGGTCCAGTTCCAGGGCGCGGGCATAATTCTGGATTGATTTCTCAAAATCCTTCTTGGCAAAGTAGGCTGCGCCCAGGTTGCTGTAGAGCGAGGCCGAATCACTTTCCACGGCGATGGCGCGTTGATAGTGTTTGATCGCCTTGCCGTAGTTCTTGTCTTCGTAGAATACGACGCCCAGGTTGTTGTAGGCATCGGCATAGTTGGGCCTGAACTTGATGGCGCGCTCGAAGTCCTTGCGGGCCTCACGATAGTGCTGCATCATCAGTTCGGTGATGCCAATTTTGTTGCACAGAGTGCCATCGTTATTCTTCTTGCCCAGAGCTGTGCGATAGTAGTCGAGCGCGTCAATGAAGAACTTCTGGGTGCGGAGCTGGTCGCCGGTTTGCTCCAGCTCCTCGGCTGTGGCAAGGGGCGAAGGCGGTCCCACGCGATGCAACGGCGGCGGAACCTGCACCTGCTCGAACGAATAGTTGGTGGTCTGCGCCGACGCGGATGGAACTAGCACGGATGGAACCAGCAATGACAGCGCCAGTATCGCGAAGGTGAACATCGACACTACGGACAGAATCGGGACGCGTACCCCACGCATACTTACCTCCCGGCACTCGGGGGAAAGCGGTTTCCCGACCGAGCCTGCTTCCTAAGACGGATTCTACGCCGGAAAGGTTCCCGGCAGCAGGAAATATTTTGCTCAAACTCCGCCGGCCCAAAGCCCCTAGCGCTGTCCCCACTTCAGCTTGGTCCGCAGCACGTCGAAGAACGATTGGTCCATGCGCAGCAGCTTGACCTGGTAGTCAGACTTGCGGCAGACCACATGGTCCCCATCGTGAATGGGCATGCCGATCTGGCCGTCCACGCTAAGGTAGGCTTCTTCGCTTCCGGTCTTGATCACGATTTGGATCTCCTCGTTGTCCGGGACAACCAGGGCGCGGTGGGTGAGCGAGTGGGGGGATACCGGCGTCACCACAAAAGCTTTGACCGAGGGCATGAGGATGGGCCCACCGGCGGCCAGCGAGTAGGCGGTCGACCCGGTGGGGGTAGAGACGATCAAGCCGTCGGCTTTGTAGATCGAGACGAACTGCGTCCCCACGAACAACTCGAAGTGGTTCAGGCGGGCGATGGCGCTCTTGCTGACCACCACTTCGTTGAGCGCGTGATAGCTGGCCACGGCGGAGTGCGACCGCACCAATTGGCAGTGCACCATGGAGCGCGAGTCCACCACACATTCATGTCGTTCCAAAGCTTGCAGCGCCTGGGGCAGATCGGCGAGTGGAACTTCGGTGAGAAAACCCAGCGAACCCAGGTTGACGCCGAGGATAGGAGCACCACAGCGGGATACGGCCCGCGCAGCGGAGAGCAACGTGCCATCGCCGCCCAGCACAACCGCCAGATCCACTGGGTGCGTGGGCATGTCGTCGCGTTCCACGACCTCCGCGCCCCGGGCGTAGGCAGCCGTTTCGCGATCGATGATGACGCGAAAGCCACGCTCTCCCAGCCAGTCGATCAATTCGGGGACGATGCGGGCCAGCTCCACTTTCCCCGGCTTGGAGAGGAGGGCGGCGGAGCGGTGGCCTTCGGCCGGGAACTGGAATGTTTCCATGGTGAAGGATGATTGTACAAAACAGGCTAATACTTTGCGTGCAGCAAAAATTCGTGGTTGCCTTCAGCGCCAAGAATCGGCGACGGGATGGACTCCAGCGCAGTGCAGCCCAGACTCGCCAGGCACGCCGAGACACTCGCGACCGACGCGATCTGGGCGGCTTCCGAGCGCACAATCCCTCCCTTGCCCACCTGTTCTCTGCCTGCCTCAAATTGAGGCTTCACCAGCACCACGAGCTCGCAAGCGCCAGCCGCAGGTTGTGGGAAGGCCGCGGCGATTACAGCGGGCAAGACTTTGGTGGCGGAAATAAACGAGACGTCCATGACCACCAGCGAGACCTCCTCTCCCAAGGTTGCGCGAGTGAGATATCGCGCATTCGTCTTCTCCAGCAGGCGCACTCGAGGATCCTGGCGAAGGCGAAAATCAATTTGGCCGTGCCCGGTATCCACAGCAATGACGCGGGCCGCGCCATGCTGCAGCAGACAGTCGGTAAAGCCGCCGGTGGAAGCGCCGACATCGAGGCAATTTCGCAGCTGAACGTCAATGCGCCAATGCTCGAGGGCGGCTTCCAGTTTCAGTCCGCCTCGACCCACATAGCGGAGGTCGTCCCCCAGCAAGCGCAACTCGGCCTCGGAGTCCACTGCCGCGCCTGCCTTCTCGATTTTCTGCTGGTTGACCAGCACCTTGCCCGCCAGGATGAGGGCTTGTGCCCGCTCGCGCGAAGGCGCCAGGCCGCGTTCCAGCAAAAGTTTATCGAGGCGAGTCTTCACCATGATTGCGTTGGGCAGCGTCTTTATTAACTTTCGCATCCTTGGCGATGCAGGATGCAGGAGCAGTGTCGCATCATCTTTAAGCTCGATGGCCGGGAAATGGCCAAGAGGCAGCTCGCTTCCTACACAGCATCGACGCCCTTGGCTTCCGGCTGTGCGCCCAGATCCATAAACCTCTGGTCGCGCGCTTCTTGTTGCACCGAAGTCAGGGCCACCATCACCTCGCGGATGTAGTACCAGGTTGCTGCCAACAGGCAGATCATCGCGGCCACGAATACCGCGACCGCCACCACTCCGGCATCGCGCCAATATAGGCCCAGTCCGAGCAGGAGGCAGGAGGTAATGGTGCCGGCCAGCGAGGTCAGAGCCATTAGAAAGCAGCGGCGAATCATCTCCGCCCGCCGTTCAATCGATTGGATTTGCGCGTCGTAGGCTCCGGCTTCCACTTCGCGGCCACTGTTGGCGGCGTCGTGCTTGGCGTGGACGAACTGCCGCAGCCGACTCACCATACCCATTAGGCGCACGTTGATCGAAAGGACCAGAAGCGCCGTGGCCGATACAAAAATTGCCGGCGCGAGGAAAGCCTGAAAAATGCGCGTGATATCAATCATGAGAAAGCCAGCGCAACGCCACCATACCCTTCGTCGCAAAGTGCTTCCCGCCGCCCTTCAATTGGGGCGAGAGCGTCGGCCGCAGTCGGTCAGCATGCATCGCTCCGAAAGTCTAGCAGCCTGGGCGGGTTGGAGTCCGCAGCCTTTTGGGACCTCGATGCGCCGGTAGTTGAAACCGGCTTCCAGCTTCCGGCCGCCGCCAGTGCGCCCTACCAAGAGGCGTAAATTCTCCTTTCCGGAACATTGTTACCGACCAGCGCGAAAAGTCGGCGCATCGCCGCCGCTTGGGTGTACACTTCCGGAATCCGGGACTTCAAAGTAGAAGGTCCCGAAACAAGCTTCGGCCTCAGGCGGCGGCGGGGTGTCTGGCAAACTGCGGCGCTCCCCCAGCCAGAGGTTTGTGCTCGGGATTCATGGGCCCTGCCAAACTCTGGCCGCTGGAGGGAAGATTGCGGTCGAACCTCAATTTCTTGAGCGCGGTCCTTCCGCACGGCGGTGACGCGGCGTTTGAGCAGCGACTAGCGTGGAGGTGGAAGTCCGGGTGGTCCGCTTCTAGACGCACTCGGGTCTCCTGTGGGTATCGCTCGACCACAATCTGACTTATGAGGAGTCTCATCATGATAACCAGGAATTCTTTCGTCGCGTTCGGCTTGAGCCTCGCGCATATGCTGCTATTGCTCTTTGTGGGGTGTGGGATGGTTTGGGCGCAGAATCCCGGACTCTCGCTGCCCGCCAGTGCGAGCAGCGCCCGCTTCGACCGCCTGCCGCTGAGCTTTGAAGCGAACCAGGGGCAAACTGATCCGCGGGTCGGCTTTCTCTCCCACGGCGATGGCTACAACCTGTATCTCACTGGCGAGGAAGCAGTGGTGGTGATGAAGCGCCCCACCGGTCCCCCGCCCACACCGTTCAACGGACAGGCTCTGCCGCGTACTGACGACCAACGGGTTCCTTCCGTGGTGCGGATGGCACTGGTCGGTGCCGTTGCCGGGGTCCATGGCATCGGCATCGATCGTCTGCCGGGATACAGCAACTACATCCTCGGTCGTGACACTTCCAACTGGCGTACCCATGTGGCCCATTTCGGCCAGGTCCGCTACGCGGGGATCTATCCGGGCGTGGACTTGGTTTATTACGGGCAAGGCCGCTACTTGGAGCATGATTTCGTGGTGGCCCCGGGGGCCAGCGCCAACTCGATCTCATTGGCGATCCGGGGCGGAAGTTTGCGTGTGGACCAGGCTGGCGATCTCTCCATCAGTACTCCCGAGGGAGACTTGGTCATGCAAAAGCCGGTGGCCTATCAGCGCGATCTCGGTGGCCGACGCCAGTCAGTAGAAGCCCGATTTGAAGTGGTCGGCGAGCAAGTCAGGTTCGCGCTGGGCGCCTATGATCACCGACGCGAACTGGTGATTGATCCGGTCATCCGCTTCTCAACCTACCTGGGAGGCAGCGCCGAAGACCGAGCCGCAGGCGTTGCCGTCGATAAGTCTGGCAACGTTTACCTCGCCGGGAGCACGGAGTCCGCTGATTTTCCCACCGTCCATAGCATTTTTCCGTTTGTGGGAACCTGTGCCACTTGCCACGACCTATTCGTGACCAAGATGAATTCAACCGGGAAAGCGCTCATCTACTCCACCTACATTGGCGGCAGCGCGGATGATTTCGGTATCTCGATCGCCGTAGATAGCTCGGGCAACGCTTTTGTGGTTGGCAGTACGACTTCCACCGACTTTCCTACCACCGCTGGCGCCTTTCAACGCGTGTATGGTGGCAGCGGCACCGGCAGCACGGGGTTGGGTGGCGATGGTTTCGTCCTCAAAGTGAACGCGGGAGGAACGGCACTGACGTATTCCACCTACATCGGTGGTTCCAGCGAGGAAAGTGCTGTACGTGTGGTGGTGGATGGCACCGGGAATGCCTATATTTCCGGTTCCACTGCCTCGTCCAATTTCCCGGTCAGCGCTGGGGCTTTCCGCACCACCTGCCCGGTCAAGACGTTTTATGGAAGTTGTTACGCCGCTTTCGTCGCCAAGGTGAACAGTACTGGGTCCGCGCTAACCTACTCGACCTATCTGACCGATACCGACACCACCGTAGGCTATGCCGATACGGCCCTGGC
This sequence comes from Acidobacteriaceae bacterium, assembly GCA_025360645.1. GTDB lineage: Bacteria > Acidobacteriota > Terriglobia > Terriglobales > Acidobacteriaceae > JANYBT01. Next base: position 789 of record JANYBT010000087.1, on the reverse strand, counting down.
GTTAGCACTGGACAGTAGTGGTCATGCCTATGTGGGGGGCGAGATGGGACCTGGGTTTCCGACCACTGCAGGCGCATTTCAAACCACCTGCACCACCTCGGGAACTTGCGGTAATTGGGTGCAGGGTTTCGTCGCCAAGATGAACCCGACCGGGACCGCACTGGTCTACGGGACGTACCTGGGCAGCACTGGCGGCGGCGGCCCTAGCGAGGTCGCCGGTATCGCGTTGGACTCAACCGGCGCGGCGTATGTTACGGGTTTATTCGCCAAGAGCACGGCCGCGGACTTTCCCATCACGGCCGGCGTAGTCCAGCCCACATACGGAGGAGGCTCCGGCTGCTTCTCTTTCGGCTGCGGAGACGATTTCGTTTCCAAACTGAACAGCAGTGGCTCGGCCCTGGTGTATTCCACTTACCTCGGCGGCAGTGGGGATGAATCTCCGCTGAATATTGCCATCGACAGCCAGAAGAATGCATATGTCGAAACCATGACCACTTCGACTAACTTCCCGCTGGCCAGTGCCACCCAGTCAGTCTATGGCGGCGGGAGCAGTGATGGCGCGATCACCGAGCTCAACTCCGGCGCCACCGCATTGCTTTATTCTTCGTATTTGGGTGGCAACGGGTCCGACATCGTTCGGGGCTTGATCGTAGACGCCAGCGGTAATATGTATTTGGTGGGAAGAACCAATTCCACCAATTTCCCAGTCACGACCGGAGCCTTCCAGACCAAATGCGGCACCGACGGCACGTGTAATGGAGGTCTCCTGGATGCCTTCGTCACCAAGAT
>JANYBT010000016.1 GCA_025360645.1 Acidobacteriaceae bacterium | reverse complement strand
GCCGACCTGCGCTACTATGAGTATCAGGGCCGCAGTGACAGCAATGCTCGCTGCGAGGCGAATTCCCGATCGGCTCATTAGTAGAAGTGTTGCCTGCGGAGTTGTTAGCGTATCTCATTTTATTACTCCTGGTCTAATTAGATTCCATTCTGCCTTCTTGTCTATTTGAGCCCATGCGCTGCATTAATTGCATCGGCGTAGGAGCAATCGCCAGCACCGATCCCACCTAACGGTGACGTGCACCTTGACCCTTGTCCGACCCCATGTGCCAGCGACCCGCCATTCCCGGCCGGGTGCCCCGCATCTTCCCGGGTACGTCTCGAAGTCTAACATTGGGGGGGGGCCCTCGATAAGAGCGAAGGCAATGTCAATGGCAAACTTCTCCTGGGCAGTGCCTGGGCACCGCATGTTGGCCAGAGAGGTTGAGGACCAAGACTCTGAAAATCTCACGCTGAGTCATTCACCGGCGGAACGTCGTTCCACCGACCATCGATGCGGCCTCGAACTGCGACCATGATTTTTCTATGCGAACATCCCGCCGTCGTCGGGCTGGTGCGAAAGTGGAAAACATCCTTTCGTTTTCCAAGGCGCGCTGGTTGCGCCGTCTTTTGCACGGGCCCCTGCGGGATGCGAGAGCGCCCAATCAATTGCACAGTCTAGCTTGCGCCGACCAAGGGGTACCCGCGGGCTACTCTCGTTACCATCCGTAGATGATTCCGGCCCGTCGATACGAACCCCCACACCAAAAGCAAAGAGGCGCGGGCAATTTCTCCCGCGCCTCTTGCTTTACTGCTACCGCGTTATGAAAATTTACTTCTGATTAGAAGACATCTGCTCCAAGTTGTTCTTCAGCAGGCTGATTTCCACCCGCCCGCCATTGGTGCGCTTCGGCTTGGCGGTATCGCCCGCCGCTGCCGGCACCGGCGCGTTGCCCATGCCCACCACGTAAATCCGGTACATCGGGATGTCGTGGTTCAGCACCAGGTAGCGCACTACCGACTCCGCCATCTTGCGCGAGTTCGAAATCGCTTCCTGACCGTTGCCGGAGGCAAAGCCCTGCACTTCCACCACGTATCCGCGCTGGCTCTTCAACGGGGTCGCCATCGAATCGAGCGCTTCTTTGGCGTTCGCGCTCAGCACGGTCTGTCCCGGACGGAACCGGATCTCGGTCTGGGTGGCGGCATGGTACTGGTCGATGTTGCCGACTGTCTGCTCCACGGTTTGCAGTTTGGTGGTCGCATCCTGCGCGGTCTGCTGCGCCATCGTAGCCTTGCTGGTGGCGTCAAGCGCATGCTGATCGGCTGTGGTCGCCTTCGCCGAAGCCATTTCGTAGGCCTGCTGCGCGCGCGCGTCCACATCTTTGATGTTCTTGCTGTTGGCGGCGGTCAACTCATCCAGCTCGTTGACGCGGTCGCGGATCGGACCAGTCTGGCGCTGCACATACTTTTTGCGCGCCATCGGATTCACTCGGCCCCAGAAGCCTTCGCGGGCCGTGGGTTGTAGCGGCGCCTTCGCGGTCGCGGCATCGGGTGCGGTGGAGGTCGTCGTCGGGACGGTCGTCGTCGGCGCGACTGTCGCCGAAGCTGCCGGTGTGGTGGCTGCTGGCGCGGTAGCATCCGTCGCCGCCGGCATCGGCATGGTGTCATGCGCCGGAGCGGTGGAAGTTGTGCTGTCTTGCTGCGTAGCGACCGGAGCTGGGGTGGTGGTCGTGTTCTCCTGTGCAACTGCCGGGAGCGCCAAGGCTCCACCCAACAGCAGCGCGACTACAATGCGGTTCGTCATTTTCTATGTCCTCCTGGGAATGCACGCCGCTCGGACGTGCCAGAAAATTTGAAATTTGAATTCGTCTAATCCTAAAAAATTCGTTCTGAGTCAGGCTCAAAACGTTGGATGCCGTTGCCGCCATCACAGGTGGTAAGAACAGTTTGAGGGCCAAACCTGCCATCGCGCCGCATCCCGTAAGTCGTTCGTTTCCAATAACATTGTATGCTGGTGCCGCAGTCCCGGCCCACGCCGCCCGGTAAATTTGGCGAAACTGATATAAAAAGTGCTTGGGCCGGCAAATCGCCCAGGGGAGACCAACTATGCACCGAAACCGCAGCACTCAGAGAACTTCCACTGTCGCCATTGCTATCCTCATGGTGATCCTGGCGTGCACTTTTTGCTCGCTGACTCTCGCCCAAACCGCTGCCAGCAAAGCACTTGCCTCGGATCGCATCCCTGCCGCCCGCATGAACCAGTATTCCGATCTCGCGGTCCAGTGGATGCAGGAATACCTCCGCGTCGACACTACCAACCCTCCCGGCAACGAAATGCGCGCCGCCGCGTTCTTCAAGCGCATTCTCGACGCCGAAGGCATTGAGAGTCGCATCTTCGAAATTTCCCCTGGACGCGCCGACCTGTGGGCTCGCCTGCCGCACGCCTCCGCCGCGGCCAAACGCCCCGTCATCCTGCTCAATCACATGGACGTGGTCACCAGCGACGCCGCGCACTGGAAGGTCCCGCCCTTCAGCGGCGCCATAGTGGACGGCGCCATCTGGGGACGCGGCGCGCAAGACATGAAGGACGAAGGCCTGGCCCAGTTGGTAGTGATGGTGATGTTGAAGCGCGAGAAGATTACGCTCGACCGCGACGTGATTTTTCTAGCCGTCGCCGACGAGGAAGCCAGCGGCAACGGCACCGATTGGTTCATCGCCAACCAGCGCGACTTGCTGGGCAACGCCGAATTCCTTATCAACGAAGGCGGCGAGAACGTTCTGGAAAACGGCAAGCCGAAATTCATCAGCGTGGACGTTGGCGAAAAAACCACCTACTGGCTGAAGGTCACGGCCCACGGACGCCCCGGGCACGGCTCGCGTCCCAATCCCGACTCCGCTCCCAACCGTCTGGTGCGTGCGCTCGATCGCGTGATTGCCTACCGCACCCCGCTGAAAGTGTTGCCGGTGGTGGACGAGTTCCTGCGCGAGATGGCGCCCTACGAAACTCCGCAGCGCGCCGCCTGGTTCCGCGACGCGAATAAAGCGCTCGCCGACAAAGATTTCGTGAAGGCGCTGGAGTCCGACCCCTCCACCAACTACCTGCTGCGCAATACCGTTTCGCTGACCATGCTGGGCGGCTCGGAGCAGACCAACGTGATTCCGCCCGAAGCCTGGGCCAATCTCGACGTCCGCATCTTGCCCGGCGAGAATCCGAAAGAAGTGCTGGAAGCGCTGAAGCAAGTCATCAACGATCCCAACGTGACGGTCGAGCCGCAGTCGTCGGACTTCCGCATCGCCAACTATTCGCCGACCGGCACCGCGCTGTACTCCGCCATTCGCGAAGTGAGCGCGCATTACTTTCCCGGAGCGCCGGTGCTGCCGCACATCACCAGCGGCTACACTGAGAACCAGCGCTACCGTCCGCTAGGCATCCAGTCCTACGGCTACTCTCCCTACCTGGCCACCGAAGAAGAAGGCGCCACCGAACACGGCAACGACGAGCGCATCAGAGTGGAAGAAGTAAGGCGCGGGCCGAGGGTGCTGTTTGATGTGGTGACGCGTGTGGCGGGGGAGTAGGGGGCCGTCCATCCGCTGCACCCTCTCCCGCGACTCTGGCATCTTAGTGACGGAGCTATTTCTCCCGAGAGCCGTCGATGCTGCGTTGGTCTTCCCTGCTTGCCCTGCCACTCCTTCTCACCGCTTGCACCCGCGCGGAGAAGTTGGATTTGTCGCGCCTGAAGGCGCCTGCCGGATTTCACCTCGCCCCCTTCGGCCAGACTCCGCATCCCCGCATGATGGCGTTCTCTCCCGGCGGAGTGTTGGTGGTCACGGATTCCACCGAAGGCAAAGTCGTCGCCTTTCCGGATCCGAAACATACCGGCCGCGCCGAGCGTACTGTGGTGGTCGCGGAAGAGCTCAATGAGCCCCACGGCATCGCCTTCCACAACGGCAAGCTCTACATCGCGGAAACCAATCAGGTGCAGCGCTTCGATTGGGACGAAGCCAAACTGGCTGCATCCCACGGACAGGTGCTGGCCAAGCTGCCCACCTCCGGCGGTGGTCACTCCACCCGGACTCTGCTGTTCCATCACGGCAAGATGTATGTCTCGGCCGGATCCAGTTGTAACGTGTGCCAGGAGGAAGACCCGCGGCGCGCCGCCGTCATGCAGTTCAACGACGACGGCAGCGGCATGAAGATTTTCGCCAGCGGCTTGCGCAACGCCGTCGGCCTCGCCATCCATCCAGGCACCGATACCATCTGGGCCACGGTGAATGGCCGCGACCGGCTGGGCGACGACATCCCTCCCGATGTGATCAACGACCTCGGCTCCGGCGGCGGCTTCTTCGGCTGGCCGTACTGCTACGGCAATCGCATTCCCGACCCCACTCAGACCAAAGTCGGCGACGACCGCTGCAGCAAGATGGTTTCGCCCAAGGTGGAAATCCAGGCCCACTCCGCGCCGCTCGGCCTGGCGTTCTACGACGGCCAGATGTTTCCCGCTGCGTACCACGGCGATATTTTCGTCGCACTGCATGGCTCCTGGAACCGCAGCGTGCCCACCGGGTACAAAGTGATTCGGGTGCGCCTGGACGACAAGGGTCAGCCCAAGGGTGCCGAAGATTTCCTGACCGGCTGGATAGCGCCGGGCGAGAAGCGCAAGGGGGTGTGGATGGGGCGTCCCGCGGGAGTCGCGGTCGGTCCCGACGGTGCGCTCTATGTGAGTGACGACGATGCGGGGCAGATTTATCGGGTGACGTGG
>JANYBT010000108.1 GCA_025360645.1 Acidobacteriaceae bacterium | reverse complement strand
CAATGGGGTCTGCAATCCGCTCTCAGGCGAACACGGTTACACTTATGACCTAACCACCGGGGCTATCACCACCATTGATTTTCCAGGAATAATCAACGCCACCACTGCCTATGGCATCAATGATTTGGGTGAAGTCGTGGGGGGCTACTGCCCGGGAAGCTTAAGCTGCGCCCCGAACCCGACCTCGCCAACTGCCAAGGGCTTCTTGCTCACCGGTGGGGTGTTCACGACCATTCGTTTTCCTGGGTCAGACGCGACCCAAGCCTCTGCCATAAACAACGCTGGCGTGATTGTGGGTGACTATATTACCCTTGTCAATCTCACTGGTCCGCATGGGTTTCTTTACCGGAATGGCGTGTACACGACCATTGATTTTCCCGGGTCGAACATCACAGAGCCTAATGCCATCAACAATGCAGGGGTTGTGGCCGGATATTTCCAAGACAAGCAGTTGAATATCCACGGTTTCACCTATCAGGCTGGGAAGTTTACCCAAATTGATATGCCTGGCGCCCTTGGAACTTCGATTCGTGGAATCAATGACGCCAACCAACTTGTCGGTATTTGGTTCCCAACTTTCGGCGTCGAAAATTTCCGCGCGATCCCCGCACGCTCTCAGCCCCAACCAACCGCGACACCGTGAGAGCGCCCCATTCGCGACCTATCGCCGCCCACTCGACATCACTCAGCTGCTTGAGCAAGTCTCCTATTATCGGGTGGTCCCGGCAGTGCCGCCATCCACCTTAGCACCCTCATTCACCAACCGCGCCGCCTTACGAAATATTTCCGTGAACATCGCCTCCGTCAGCCTCCCCGTATTCGTGTTCTGGTTCGACGGATGGTACGAGGCGAGCAGCGTCTTTCCATTGGGCATTGCGTAAGTCGCCCCGTGCCTAAACGGATATGCTCGCTTGTTCGGAATCACTCTCAAACGAATCAGGTGATTCAGATACGCCTCGAAGCCAATCCTTCCCAGCGCCACCACCACCCGCACATTCGTCAGTCCCGCAATTTCACGATCCAGAAACGGAGCGCAATTCGCCAACTCTCCCGGCGTAGGTTTATTTTGCGGCGGCGCGCACCGTGCCACTGCCGTGATGTAAGCGTCCATCAGCTCCAGCCCATCTCCGCGATGCGTGCCAGTCGGTTGATTGGCAAAGCCCGTCCGATGCAGCACCGGATACATGAAGTACCCCGACGCATCTCCCGTAAACGGTCGCCCGGTGCGGTTGGACCCATGCGCTCCCGGAGCCAGTCCCAGAATCAGCACCCGCGCATTGGGATCGCCGAAGCCTGGCACCGGCTTGCACCAGTAGTCCCACTCGAGATACGCCCGCCGCTTCACGCTTGCCACAGTCTCGCGGTGTTCCACCAGCCGCGGGCACAAGCGGCAAGCCTCCACTTCGCTATTCAGAATCGTCAGCCAGCCGGGGAGTTCGCTCATAAGGGTGTGGACATATAGGGTGTGGACAAGAGGGGTTGAACCAACGCGCGTGTCCTACGTCACAAACTGTCCGCCCGCGGCAACCAAATTGCCAGCCGCCGGTTTGACGCTCGTCTTGCTTCCTCTTTACACTCAAGTTTACAGCTTGCGTGGCCGCAGAATTCCCATCAGACCCGTGATGCCGGCAGCCCAAGCGTGACAGGCAGTCCATGAAAGGCAATCAGTGAGCCCCACCGAAACCAAAGACAGCTCCACCAAACAGGAAGTTGAAATCGAAGTTCCCGCTGAAGAAGTGACCCGCCAGACCGAAGTCCTGGTTCAGAAGTATCAGAAGCTGGCGCGGTTGCCCGGCTTTCGCGTCGGCCACGTCCCTTCGTCCATCATTCGCAAGCGCTTCTCCGAAGAGATCAAGTCGGACGTCATCGAAGCCCTGGTCCCAAAATATTTTCGCGAAGCCGCCCAGAAGCGCGGTCTGCTGCCCATCTCGCAGCCCCGCGTCACCGACCTGAAGCTGGATGCCGGCGGCCCTTTGCATTTCAAAGCCGCCTTTGAGGTTTTGCCCGAGATCAAGGTGGACGGCTACAAGGAACTGCGCGCCGAGAAACCGGAAATCGCGGTCAGCGACGCGGATGTGGACCGTGCGCTTGAGGATTTGCGCGAGCAGCGCGCCACCTACACCGAAATTGAAGGCAGCCCCCTCGGCGACGGCGACTTCGCCCAGATTTCTCTCCACGGCCAACCCAAGTCGGGCGAAGGCCAGCCGGTACAGCTCGACGACGTGATGGTCGAGATCGGCGGCAAGAGCACGCTCACCGAGTTCACTGACCACCTGCGCGGCGCGAGTGTGGGCGACGAGCCCACCTTCGATGTCGTCTATCCTGCGGATTATTCCGACCAGCGCCTCGCCGGACAAACCTTCAGCTACACCGTGAAGGTGAAGGCCGTGAAGCAAAAGGTGCTGCCCGAATTGGATGCCGAGTTCGCCAAGCAGTTGGGAGAATTTGCCGAAGTGACTGAAGTCCGCCAGCGCATCCGGGAGAACATTGAGGCCGAGGGCCGCCATAAGGCCGAGCATGAAGCCAAAGACCGGCTGATGGCGGAGCTGGTCCGTCGCAACGAATTCGAAGTGCCTGACTCCCTGATCGAAGCCCAAATTGATATTCGCCTGGAACGCGGTCTGCGGGCACTGGCCGCGCAAGGCATGCGCCGCGAAGATCTGCAGAAAATGAATTTGGACCAGCTCCGCGTCGGACAGCGCGAGCAAGCCATCCGCGATGTCAAGGGCCAGCTTCTGCTCGATAAAGTCGCCGAGCAGGAGAACATCCAGGTCAGCGACCAGGAGTTGGACCACGAAGTGGAGAATGCGGCGACCCAGACCAATCAGACGCTGGAGTCGGTCCGCGCGCGTTTGCTCAAAGACGGCGGTTTGGAGCGTATCCGCGAACGGATTCGCAGTGAGAAGACCCTCGAATTTTTATATCGCCAATCGGACTGAGGTCTGGGTTGGAACGCTCGGCACGCGAAATTCATGCCGCGCAGGAGTGTGACAAGTGAATGTGAATAATCCGCAAATGATGCTGGTTCCCATGGTCATCGAACAGACGGGCCGAGGCGAACGCGCCTACGACATTTATTCCCGGCTGTTGCGCGACAGCATTATTTTTATCGGCACCCCCATTGACGACAACATCGCCAACCTGGTCATCGCCCAGATGCTGTTTCTGGCCCAGGAAGATCCGGAGAAGGACATCCAGCTTTACATCAACTCGCCGGGCGGCTCCATCACCGCGGGCATGGCGATTTATGACACCATGCAGTACGTCAAGAACGACGTCACCACCATTTGCATCGGGCAAGCCGCTTCCATGGCGGCCCTGCTGCTCGCCGCCGGCGCGCCCAAGAAGCGCTTGTCCCTGCCCAACTCCCGCATCCTCATCCATCAACCGTCCATGGGCGGCCTTTCCGGTCAGGCCACCGACATTGACATTCACGCCCGCGAGATTCTCCGCATGCGCGAAATTACCAACCAATTGCTCGCCAAGCACACCGGCCAGAAGCTGGAAAAAGTCGAAAAAGACGTGGAACGCGATTTCATCATGAACTCCCAGCAGGCCAAGGAGTATGGAATCGTAGATGACATCATTTATCAGACCCGCGACAAGGTATGATGTGACATAGCCGAACACAGTCCGGACCGTCCGGAGAAGGGAGCGTCGCCGAGTGAAAAACCGAACTGGCTCAGACGAAGCCTTGCGTTGCTCGTTCTGCCACAAGTCGCAGGACGCCGTCACCAAGCTGATTTCTTCGCCCAGCGATTATCCGCGCGCCTACATTTGCGATGAGTGCGTGGCCGTCTGCAATTCCATTCTCGAAGACGACCGCACCGCCGCCCCCGCCGCCGCAGTCTCCACTCAACTCCCCAAGCCGCTCGAAGTCAAGACCTTTCTCGACGAATACGTCATCGGCCAGGAATACACCAAGAAGAAGCTGGCGGTCGCCGTTTACAACCACTACAAGCGTATCCACATGAATCGCCAGCGCCCCGGAGACGGTGTCGAATTGGCCAAGTCCAACATCCTCCTCATCGGTCCCACCGGCACCGGCAAGACCCTGCTGGCGCAAACTCTGGCGCGCATGCTCGACGTGCCCTTCGCCATTGTGGATGCCACCACCCTCACCGAGGCGGGCTACGTGGGCGAAGACGTCGAGAACATCATCCTCAAGCTCCTGCAAGCCGCCGAAGGCGATGTGGGCCGCGCCCAAACCGGCATCATCTACATTGATGAAGTGGATAAGATCGGGCGCAAGGACGAGAACCCCTCCATTACCCGTGATGTTTCCGGCGAGGGCGTGCAACAGGCTTTGCTCAAGATTCTCGAAGGCACCGTTGCCAATGTCCCGCCTCAGGGCGGGCGCAAGCATCCCCACCAGGAATTTACTCCGGTTGATACCACCAACATCCTGTTCATCTGTGGCGGCGCGTTCGTCGGTCTGGACAAAGTGATTGCCCGTCGCGCTGGCAAGAAGGCTCTCGGTTTCCGAGCTGCGGGCGATGCTTCCACCATTCCAGTCAACTCCTCGCAGATCAGTTTCGAGCTCAAGAACGACGTGCAGCCCGAAGATCTGATCAAGTTCGGACTGATTCCCGAGTTTGTCGGACGTCTGCCTGTGGTGGGCGTGTTGCAGGACCTCGACGAGGACGCGCTGGTCGAAATCCTCACCCGACCCAAGAACGCTATCGTCAAGCAGTACCAGCGTCTGTTCGAATTTGAAAATGTGCGCCTGAAGTTTAGCGACGACGCCTTGCGTGCCATCGCCCGTCAGGCTATGGCCCGCAAAGTCGGCGCCCGCGGCCTGCGCATGATTTTGGAAGAATTAATGCTCGAGCTTATGTACAATCTTCCGAGCCAGAAGAAACTCAAAGAGTTCGAGGTCACGCGTGAAATGGTGGAGAAACGGGACGCCCCCATGCCGCTGACCGACAAGGCAGCCAGCTAGCACGGGGATGGTAGATGTGGGCGCAGATCCAGGCCAACCCCTGGCCAACTGCGAGATCGGTAGATGTGAGTGACCCAGTCCAAGGAAAAATTCGAAACTAAAAAACTTCCCATGATGCCCATTCGCGACGTGGTCATCTTTCCCCACATGATGACGCCGTTCGTGGTGGGACGGGAATCCAGCGTCCTCGCCTTGGAAGAGGCTCTCGCGGTCGACAAGCGGATCTTTCTCGCCACCCAGCATGACGCAGGGGTGGACGAACCCAAGGCCAACGAGATTTATCCCGTCGGTTGCATTGTCAATATCGTCCAAAGCCTGAAGCTCCCCGACGGAAATATTAAAGTATTGGTTGAAGGCGTGGAGCGGGGCAAGACCCTCCAGGTCACTGACACCGATGGCTACATGCTGGCCAGTGTCCGCGTGGCCCGCTACACCACCGAAGTGACGCCCCAGATCGAAACCGCCATGCAGCGCGTCACCGGCCTGTTTGAGCAATACGTCAAGCTGTGCCAGTCGCTCAATTACGAAACCATGATCGCCGCCGTGCGGCTGGACGATCCGGCGCGCCTCACCGACGTGATCGCCGCCAACCTGCAACTCTCCATCGAGGAGAAGCAGGAACTGCTGGAAATCTTCGACCCCTCGGACCGCTTGAGCCGCATCGGCGACGTGCTCGATATTGAAATCGAGAAGCTCAACGTGGACCGCACCATCCAGTCGCGGGTCAAGCGGCAGATGGAAAAAGCGCAGAAAGAGTATTACCTCAACGAGAAGATCAAGGCGATCCAGAAGGAACTGGGCCGCGGCGAAAAGAGCGAGTACGACGAACTGAAGAAGAAAGTGGATGCGGCCGGCATGCCGCCCGAAGTAAAAGAAAAGGCCATCCAGGAGTTAAAGAAGCTGGAGGCCATGCCGCCGATGTCCGCCGAGTCCACCGTCTCGCGCAATTACCTGGACTGGCTGCTGGCCGTGCCGTGGAAGAAGCGCTCCAAGGAAATCAAGAACCTCGGCCGCGCCGAGAAAGTGCTCAACACCGATCACTACGGGCTGGACAAGATCAAGGAACGCATCTTGGAGTTTCTCGCCGTCCGCCAGTTGGTCAAGAATCCCAAGGGGTCCATCCTGTGCTTCGTCGGCCCTCCCGGCGTGGGCAAGACTTCGCTGGGAATGTCGATCGCCAAAGCCACCGGGCGCAAGTTCGTCCGCTTGTCGCTGGGCGGAGTGCGGGACGAAGCCGAGATTCGCGGCCATCGCCGCACCTACATCGGCGCGCTGCCCGGCCAGATCATCCAGATGATGAAGAAGGCGGGTACCAAGAACCCGGTCTTCATGCTGGATGAAGTGGACAAGATGTCTATGGACTTCCGCGGCGATCCCTCGGCGGCTCTGCTCGAAGTGCTCGACCCCGAACAGAACTACATGTTCGTAGACCATTACCTCGACGTCGAGTACGACCTGTCGCAGGTGTTCTTTGTCGCCACCGCCAACGTGATGCACACCATCCCGCCCGCCTTGCAAGACCGCATGGAAGTGCTGCGGCTGCACGGCTACACCGAACCCGAAAAAGTCGAAATTGCCAAACTGTTTCTGGTGGTCAAGCAGATGGCGCAGGCAGGCCTTACGGATAAGAACATCAGTTTCACCGACGACGCCATCAAGCAGATCATCCAGGGCTACACCCGCGAAGCGGGGGTCCGAAACCTGGAGCGCGAGATTGGCAACGTGTGCCGCAAAGTGGCGCGCAAGGTGGTGAAAGACGGCGCGAGTTTCTCCATCGTCGTGGACTCCGCGCAGGTCACCGAGTTCCTCGGCGTGATGCGCTTCCGCGACGCCCTGGCCCACGAGCGCAGTGAAATCGGACTGGTCACCGGATTGGCCTGGACCGAAGTCGGCGGTTCCATCCTCAGCACTGAGGCTAGCGTGGTGGATGGAAAAGGCAAGCTTACCCTCACCGGCAAACTCGGCGACGTGATGCAGGAGTCGGCGCAAGCCGCTTTGTCGTACATCCGTTCCCGCGCCCATCGCATGGGTCTGAGCCGCGACTTCTATCGCACTCTCGATATTCACGTTCACGTTCCGGAAGGCGCCATCCCCAAGGACGGTCCCTCCGCCGGCATCACCATTGCCACTGCAATCGCCAGCGCGCTCAGCAAAATTCCCGTCCGCCGTGACCTCGCGATGACCGGCGAAATCACCTTGCGCGGAAAAGTTCTCCCCATTGGCGGACTGAAAGAGAAATTGCTCGCCGCCCATCGCGCCGGCCTGTTTGAGGCCATCCTTCCCAAGGACAATGAAAAAGATGTGGCGGAGTTGCCGGAAAACCTGCGCAACGCCATGAAGCTGCATTTTGTGGACACCATGGACCAGGTGCTGGCCATTGCGCTGGAAAGTCCGCTGCCTCAAATGGAGGTCGAAGAAATTGCCGCCGTAGTTCCTCCGCCAGCCGGAGACGCTCCAACCGCGCATCAGTAGTGCTTGAGTCGGAGCGAAGGGGTTCCGACGCTTGCCTTCGGGTGGTAAGTGTTTGGTTTGATCGGGGTCTTGAGTCCCTGACCGAACCGCCGACTTCTTGATCGAACGCCGGTGCCGCTGCGGTTCAATTTCAACTCCAGGTAACGTGCGATGCGAATTCCGCTCCAAGGTTCAGCCAGTCTGTGCGTCGCCGTCGCAGTGGTGGCCATTGTTCTGGTCTGGCTGCCTGCCTACCGTTGGTTTTTCGTGATTAGCGTCCTCATCGGCATAGTCATCGCCGCTGGTCTGGCGCTGTGGCACAAGTACGCTCCCATCAAAGAAAAAGACCTCGAAAACAAACGGCCTCTGGGACTGTAGCAGTCCGTTGAGAGGTTCGACCGCCTCGGCCTCGCGATGGCGCCTGCATGATCCTCGCCTCGCCCGCATTACAATTCTGGTTGAGCCTCGCTTCCCCCGAGCCTCGCTTGCCCTTGCAACTCCCGCGCAGAACCAGCACACTGGTGTGGTGAAGGTGATGGCGCAATTCGTGGGCGCGGCGATCGATGCCAGCCATTTTCCCCGGGCAATCCTGCCTGAGATTGCGTTTCTGGGACGCTCCAACGTAGGCAAGTCCAGCGTCATCAACTCCCTGCTTGGGCAAAAACTCGCCCACACCAGTTCCACTCCTGGACGCACCCGCAGCATCAACTTCTTTTCGGTGCGCTGGCAGGGAAGACCGCAGCCGGAATTGTGGTTCACTGACTTGCCGGGATACGGCTACGCCCGGCTCTCCAAAGAAATTTCAGCGGAGTGGCCCAAATTCATCGATCCCTATCTAACCCATCGCGCCAGCCTGGCGCTGTGCTTCACGCTGGTGGATGCCAACGTCGCTCCCCAGGCCAGCGACCGGCAACTGGTGGAGTTTCTCCAGGCCAACGACCGCAAGCTGGTGATGGTCGCCACCAAGAGCGACAAGCTTTCGGGAAACAACTTGCACAAGGCGATGCACACTTTGGGGAAAGCGTACGAGGGAGTGCGCATCATTCCTTTCTCGGCCAAGACTGGCGCGGGCAAAGAGCAACTGTGGCAGGCGATCCGCGAAGCCGTCGAGTCTTACCCCGGCACCAGCGCCACCGGCTAACCTTCCCGCCCTCCCAGCCGATAACACCAACAGCGGCTGCTGCTGAGGAGGTCTCCGCATGAAAACTGTATGGGAGAACGGATTCGGTGCGGCACGCCCACTGGGGTCCCCCGACAAAGTCACTTCTCGCAAGCGGAAGAACCGCGCCACCCGCTACCACTGCGCCGGCAGCGTCGAGCTTCGAACCGCCGGAACTAACGTGCGCACCTGGGGAACGCTGGCCGACCTCAGTGCCACTGGCTGCTATGTCGAAATGAGAGCGGCGTATCCCGTGGGGTCGCGCGTCGGCTTGGTCCTGGCGGTTCAGGATGTCCACCTGCAAGTGTCCGGCGAAGTGCGAGTGTCCTATCCGTTTTTGGGCATGGGCATTGTGTTCAATCCTTTGTCGCAGCAGGCCCAGGCCGATTTAGAGAAACTGCTCCACGCTCTGGATCCGGCATCCGCGCCGAAGGTCGGCAGCGCTGCCGCGAGTCCGGCGACACGCGACGCCCCGAGTCCGGCGGCAAGCGCTGCGCTGATATCGGATGCGGACCGCGCGCTTCACCTCCTGACTGAGCACTTTCGATCGCATGTTGTCCTCACCCGCGAGGAATTTCTCAAACTGATTCCGCCGGATTCATCTACGCTCACCCATCTCATCTAGCGACGCTGGCCCGGCGATTTGCGTCCGCTATACTAAACTCTTATGGCTCGTTATCTGATTACGGGAATTGCCGGCTTCATTGGCTCGTCTTTGGCTCATGCCTTGCTCGATCGCGGCGACGAAGTCTGCGGCGTCGACAACCTCTCGACCGGCCGAATCCAGAACCTCTCCGCGATTCGCGACCACATTGATTTTCGCCAGGCCGACCTGCTCGATCTCGATGCCATGCACGACGCCTGTGCCGGCATGGAGTTTGTGTTGCACCAGGCCGCCATTCCGTCGGTTCCGAAGTCGGTGCTGGATCCGCTGGGCAGCAATCGCGCCAACGTGGACGGCACGCTGAACCTGCTGGTGGCGGCGCGCGATGCCAAGGTGAAGCGCGTAGTCTATGCCGCATCGTCTTCGGCGTATGGCGACACCCCAACCCTGCCCAAGCACGAAGACATGTGTCCCAACCCCATCTCTCCCTATGCGGTGGCCAAGCTGGCCAGCGAGCACTACATGATTTCGTTCTACCGCTGCTATGGGCTGGAATCGGTGTGCTTGCGCTACTTCAATATTTTCGGGCCGAGGCAGGATCCCACTTCTCCCTACTCCGGAGTGCTGGCCAAATTCATCACCCTGATGTTGCGGGGAGAACAGCCCACCATGTTTGGCGACGGCAGCCAGAGCCGCGACTTCAACTACATTGACAATGCGGTGTCGGCGAACCTGCTGGCGTGCGCGGCGCCGGCGGAGGAGTGTGCCGGGCGCGTGTTCAATGTGGCCACCGGCCAGCGCGTCACCCTCAACCAAACATTTCAAGCTCTGAAAAAACTCACCGGCTACTCCGGCGAAGCTAAGCACGATCCGGAGCGTGCCAGCGATATCAAACACTCTCTGGCAGATATTTCCAAAGCGGCGAAGCACTTGCAATACCGGCCGCTAGTCGATTTCGAGAGCGGTCTGGCGAAGACGGTCCAGTGGTATCGCGACTCGCAGTAGGAATCCGTGCTGGCTCCCGTCTCCAAGCGGGTCCATGCCAGAGTCACCGGAGCCGGAATGTCCGTAACTTATTGATAATGTCTGTATCTTGTTGAAATCATTGGGTCGCAGGTTTTGGATGGGTCGGGGCAGCTGGCGGTACTGGAACCCAATCTGCCAATTGTGGGTTTGCCAATCACGTAGGATACCCCTAGCGAGCGTTACAGAGGCCGTAGCGAGACTATTTCCCCTTCGGGCGGCCCACAGTACCCCCGCGACCACCACGGCCCTTAGAACGCTTCCTAGCGAAGAAATGTGCAATGTTTTGCACGTTCAAGGATCTTGACAATATCTTGCAGTTGAATTTTGCAACAGTAATCGTCCAGGCTGCGTCGCGCCAGAGCAGAATCTAGCCTACGGTTGCCGGCACGGGATTCTGTGCTTCCAGGCCGTCCGCTGCCCGGGAGCGAGCCTCCTCCACCGCCATCCGCGCCAGAGTCTGGCCCGGGGTGGCACACCCTTGGCCGACGAATATCCACCAGTAGAGCCCGCCCAAAAAGGCAACCACGGAGATCAGATAGGTCAGGGTGAGCGAACCAGCTTGAGGTCCGCGCATGATGCCAATCGCCAACAGGCAGAACAGAAGCACCGCGGCGGAGACGATCATCCCGTCCAGCAGTCGGGACAGGACCGACAGGGAAATCGGCATGGCCCACCAGTTCAAATCCACGGGCTCGACAGATGCGGGGATTGCTCCCTGGTCAGGCAAGGAGGCAGCCTCCTTGAAGTCACCCGGCATCGCAAGTCCGGCAGCCACCATGGACTCTGCGCTGGCCAGAAGTTCGTCAAGGATCCAGCGTTTCAGCAGGTTCGTCTGTTCGGGACTGGCGTCCAAGAAACGCAGGCCCGCGCGTCCATTGCGTTCGGTCCACATCACTTCGGCGGTGAGGTCGATGCGCTGTGCGGGACCTGCCAGGCGGCAACTCACGGGAAGAATCTCTCCGGTTTGCAGATGTCCGACAGATTGGACGGCCATCCCGCCTTCGCTGAGGTTGCTGACGACGCCGCCGTTGGAACGGTTCAGAGTGACATATAACAACGACTGCACTCGGTGCCGGTAAGGGCGGGGGTGGGACTCGACCAGCAGCGGCGAGTCCGCGCAAAACGACTGGGTGAAAACCGGGGGAGTTTTCATAGTTGGTATGGTAGTCGCGAAAGTATATACCGAGTATTGGCTTGTTGGGTTCGGGTGAGTGGCCCGGCGCCGGGCTAGGGCACAAATCCGGGTCCGCGCAACACTCGGCCGGGAAGTGCGCCGGTCATCTTGCCTTGTTCAATCACCGGAACACCATTCACCAACACATACTCCATCCCCTGCGATAGCTGGTTGGGACTGTCGAAGGTGGCCAGGTCGCGGATGGTGTTGGGATCGAAGACCACGATGTCGGCCCACATGCCTTGCTTGAGCACGCCGCGGTCGTTGAGTCGCATGCGCTGTGCCGGCAGCGCAGAGAATTTGCGGAGAGCATCTTCCAGAGAGAGCTTGTGTTCTTCGCGCACGTATTTCCGCAGAATCCGCGGGAAGGTTCCATAGGCGCGGGGGTGTGGATGCTCCTGGCCCAGAATGCCTTCGGGGGAAGTGCCGGAAGAATCGTTGTCGATCGCGACCCAGGGCTGCTGCAGGGCCAGAGCAACGTCGGGCTCAGACATGCCAAACACGGCGCACTCGGTGAAAGCGTTGTCGGCGATGAGCAGATCGAACAGCGAGTCCATCGGGGACTTATGCCAGATGGCGGCGATTTCGGAAAGTCGCTTCCCCTGAAACTGACGCAGCTCCGGATTTTGCACCACGCCGATCATGACGGCTTCGGGGCCGGGGATCTCCTGCCACTCGTTGTCCCATTGCGAGGTGGGAGTGAGCAGGTCCTGGCGAATGCGAGAGCGGGTGGCGGGATCTTTGAGGCGCTCCACCAGCTTGGCATCGCCGCCATCGTGCGCCCACGGGGGAATGAAGGCCGACATGCTGTTGAACCAGGCGGGATAGGCATAGGTGTCGGCGGTGATGTCGGCGCCCTGAGCGCGGGCGGCGTTAATCTTGGCAATCACTTCGGGCATGCGTCCCCAATTGGATTTGCCGGCAACTTTCAAGTGCCAGATTTCGACCGGGATGTGACCTTCGCGGCCAATGCGCAGGGCTTCGTCAATGGAGCCGAGCACGTCATCACTTTCGCTGCGCATGTGGGTGGCATAAATTCCGCCATACTTGGAAGCTTCGCTGGCCAGCGCGATGAGTTCTTCGGTTTTGGCGTAAGGCGCGGGCGCGTATTCGAGGGAAGTGGAGACTCCGACCGCGCCATCGAGCATGGCTTGGTTCACCAGCGCGCGCATCTGCGCCAGTTGCTCAGGCGTGGGCTGCTTGTCGTCATCTCCCAAGACCATGCGGCGGACCTGAGTGGCGCCGACGAAGCTGGCGAGGTTGATGCCCATGCCTTGCTTTTCAAGGCGCGCGAAATACTGCCGGAAGGTACGCCAGTCGGGATCGACCTTGAGGTGGGCATAGCCCGGGCGGTCGTTGGCAATGATGGCGTCATTCAAAGGCGCGGCTGAGCCGCCTTCGCCGGTGATTTCGGTGGTGATGCCCTGGAAGATTTTCGATGGCAAGCGCGGATCTACCAGGATGGTGGCATCAGACTGGCCGAGCATGTCGATGAAGCCGGGAGCGACCACCATGCCGTGAGCGTCCAGGGTGCGTTGCCGCGGAGTGCCGGCAAGATTGCCGATGGCGACCACGCGACCATCGCGGATGCCCACATCGCCGGAGTACCACGGCGAACCAGTGCCGTCGATAATGTGGCCGTTGATGATGACCAGATCGAAGGCCGGCGCGACGGGGACGGCGGCGAGCAGGGTAGCGGACAGCAGAACCGTGATTAGAACTACGAAACGAATTTTCATTGACTCACCTCTGGAGAAATTTCAAGACTGGGTGGGATGGCGGCAGAAGGGCGACGAGCGACAAGAATCCCGAGCCCGCACCAAACCGCGAGGGCTAGCCACTCCCAGGCAGTGAAGTGTCCCGGGACCACGGGTACCAGCTTCATCAGGATCATGGCAAAGCCGACCAGCGCGCCGAGCGCGGCAATGATCTGCTGGTAACGGGCGGGGCGGAGAAAGAAAAAAGCGGCGCAGGTGGCGAACCAGCCTGCAGCCGAAGCAACGGAGCCGACTTCAGAAATCGGCACCAGAATAGCATCGCCCAGAAACATGGAGAGACCAGTGGCGATTCCGATGGCGAGCACGGCCGCGGAGGGAGTGTGGTTCCGGGCATGGACACTGCCCACGCGGGAATCCACCAGGCCGCGACGTCCCAAACCAAAGAGCATACGGCTGGCGGCGACAAAATTGCCGTTGAAAACTTTGAGCAGCGAGAGCAGCGCGGCGGCCAGGATGACGCTGACCACCCAGTGCGAGCCGACGGCTTGCTCGAAGGCCACCGCAGTCATGAAGCGCTGGTTGCGCAACTGGGCCCAAGGGGCTACGTAGCCGACGGCGGCGATCACGATGGTGTAGAACACTGCTCCCACCACAATCGCTGCGAAAATAGCGCGCGAGAAACTGCGGGCGCGAAATTCCGGCGCCGCTTCTTCGGACGACTTGGTGATGGATTCAAAGCCGTTCATGAAATAGGGAACGATTTGCAAAACCAACAGCACGGAGACGAATGGGGTGTGGGTGAACAGAGGAGTCAGGTGAGACGGGCGTCCGTGGGATACGCCGGCGGCGACAAACACGATGAAGAGGGCGATGGTTCCGAAGGAAGTCCAGTTCTGAAAAGTCGCGCTCAGGCGGATGCCACGATAGTTGAGCCAGGTGAGCAGACCAGTGAGTCCCAGGCCAATCGCGAGGTGAGGCAAGAAGACAGGACGCCCGGCGATGCGATAGAGCTCAAAAGTATCGAGGGCGGGAAAGATGTAGCCTGCGATCCGTCCGACGGCCACAGCCTCCCAGGGACAGACAATGAAATAGGCCAGCAGCATCATCCAGCCGGTGGCAAAGCTGATGCCGCGAGGGAAGACGCGGGCAGTGTAAGCGGTTTCGCCGGCGGCATCGGGCATGAGGGCAACCAGTTGGCCGTACACGTAGCCGATGGGCAATAAGAGAATTCCACCGAGAGCAAATCCCAGGATTCCGCCAAGGGGGCCGCCGCGAGAAAGCCAGTCGTCCATGACCACCAGCCATCCCACTCCGACCATGGTGCCCCAGCCCAGGGAGAAGTAGTCGAGGATACGCAGACGGCGAGCGAGTCGGGGCATGGGCCACCAGATTATATGGGAGCTTATATGGCAGCGGGCAAAGCGGAGTGGCGCAGGTCACCGAGTGCATGTGACCAGGGTCACGAGCAAGGGTGCGCTGAGTGACGGAAAAGCACGCGTTTCGAGCCTAGAATTTTAGGTGGAGGGAGTCTATGTCCACTGCCTGGACTTCGCGGTATGCGCAGCGCGCGAAGCACATCAAGAGTTCGGCCATTCGCGAACTGCTCAAGCTCACGCAACGCCCGGAAATCATTTCCTTTGCGGGAGGACTGCCCGCGGCCGAGGTGTTCCCCATTGAACGCTTCCGCGAGGCTTGTTGCAAAGTGTTGGAAACGCAAGCCCACATCGCCCTGCAATATGGGGCGACGGAAGGCTACGAGCCGCTGCGCGAGATGATCGCGCGCCATACGTCGCGCTACGGCATCGCGGCCCAGCTGGAAAATGTGATGATCACCTCGGGTTCGCAGCAGGCCCTGGATTTGATTGGCAAGTTGCTGATCAATTCCGGAGACAGCGTGCTGGTGGAAGCTCCTACCTACCTGGGAGCGTTGCAAGCGTTCAGCGTGTATGGGGCGGAATACATCAGCGTGCCCAGCGACGACGACGGCTTGCAGACTGAGTTGTTGGAACAGCGGCTGCGGCTGGGGCCCAAGTTCATGTACGTGTTGCCGAATTTCCAGAACCCGGGGGGCACCACGTTGTCCGAGGGCCGGCGACATCAACTGGTGCTGTTGGCCGACCGCTACGGCGTGCCGATTGTGGAAGACGATCCCTATGGGCAATTGCGTTACGAGGGCGAGCACCTGCCATCGCTGGTGGTGTTGGACCGCGAGAACCTGCGCCGCGACAATGGCTACTCGCTGGGCAATGTGATTTATCTGAGCACGTTCTCCAAGACCCTGGCTCCGGGCTTGCGGCTGGGGTGGATCGTGGCCCCTCCCGAGGTGATCTCGAAGCTGGTGCAGCTCAAGCAAGGTGCGGACTTGCACACCTCGACGTTTGTGCAGAGCGTGGCCTACGAAGTGGCGCGCGACAATTTTCTGGATGAGCACATCCGGATGATCCGCTGCGTGTATGGCGAGCGGCGGAACGTGATGCTGGAGGCGTTGCAGGAATGTTTTCCACCCGAAGCAACCTGGACGCGGCCGCAGGGCGGGCTCTTTCTTTGGGTCACCTTGCCGGCAGGAGTGGATAGCCAGAAACTGTTGCAGGCGGCGCTGCAACAAAACGTGGCGTTTGTGCCCGGCGAATCGTTCTACGCGAATAACGGCGGAGAAGGGTCGCGGCATTTGCGTCTGAATTTCTCCAACGCCGCGCCGGAACAGATTCGGGAAGGGATTCGGCGGCTGGCATCGGCCATCAAGCAGCAAATGGCCAGTGCAGGCGGGGTCAAGGAGAAACGAGAACTGCTGGCGCGGTAAATTGTTTGCTCGTCACAACCAGATGTGAGCTAACACACGGCGAAGCGGAAAGTTTGGAACTAATCTGTAACTAGTCTGGAACTAGTCTGGAACTGGATCCCCGAGTGGGGACACCGGTAATTTTTAAAAGAAAAGGAAGGCAATTATGCGAGTAATGAAAATGCTGGCTGTGCTTGCAGTATTCGTGATGGTAGTGGGTGCGGTGAGTGTGGCCAAAACCAACCAGTATGGAGTTTCGGATTTGCGAACAGTGACCTTCACCGGACCGGTGTGGGTGGGCGAGGTGTTGCTGCCCGAAGGGGAGTATGATGTGCGGCACACCATGGACGGGGCCAATCATGTGATGGTATTCCGGAAAGTGGCGTCGTTCAAGAAAATGGAAGCAAAAGTTAACTGCACTCTGGTTCCACTCACTGAGCCAGCGACGAAGAGCGAGCGCATGTACACGACCAACACCGCCAAAGAGCTCGTGCTGACCGAGATGGTATTCAAAGGGGACAAGGCCAAGCACGTGTTTGTGGCAGAGAAGGCACTCAATCGGTAGTGAGCGAGAAAGTTTTTTGGGCCGCCGCTCGAGCTGTACGGGACGGCGGCCATTATTTTGGGGAAAGCAACGAAAATGTTTATCTTTTCGAGGACAGGGAGGTCCTGCGTCCGCCAGATTCCTTGGAAAGCGTATAGTATTCAACAAGATAGGGTTGGTTGAATCTTATGCGAGCGAGTGGGCATCCAAGGTTGAGTGAGTTACACTCAAGGAGTAAAAATGAGCGACGAAGTCGAAGAAAAGGGCTCCAACCTAAGCCAGGAACGAGCGTTGCCGGTGTTGCCGGTGCGCGACACGGTGCTTTTTCCGCACGCGGTGTTGCCGCTGACGGTGGGGCGGGAAAGCTCAGTGCAACTGATCAATTCGCTCGGGGAAGACAAGACGATTGTGGTGGTGGCGCAGCGGGAAGCGCGGGTGGATTCTCCCCAGCCCACAGATTTGTATGAAGTGGGGTCGCTGGCGGTGGTGCACAAAGTAGTGAAGATGCCCAACCAGAGCCTGTTCGTATTTGCGGAAGGCCTGGAACGGGTGCGGGTGAAAGAGTTCACGCAATTGGCTCCGTTCATGATGGCGACGGTCACGCCGATTGCGGAGACCATTCCGCCGCAGGATTCGCAAATCGAAGCATTGCAGCGGAATGTGCTGACGTTGTTCCAGCAAATTGTGTCGGGGTCTCCCACGCTGTCGGACGAACTGTCGACGGTGGCGATGAACATTGAAGAGCCGGGGCGGCTGGTGGATTTCATCACGTCGTCACTGCCGGCTCTTTCGACCGCGGACAAGCAGGACACGCTGGAAACCACCGACGTGCGAGTGCGATTGGAAAAGATCAACCAGCACCTGGCGAAAGAGTTGGAAGTGCAGCAGTTGCGCAACAAGATCCAGAGCGAGGTGCAGGACAAGGTCCAGCAGACGCAGCGCGAATACTATCTGCGGGAGCAGATGAAGGCCATTCAAAAAGAGCTGGGGGAGCAGGACGAAGGCCAGCGCGACAACGAAGACCTGAAGACCAAGATCGAGCAAGCGGGGATGCCGGACGATGTAAAGAAAGAGGCACTGAAAGAATTGGGGCGCCTGGCTCGCATGTCGCCGATGGCGGCGGACTATTCGGTGACCCGCAACTACATTGAGTGGCTGGCGGTGTTGCCATGGTCGAAAACCTCCGGCGGCGAAGTGGACATTTTGAAAGCGAAAGAAATTCTAGACGAGGACCACTACGATCTGCAGAAGGTCAAAGATCGCATCCTGGATTACCTTTCCGTGCGGCGGTTAAAGCCCGGAATGAAGGGACCCATTCTGTGCTTTGTAGGGCCTCCGGGAGTGGGGAAGACCTCGCTGGGGAAGTCCATCGCGCGGGCGCTGGGACGGAAGTTCGTGCGGCTGTCGCTGGGCGGAGTGCATGACGAGGCGGAGATTCGGGGCCATCGGCGGACCTACATTGGGGCGTTGCCGGGACAAATCATCCAGGGGATTCGGCGGGCGGAGACCAAAGATCCGGTCTTCATGTTGGACGAAATCGACAAGGTGGGACGCGATTTTCGCGGGGATCCAGCGTCGGCCTTACTGGAAGCGCTGGACCCGGAACAGAACTCGACTTTCCGCGACAACTACCTGGACGTGATGTTCGATTTGTCGCAGGTGTTGTTCATCACCACGGCCAACATGCTGGATCCCATCGCAGAGCCGATGCGCGACCGCATGGAGATCATCGAACTGCAGGGCTACACCGAAGAGGAGAAAGTACACATTGCGTATCAGTACTTGATTCCGAGGCAGATAGAAGAGAACGGGATCACGAAAGAGCAGATTGACTTTCCGGAAGCGGGAACGCGGCACGTGATTCGGCACTACACGCGGGAAGCGGGAGTTCGCAGCCTGGAGCGGAACATTGGCACCATTTGCCGCAAGCAAGCGCGGAGGATGGCGGAGGGCAAAACGGAGCCGCTGGTGGTGACGCCGGAAGTGGTGCAGGAATTTCTGGGCGGAATCAAAGTGCGCACCGAAGGCGAGATTGCGGAGCGCACCAAACGGGCGGGGGTGGCAGTCGGCCTGGCCTGGACGCCGTCCGGAGGCGACATTCTGTTTATCGAAGCCAACAAGATGAAGGGCAAAGGGAACTTCACCATGACCGGACAGATCGGGCAGGTGATGCAGGAATCCATGCAAGCGGCGCTGACCTGGGTACGGTCGAATGCAGTGTCGCTGGGGATTGCGGAGAGTTTCTTCGCGGAGCACGACTTGCACATCCACGTTCCTGCGGGTGCGATTCCGAAGGACGGGCCCTCTGCGGGCGTGACCATGGCGACCGCGCTAGTGTCTTTGTTGACGGAACGCCCGGTGCGTCCGCTGACCGCGATGACGGGGGAGATCACGCTCAGTGGGAATGTGCTGCCGGTGGGAGGCATCAAGGAAAAGGTCTTGGCTGCCAAACGAGCCGGCGTACGAGACGTGATTCTTCCGGCGGAGAACAAAACGAATGTTCTGGAAGACCTGACCCCGGAACAACTGGAAGGTTTGAACGTGCATTACGTGAAGCTGATTGAGGAAGCGCTGCAATTGATGCTTCCGGCCACTCCGCGGCAGGAAAAACAGGACGCGGAAGAGCGGGAAAAAGTACTGGCGAACTGAGCCACGAGCGAGATTTTATTTTAGAAAAGCCAGCCCTAAGCGGGCTGGCTTTGTTTGGTGCGGGCGAGGGTGAGCGAGTTGCGTGTCGCATCCGATTGGGTTTTGAAGCCGTGCGCTTCCACTAGACCATTGATGAAATTACTTCCAGGACGGGAGGCGGCGTTTTTAGCTGGAGGGCGTTGGCAGACGCGGTTTTGCGAGCTGGAATTCGTGGAGCGCCATGCGGACTCTGCTGCCGCGGAAGGTGACGCCTTCGGCTTCCAGGCGCAACCGTTGTTCGATGAATTGGTCGCCGCGCAGCTTGATCTGACCGCTGGCGCCCACGATGCGATGCCAGGGGAGTCCGAGGGAAGTGTGCAACACGCGCGCCACCAGCCGCGCCGCCCGCGGGAGACGGGCCGCCTTGGCGATCGCGCCATAGGTGGAGACTTTGCCGCGCGGTACGGAACGGATGGCGCGGAGGATGCGGGCTCGGCTTGTCAACCTTGTGTCCATGACGCGAGAGCGATGGGGAATGCGATACTCTTGTAAAGAATGGCAAAGGCAGTGCGGTTCCACAACCCATGTTGTTGAGCACGCATCCAAACTAGGAGAGTCTCAACCACCCTACCTTCCTCGGAGGTTTTTCTTGCGCTTGTTGAAGTTGTTGTCCCCCGCCCTATTGATTGCGGGACTGCTTGCTCTTACCGTCGCGTGTGGATCGTCGAGCAAGACCCAGGCGCGCTTTGTGCAGGCCTCGCCCGATGCCGGCAACCTGGACGTGGCGCTGAACAGCAAGACCACATTAACCAATGTCGCGTTTGGCCAGAACACAGGTTATCAGTCGGTGCCCGCAGGTTCGCAAAAGCTGGAAGTGCGGACGGCGGGAACCACGAATGACCTGATTAGTTCGACCATTGATCTGGGGAGCGGCTTCACGACGATTCTCTCCACCGGCTATCTCTCGTCGATCGCAGCGGTGGTGCTGCCGGACACCAACACCGCGCCCAGTACAGGCAACGTGAGCCTGAGAGTGATCAATGCGTCTCCTACGGCGGGCAGCATCGATGTGTACATCGTCGCTCCCGGCACCAGCATTACGGGAGTGACGCCGACGGTGGCGGCGCTAGCATTCCGGTCGGCATCCTCGTATCTGTCGATGGCGGCGGGAACCTATGAGCTGATCATTACGCCGGCGGGAAACACCAGCACCTCGTATATTGACACCACGTTAAGTCCGGCCGCGTTACAGATCCGCAGCCTGGTTGTGTTGGACGCGGTGAACGGCGGGTTTCCCATCACGCTGCAAACGCTGGCCGACTTGAACTAGTTGCGGGAAAATTAATCGCGGCAAGAGCAGAGCGCCTCAGAACATCGGCTGAGGCGCTTGCGGTTTATGCACACCAGTTACATCCTGATCCAGCCCGCCCGAATCAACCACAGCGACAACACTGAGACGCACAGCCACAACAGAACGCCCTGCAACAATGGGCGATGGCCGACTCGCTTGAGGGTGGCAATGGAGATGCCGCTGCCGATCAGAAACAGAGTGACGGTAAGGCCGATTTTGGCCGCTTTTGAAAGCAGAGCATAGAGCGGTGCGCCGGCGGGGAGATAGGTGTAGCAGACCGCAGCCAAACAGAAGAACGCAATAAACCAGGGCCACTGAATTTTTGCTTTGGCGTGGAGAAAAATGGCGGTGCCCAGGGAAAGCGGAACAATCCATAAGGCCCGAGCCAGCTTGACGGTGGTGGCGATGGCCAAAGCCTCGGGGCCGTACTTGACGGCGGCGCCGACGACCGAACTGGTGTCGTGGATGGCGAGGGCCGCCCACAGGCCAAACTGCGCCTGGCTCAACTTGAGCGCCCATCCGATGGCCGGGAAGGTGAGCAAGGCGACCGAGTTCAGCACAAAAATGGTGCCGAGGGAGACTGCCATCTGCTCGTCGCTGGCTTGCGCGATGGGACCAACGGCGGCGATGGCGCTGCCGCCGCAGATGGCGGTGCCAGTGGAAATGAGAAAGGCGGACTTGCGCTCCACGCTCAGCAACATGCCCAGCCCCATGCCAGCCAGCATGGCGAAACTGATTCCCAGCACGGTGTAGAGAAAGCCACTGCGGCCGGCCTGGATCACTTTCTGCAAGTTCATGCCGAAGCCGAGTCCGACCACCGAGGCCTGCAACAGGAGCTTGGAATATTTTTTGGCCTGTTTGCCATAGGGGTGAGGAAAGAGCAGGCCGAACAAAAGCCCGATGGCCAAAGCCATAGGCGGGGTAGCGTAGCCGCTGACGGCGAATACAAGAGCGAGGATGAAGATGATTTTGGCGAGCATGAATGAGATCTGTGTGATTCGACCGCGATGGATAGAACTATTTTGGTGTGCGTACCCGAGGGATTGAGGGCTGGACTGCGAAGGAGCGGACCGCGGCCTGCTCGCTGTCATAAACGTCGAAGAAGGCAAGCAAATTGGTGACACGAAGCATGTCTTTAATGGGAGCAGGCAGCGCGGCCAGCTTCACCACCGCACCCTGAGCATGAGCGGTCTGGCACAGCGCGACCAGAGTGCCCAAGCCGCCGCTGTCCATGTATTCGATCTGGTCCATGGTCAAAACCACTTGCTTGGTTTCGGTGAGCAGGGCCCGCAGAATGTCGCGAAAGCTGGCGGACTCCTCCCCGAACATCAGGCGGCCTTTGCACTCGACCAGTTGTATGCCGTCCGCGCTGCGGACATTCATTTGCAGTTGCATAAGGCCCTCGGGGATGGCAAAAGCGTACCACAAAGGGCTTGGCGGTTTGTGGCAGAGGGCAGTCCAGCGGTCGGGACGTTGGTTTTGCAATCACGTATAATCGGGATTCCGCTTATGAGTTACCAGGTCCTTGCCCGCAAATATCGGCCGCAAAAATTCTCTGACGTGATCGGGCAGGATCATGTCACGCGCACCCTGAAGAACGCGATCACCCAGGACCGCGTGGCGCACGGCTACATTTTCAGCGGACATCGCGGCATCGGCAAGACCACGGTGGCGCGCATTCTGGCGATGGCATTGAATTGCCGGTCGGCGGAGCATCCGGTGCCGGAGCCATGCGGCATTTGCGAGTCGTGCACGGAAATTCGCGCCGGCAACTCGGTGGATGTGATCGAGATTGACGCGGCGACCAATCGTGGAATTGACGAGATTCGGGAATTGCGCGAAGCGGCGCGTTATCGTCCGGCGCGCGACCGCTTCAAGATTTACATTCTCGACGAAGCCCACCAGATTACCGACGCCGCCTTCAATGCATTGTTGAAGACCCTGGAAGAACCGCCCAGCCACGTGATATTCATGATGGCGACCACGCAGCCGGAAGACATTCCGCAGACGATCCGGTCGCGGTGCCAGCACTTCAGCTTCCGAGCAGTGAAGTTTGAGGAGATCCTGACGCAGCTTGCCGATTTGACGGCGCGGGAAAATGTGGTGGCGGAGCGCGACGCGCTTGCCCTGCTGGCGGAAGCCGGGGACGGTTCGATCCGGGACGCGCTTTCGATTCTGGACCAGGCGATCGCATCGAGCAGTGAGGGGATCACCGTGGATGCGGTGCGGCAACTGATCGGGACCGCGCCCGCCAGCGTGATGGAGGGCATGATGCAGGCGGTGATCCACAACTCCAGTCAGGACATTCTGCAGGCGGTGGATGAGTTGATCAGCGAAGGCCACAGTCCAACCCACCTGGCGAGGCAGTTGGTGCGATTCTTGCGCAACGCGGTGGTGGCGAAAGTGGCGGGCGAAAACTCCGCGCTTCTGCAAGTGTCGTCCGACGAGCGGGCGCGGATCGCGCGGGTGGCAGAGTGGTTCAGCGAAGAAGACTTGGCGCGTCATTTACAGATCATGCTGCGTACTCATGGAGAGTTGGGGTACCGCCAGGAGCAGCGATTTCATTTGGAGCTGGGCCTGCTGAAGATGACCCATGCGCAACGGCTGTTGCCCATCGAGCAATTGCTGAGCGGAGCGGCGGTGGCTGCTGTGGCGGCGCCGGCACGGGCTGCGGGACGAGCGCCAGAGCGAGCAGCGGAGAGAGCGCCGGAGGCCCGGCCGATTTCAACTGCGCCGTCTGCGCGGACTTCGGCGGTGTCACCGTTTGCTGCGGATTCAGCTCGAAAGACCAACCGAACGCCGGAAATGTCATCTGAGACGAAGCCAGTGCAGTCCGTCGCAAAGCTGGAATCGAGTGGTAGCCCGGTGATTATGGGATCGGCGGCGCCGGCGGTGGAAGTTGCGGTGGAAGTCGCTGCCGCTACGGAGCCGCAAGCGATACGGGACTCAATACTGGACGCGCTGACCGATGCCGGACAGCAGATGGTGGTGTCGATGCTCGAAGCTGGCGAATGGACACTGGAAGGCAATCAACTGGTGGTGAGAGTGGCGTCGTCGGCGGCGGTGATCGATATGACTGTGGGTGCGGATACGCGGCGAATCGCGGGCGCGACGGCCAGCGGACGGGCCGGGCGTCCTTTGAAATTTACGGTATTGCCCGGGGGCACAGAATCCGCAGTGGAGCCGCGCAGCACAGGAGCTAGCGGAGGGCGCGGAAGAATGGCGCAAGATCCAGTGGTGCGGCGGCTGCAAGAAAAGTTTGGCGCGGAAATACGAACGGTGATTGACTACAGAGAAAAGCATTGAGTAATTGGGTAATTTGGTAATTTGAAAACCTTCCTGACTCTTGGATCGGTCTGGATAGCATAACTACCAAGTCACTAACTTACATATTTACACTTACGACATTAACAATTACACAACTACAAATTACCAAATTACCCGATTACTAAATTACACAATTACAAAATTACCTTTATGTCTGATTTCAATTTAAAGAAACTGATGTCGCAGGCGCAGGAGCAATACCAGGTCTTGCAGAAGAAGATGCAGGAGACCGTGGTGGAGGCGGCGGCTGGCGGGGGTGCCGTCAAGGTTGAGATGGACGGCCGGAAGCAGCTTCGACGAATCAAGATTGACCCTGAAGCGATGAAGTCGGGGGACGTTGAGATGCTGGAAGACCTGATTTTGGCGGCGACCAATGAGGCCAGCCGAAAAGTGGACGACGCCATGCAGTCTAACATGGGCGGGATGCTCGGGGGACTGAAAGGGATTGTGTAATTTAGTAATTTGGTAATTGGGTAATTTGAACCCCGACGACTCAAGGTGGGCTGAGTTGTTGAACTACACAATTTCCCAATTACACAATTACCAAATCCTAAGTGTCTCTGGAGGGGATTTTGTAATTGGTCAGTCTGGTGATTGGGTAAATGTGTAATCTTAAATCACTCATGCGGTCGGCGGTTTTTAAATTACCAAATTACTCGATTACCCAATTACTAAATTGTTCTTATGTCCAAGTTTGCTGAGCCAATGACCCGGCTAATCGATGAACTCAAGAAGCTGCCGGGCATTGGCAGCAAGACGGCGCAGCGGCTCGCCTTCCATATCCTGCGTTCCTCAGACGAGGATGCTGAGGCGCTGGCCGCGGCGGTGCGCGACGTGAAGGCCAGTCTGCGGCTGTGCTCCATCTGCAACAACATCACGGACGTGGATCCCTGCGTCTATTGCACCAACCCCACCCGAAACCAACGGCTGGTGTGCGTGGTGGAAGAGCCGACCAACATCGCTGCGATTGAGAAAACGAAGCACTACAACGGGGTGTACCACGTGCTGCACGGGGCGATTTCCCCTTTGCACGGAGTGGGGCCAGAGCAATTGCGGACTGCGAACCTGGTGCGGCGGGTGGAGCGCGACGAAGTGGACGAAGTGATTGTCGCGACCAATCCCACGGTCGAAGGCGAGGCCACCGCGACCTATCTTTCCGGACAACTCAAGCGCCCGGGACTGAAAGTGACCCGCATCGCGATGGGGATTCCGGTGGGCAGCGACATCGAATACACCGATGAGATCACGATGTTGAAGGCGATGGAAGGCCGTAGAGAGCTCTAGCGGGCCGCATCATTGGGCAGCGGGCGACGGATCTTGCGCCGCGTCGGAGATGCGCCTTTGACGATCACCGGTTTGCGCAAAGTGAGTTCCAGCAAGTGCCGTGCCGCGGCGATCTTCTCAGCAGACTGGTGATAACCGCTATACCCATCGACGGTAATCACCACGGCCTTCGCTTCGAGATGGACTGCCGCCCGATGCAAGCGGCGGGTGTTCGATTTGTCCAAGTGACGAAGGTCAAGGACACTCGCCAGGCGGAGTATGGCCGCCAGTCGAGTGGCGATGCGGCGCTGAGGAAGAGTGAGAGCGAGCAGCGGCTTCTGTCCAGTCCGCGGCAGTGCACCGCGGTGATAGCGCGCGACGATGGCGACCAAGGCAAAATCTGGCTCGCTCCATCCCAATGGGGTGGGCAGCTGGCAAATCAGGCGGTAGGTTTCCTTGTGATGGTCCTTGGCTTCGGTCCCGCGTCCCACATCGTGCAGCAGGGCAGCCGCCAGTAGAGCGCTGCGCAGGTCTCGTCCTTCTTCGGGTTGGAAGAGGCCAACGCGGGCGAGCCCGTCGTAGAGTTGAAGGCTGAGTTGGGCGACGCGCTGCGAGTGAGCGAAGTCGGGGTCGAGAAAACGTGCTGACGCTTTCAGGCGGGCCAGCGATGCGGTTTTGATCGCCTGACCGCGGGGGAGTTCGCCACGCCACTCCCGCCAGAGCGATTCGCGTCCCACCATCCTGACGCGATACTGATTGAGCCGGAGATTGCGCTCGGCCTGCAGCCTGGTGCGCCAGAGATCGCGACTGCCGGGATCAGGAAACGCGCCGATCTGAAGCGCGGTTTGCCACAGAACATCGAGATCGTGGACTTCGCCCAACCAGTCCTGTAAGCGCTTCAGGTCTGCGCTCCAGAGTTTGTGCTGGCGCGGCAGAAAATTCTCCACGGTGTAGCGAAAGCGTTTGATCCCGATGCGCAGGGTGTGGAAGGCGACCTGGGATCGGCTACGCATCGCTCGCTTGTGCAGGTCGTAGGCCGCCGCCCATTTTTCCAGAGCCAGGTTTTCGAAGGCTGGGCTGCCCAGGCGAATGCGAGTGGCGCGTCGCGGAAGCGACTGACTCCACTGCCGCCATTGCTTGCGGTCGAATTTGGCAATGGCTTCGGCAGCCAACGGCCGGGCTTCCGCCTCTCGGGCACGCACGACTTCGGTGAGCTTGCGGGCAACGGGGTCGTCTGGATCGCCAAGCTTCCCCAGCCACTCCAGCATGACGTGCAGGTCGCGGAGATCGCCCAGAGCGCGAAAGAGTTTGCGGCCGGCCTTCTTCATGGCGCGCCAGGAGGGGTCGAAGTCGATGGCCATCATGCCGTCGGACAGGGAGCGGCAGCGGCGCAGCGCTACGCGCAAGTCGTGGACGGGGTCGGGAGCCAAATCGCTGCCGGCATGGTCACATTCCTGCAGGACTCGCTCCATCCATGGACGCAAGCCGGTGCGCGCCTGGGTGTGGAGAGTCGCAGTGGGCAGTTCAGGCAACAGGGTTCCTTGGTCGAGGAGGATTTTCTTTTTCGCTCCCGTCAGGCTTGTGGCGAACTGGCAGGCGCGGGCAACTGACCGGAGAGCAGTTGGCCCAGCTCGGCCGCCGGGCAGCGCACGCCTACATAAAAGCTGCCGAACTGCGCGTACACCGCGCTGACCTCATCGAAGCGCATCTCGTAGATCAGCTTCTTGAAGACCAGGGGATCTTCGGCGAAGAGGTCCACGCCCCACTCCCAGTCATCGAAGCCGATCGAGCCGGTGATGATCTGCTTGACCTCGCCGGCATAGCGGCGTCCGATCATGCCGTGTTCGTTCATCTGGCGCTGGCGCTCCGCAATGGGCAGGGTGTACCAGTTCTTGAGCTCGCCGCGGCGGCGGTCCATGGGATAAAAACAAGCGTAGCGGTGAGGAGGCATGGTGGGGAACAAACGCGGTCGCATGGCCTCTTTCTGACGCGCCAGGGTGTCTTGAATTTCGCTCTTCCACTGCTCGGAGTGGGGTTCAATGCCGCGATCCATCAGCGCTTTGTAAACCTTCGTGGTGGATTCATAGAGGCCGAGTTCAACCACGGAGAGGTAAGACGTAGTGGGCTCGAGGAAATCGCTCAAGCGAAGCTGCGCCAAATGGAGTTGGGCCTGATTCAAGGCGTCGAAGGTCTCGCGGAAGTGGATCAGCATGAGGTCGCCCTTGTGTCCCAGCAGCGAAAACAAAGCAGACTGGCCGTTGGCGTTTTGCTCCATTTTCACGAGCAGAGGAGTGGCCTCAGCGATGATGTTGTCGCGTTCGGCCCGGGGCAACTGCCTCCACGCGGACCAGCGGAAGCGCATCATTTGGTGCAGAGAGGGATAGCCTTCGATGGTGAGCGGCATCTCGGGCATTTCAGCAGCGCGAGTTTCGGGACGGGCTGGATGAGTTGTGGACATAGGTTGGTTCCTGAAATACCAATTGTACCCGTGGCGGCCAACGGAGCCGGCATCGCAGGGCAATCTCTTGCCTTTCGAGGTACGGGCGGGGCGGTGGAGATTGCAGTTGACCGCCTCGGTATGTTAAAAGCCGTATATGCGTAAATGGATGCGCGAGCGCATGAAGCGCGGCAAGAAACCAGCAACAAATCAGTCTTCCACTCCCGGACAGACACCTCTCCAACCGGCCTATTACGACTTGCCGGAAGCGTTGCCGGACGACATCGGGAATCGAGTGGACCCACGAGTGGCTCCGGTGCCGGAAGGTAAGGCGGCACAGGCGGCACCGGCCTCAATCGCCGAAGCCGCGCCCGATGCGACCCCGGATGATGCGGCAGTGGCGGCTCCCAGTGCAGCGGTGCCGGCGGATCGGAATCGGCGCCGTCGTCGCGGTCGCGGAGGTCGAGAGCGCGGCCGGCGAGGGACAGCAGCGGTTGCCCAGCAACCCGCGGAGGGCGTAGCTAAGGAAGTGGTGCCAGCAACCGGGGAAGATGGCGCGGCGATGGCTGCAACCGCTGCATCTGCATCCGCCGCGCCGAGAGTGTCCAAAGGCTTGGTTGTGCTCACAGTTGGGCTGCCTGGATCGGGCAAGAGTTCCTGGTTCAAGCGGCACGATATCCGTCCTCTTTCCAGCGACTTGTTGCGCGACTTGCTGTTCGACGATCCGACCGAGCAGCGCTTCCAGGACCTAGTTTTTTCCAATCTGCGCTCGATGCTGAAGGCGCGATTGATTGCGCGGCGTCCGATGAATTATGTGGATGCGACGAACCTGTCTCCGCATGATCGCCATAGTTGGATCAAGCTGGCCAAAGACAACGGGTACGAAGTGCACGCGTTGTACTTCGATGTTCCGGTCGAGGTGTGTTTGGAGCGGAACCAGAAGCGCCAGCGAGTGGTTCCTGAAGACGTGATGCGGCGCATGGCAGGCAAACTCAAGCCGCCAACCTTTGAAGAAGGGTTCTCCAAGATCACCGTGGTGCGGGTCAAGCAGAAGCCAACTGGAGTGGAACCGACCGAATAGTCTAGGTCCGCAGCAAGCACTGGGCGAGCTATGCCTTCAAATAGGGCAGAAGCTCTTTGAAAGCCGGGGCTCCGGAGGAACGCAACAGTTCATAGAGCATCATCTCAGTGGAGGAGATGATAGCGCCTGCATCCCGCATCCGCTCCAGGCCGACTTTCCAGTTCCACTCCGCACGCGAACTCACCGCGTCAGATGCGACGTGGACAAGGTAGCCCTCCCGTAGGGCAGCCAGCGCCGTTTGCATGACACAAATGTGGGTTTCCATGCCGCACAGCAAGACAGTGGTTCGCGTCCCGGGCAGCCGCTTCAGCAACGAACAAAACACATCGCTGCCAAAGCAGGAAAACATTTGCTTGTCGATGGGGGGATAGTCAGGCGCGAGCGAGGAAATCTCAGGCACGGTTGGACCGAGGCCCTTGGCATACTGCGTGGTCAGTAGCGTGGGAATTTGTAAGATTCCGGCAAGGCGGATGAGAATTTGGGAGTTCTTGATCAAGCGCTCCTTCTCGAAAATCGGAGGAAGGAGCTTCTGCTGGATGTCGATGACAATGAGCGCGCATTGATCCGCATCGAGTGGCCTGCGCGTCATTTCGGAATAGTCGTAGATGTGAGTGCCGATGCTGCCAGGGGTGGTCGCCATGTTTCCTTCCGCGATGCTGGAGAGTGGTCAGGGAGATTCTAACGCGGCGGGACCGAGCTGCGCTGTGCGGGGGTTCCTGTTGACCCGCACTGCGACAACCCATAAAATCGAAGGGTTGGCTGATGCAAGCCCTGTCTGCACGCTTTGCCCCCTCGTTCAACGGTAGGACAGCAGATTCTGGATCTGCTTATCGGGGTTCGAATCCCTGGGGGGCAACCAAACTTCTTAGCGTGACTTCTCCGGCACGGCACCCCAATCAGTCCCCCACAATTCTAGAACTGGTTTCATAAATCAGCGGCGGGTCTGGTGCGGAGAGGCCCGCCGCTGGGAGCATTCCTTAGTGCGGGATTTTGTCCAAGGCTTTTTGCAAGGATTGGTTGGCTTTGTCCATCGCCTTGCCCTTGGCCGCGTCAGCTTGCTGCTTGCCCGTGTTCTTCAGCGCCTGGCCGGTATCCGCGACGCTTGAGTTGTCGGAGCCGGCGTTTGCGGCATTGCCCGCGCCGCCGTTTGTGTTTCCGTCCAATGCCATGTTCTCCACGTCGAGTTGACCGTAGGCAGAGTGCAGGCTGACGGACGCGGCGTTGGAGGAAACATCATTGAAGATCATGATGTAGCGCGAACTTTGGCCGTAGGGAATATCAATGGTCTCGCGCGGTTTGCCCTCTCCGTTCACGAAATAGCCAGAAGCGCGGGCGTGGCGGTCGCCGAACTGATCAATGACGTAGGTATCCCTCCACCAGTTGGTATCGTACTGAGTGCGGTTCTGGTTCTGATTGTTGAAGTCGCAATCGCATGCCACCTGACTACCCTGGCGTACACAGCCGTAGATGGTCAGCATGCCGCCGCCGTACTGGACGGTAGCGAGGGCGCCATCCGGGCCAGCCACTGCCGGTCCGCCCGAACCAGCTCCGGAACCGGAGTTAGAGCTGCCCGAGGCAAGCGATGGGATGGATCCGCGACCTGAGGTGGACGACCTCCCGGCGTAGCTGGACGCGCTTGTCGAGGTCCCCGAGCCTGGCATCGGGATGGTGGAGCGACCACCCGGTGCAGCGACCGAGCCTCTTGGCAAGGAGGTGGCAGAGGAAGTCGGAATCGGGGCGCGACCCGCTGGGGCAGAGATGGTGGAGCGCGACGTAGTGGCAAGAGTGGTGGCGACACTTGCCCTGGCTCCAGCTACGCCGCCGATGACCGGCGCAGTTCGTCCGGAAGGTTGGGCAGTGGACCCTGCGCGAGCCGGAACGGTTTGTGTTGGCGCGGCGGTCGTTGCGCGTGGGGCCGATGGGGAGGGTTTGGCGGTGGCCGTTGCGGCGGGAGGTGCAGCGGGTTTCGCCGTTGTCACGGGCTTGGCAGGGACGGGCGTTTTCGGGGGAGTGGTGGTTTGCGCCTGGGCGGGTGCGGCAAGCAGGGTGCCGAGGGCAAGAACAATGAATGTGGCTAGCTTGGGTTTTGCTGTCATCATGGTGGTTCCTCCTTCGAATTCATCAAGTTACGAATTGAAATCCGTTTGCCGCCGGGGTTGAAAGCGACATTCCCGAGTGCAAGCTTGCAGAGCCAAAAAACTGTTGTATCCGTGCAGGTGCAGTGGTAGCATTCCCGAGAGTCGGGTTCTCCCGCCAATTACACTTCCCGGCTTGTTCCCTTTGGGTCTAGTGGGCTTTCACTTCGCATTGCGCAGAAGTTCGAGAAAAACCGTCATGGAGTCTCAAAGTAGTCGAATGCCAAGCCCAGAAGCGGCTGGCGCAGTGGGCGACAACGAGAACAAGAGGCAGGCGCTGGACGAACTGTTCAGCCTGACCTACGAGGAACTTCGCCGACTCGCCTCGTGTGTGAGACGAGGCGATCCAAGCTGCACCATGAACCCCACCGCGCTGGTCAATGAAGCATGGATCAAGCTGGCCAACTCGCCTCGTTTCGCTCACACTTCGCCATTGCACTTCAAGCGGATTGCCGCCCGCGCCATGCGCCAGGTGCTGGTGGAAGCGGCACGCCGCCGCCATGCCAACAAAAGAGGCGGGGGGACGGAGTCACGATCGAGTTCACCGACGCGATGGAGCCGATGGCCTCATGGGGAAACGACGTGCTAGCCCTCGACCGGGCGCTGGAGGGGCTGGCGCGGATTCAGCCGAGGCAGGCGTTGATGGTGGAGAGCCGATTTTTCGGTGGATTCGATATACCCGAGACGGCCGCTCTGCTGGAAGTTTCGGAAGCCACCGTGTTGCGTGACTGGAGAGCGGCGAAGGCCTGGCTGGCACACGAACTGCGTCAGGCGGAAGGGTAGGCGCAGCTGTTTCCAGGAGTTGATCAGGAGTAAGCATGGACAGCGATCGCTGGGAACGGATCCAAGCCGTGTTTCACAACGCGGCGGATCTTCCGCCGTCGGAGCAGCGT
This sequence comes from Acidobacteriaceae bacterium, assembly GCA_025360645.1. GTDB lineage: Bacteria > Acidobacteriota > Terriglobia > Terriglobales > Acidobacteriaceae > JANYBT01. The sequence goes on along the minus strand of JANYBT010000108.1, from coordinate 47,971 downwards.
TCTTTCCTCGAGAAAGCGTGCGGAGGCGACGAATCGCTGATGGCGGATGTGGCTGCCATGCTGGAGGAGGAGGCGCGAAGCGACTCCCTCCTCGACCAGGGCATGGCTCAAGTCGCAAATCAACTGCTCGATCCTGACGTACCAGCCGGGCCTGCGTTTGGGGAACTCGGTCCGTATCGCATCGTCGGCGTGCTGGGCGAGGGAGGCATGGGTGTGGTGTACCTGGCAGAGCGCGAAGACCTGGGCATCCGGGTGGCGATCAAGTTAATGCGGGATGCCTGGCTTTCCCCCGCCCGGCGCGAACGCTTTACCAGCGAGCAGCGCATGCTTGCGCAACTGAACCACCCCTCCATCGCTCGCCTTTACGATGCCGATACACTCGCGAACGGCACACCCTTCTTCGTCATGGAGTATGTGGAGGGCGAGCCTCTCACCGAATATTGCAGGCGGCATCGGTGTTCCATCGAGCGGCGCCTCCAGTTGTTCCGTTCGGTCTGCGAAGCGGTGCAGTATGCCCACAGCCATGCCGTGATCCACCGCGATCTGAAGCCCTCCAACATCCTGGTGAAGGAGGATGGCAGCATCCGTCTGCTCGATTTCGGAATCGCCAAGCAAGTGGAAAGCCTGGACCGAGCCACCGACCAAACCATGACGGGGCTGCGCTTGATGACGCTAGCTTATGCGGCGCCGGAACAAATCCGCGGAAGTCGGGTGGGGATCCAGAGTGATGTGTACTCGCTGGGAATGATTCTGTACGAGCTGTTGGCGGGCGCGCCCCCGTTCGACTTGTCGAATCTTTCGACCAGTCAAGCCGAGGCTGTGCTGCTAGAGCAGGAACCGGCCAAGCCCTCAACCAAGGCCCGACAGGGTTCGGCAGATGGGGATTCGACCAGTCCTGCAGTCAGCAAGGCTGCATGGGCGGACCTCGACGTGCTCTGCCTGACGGCGATACACAAGGACATGGCTCGCCGTTACCGCTCGGTGGAAGCGTTGATCCGCGATATTGACCATTACCTGCAAGGTGCACCGCTGGAAGCGCGTCCCGATAGCGCGCGTTACCGCATGAGGAAGTTCATCACCCGGAACCAGCGGGCGGTGGCGGTCACGGCAGCGACATTCGCCATCGCGGTCGGGTTGGTGGGTTTCTTCCCGGTGCGCCTTGCCAAAGCTCGCAACGACGCGTTGGCAGAGGCGGCCCGCACCCAACGCATTCAACGCTTCACCCTGGATTTGTTTAAGGGCGGGGATGAGGCCGCCGGACCCTCCGAAGATCTGCGGGTGGTAACTCTGCTGGATTGTGGCGTGCAAGAGGCACAGTTGCTCAGCGGCGAACCCGAAGCCCAAGCCGAACTCTTTGCAACTCTGGGGGGCATTTACCAGAAGCTGGGGAAGTATGATCGCGCCGATTCACTCCTGTTGGTAGCCCTCGGGGAGCGCAAGAAGTCGTTAGGTGCGGACAATCGTTCTGTGGCGGAGACACTAGTGCTTCTCAGTTTGCTGCGAGCGGACCAAGCCAAATACGACGACGCGGAGCAGTTCGCGCGCCAAGGCCTGGCGATGAGCCAGCGTCACCTTCCGCCCAATCATCCTCAAGTGGCGAAGGCGACCTTCGCGCTGGGGAAGGTGCTGGAAGATCGCGGCCGGTACGACCAAGCGATCCAGGTGCTCGATCAGGCAGCGAAGCTTCAGTCGGCACCGCGGGCGCTGCCGGCAGACCTTGCCGCCACGCTCTCTGAACTGGCGAACACGAATTTCTATGCCGGCCACTACGATGTCTCCGAAGCCCTGAACCAGCGGGTGCTGGGGATGCAGCGCCAAATCTATGGAGAGCGGCATCCGCTGGTGGCCGACACGCTGATCAATTTGGGCGCTATCCAGTTTCAGTTGGGTCACTACCCGGAGAGCGAGCGGTTCAACCGGCAGGCCTTGGACATCGTGCAATCCTGGTACGGAAAGGACCATCCCGAGACCGCCGACACGATGACTATTCTGGGCCAGTCGCTCACTTACCAGCAGCGATTCGACGAAGCCGCAGCACTGCTGAAGCAATCGCGGGCGATTCTGGAACATGCATATGGCCCGGTGCATCCCCGGGTGGCGTATGCCCTCAACGAGTTGGGCAACGTAGCGATCAGGCAAGGGACGCTCGATGATGCAGAGGCCTATTTCCGACAGGCGATGGACATCTATCGGTCCGTATATGGCGACACCAACTACCAGGTTGGTATTGCGCAGTCCAATCTCGGAGGCATTTATGTTGAGCGCAAGGACTATGTTCGGGCCGAACAGCTATTCCGGGATGCTCTCAAGACCTATGCCAAGACGCTCGCGAGTGACCACTCCAGCGTGGCCATTTCGCGCATCCGGCTGGGCACCGCGCTGCTGGGACAGCGCCGCTTCGCGGAGGCGCAACAAGAGAGTCGTGCCGGTTACGAAACCCTGACCAAGAAAGCCAGTCCGACTGTGAAGTGGCTGCAAACGGCCCGCAAAGATCTGGTGGCGGAATACGATGCGCTGCATCAACCGGAGGAAGCGGCAAAGTTCCGGGAAATGGCGGCAGCCGACAGCAAGAATGCGGGGCTTGCGGGGAAGAAGTGACGACTGCTGCTGGCTGACAGAAACGAATCTTTTGTTCGCTGCCCACCCTTCCCTCATTGCGCCGACACCAGTATGATTCTCGGTTGGCGGCTGTCGTCTGTTGCCAGGTCTCGGAAGGAAGAGTCCATGCCTAGAAAACTTGCTCGGATGTTGACGATTTTTGCTATTCATCTCTGCTTGCTGAGTTCACTGTTTGCCCAGCAGCCCACCGCTCGTCCGGTGGCGGAGTGGATTCGGGCTGGGGTAATTTACGAAATCAATCCGCGCACGTTTTCTCAGTCCGCAGATTTTCGCGGCATTGAGAAAAAGCTGGATGAACTGAAGCAACTGGGAGTGACCATCCTCTGGATCATGCCCATCCATCCGGTCGGCCAGGTGAAGAAGAAGGGCTCGATCGGCAGCGCTTACTCGGTGCAAGACTATTACGCTATCGACCGTTCCTACGGCACCAAGGACGACTTCAAACATCTGGTCAGCGAAGCTCATCGCCGGGGACTGCGCGTCATCCTCGACATTGTGGCCAACCACACCGCCTGGGACAGCGTGCTGATGAAGCATCCGGAGTGGTACCAGCACGATGCGCAGGGCAACATCATCCCGCCGGTACCGGATTGGTCGGACGTGGCCGGGCTGAACTACGCCAGCCAGGATTTGCGGGCTTACATGACTGAGATGTTGAAGTATTGGATGCGCGAGTTTGACCTCGACGGGTTCCGCTGTGATGTGGCTGGAGAAGTGCCGACCGATTTCTGGGAAACTGCGCGCATCGCGTTGACCAACATCAAGCCTGACATGATCATGATCGCGGAGGCGAACAAGCCCGAGCTGCTGCTGAAGGCATTTGATCTGGACTACGATTGGCCCTTCCACTCCACGCTGACCAATGTGTGGGAGAACGGGGCGCCCGCCACCGCACTGATCGACACGTGGAGCCAAGACCGGGAGCGCTATGCCAAGGGCTCGCTGGAGATGCGCTTCTCAGACGATCACGACGAAAAGCGGGCGATTGCGCGTTTCGGCGAACGCGGCGCGATGGCGGCGTCCGCATTGGTGCTTACCATGGACGGAGTGCCCGCGCTCTACAACGGCATGGAAGCAGGGGACACCACGGAATCGACGGCACCCGCGCTGTTCGAAAAAATGCCGGTGTTTTGGCAAATTGGCGAGCGGCGGCCGAATTTCCGACCCTTCTACGAGCAGATGATTGCGCTGCGCAGGGCCCACCCCGCGCTGCAGCAGGGTGAAACGGAGTGGGTAAAGAATGGGGCCTCATCGCGTGTGCTCACCTATTTTCGTCGCGGTAGTGGCGAAGAGTATTTGATTGCGATCAACACTTCGAACCAGCCGTTCGAGGGTGTCGTCGCCGTGCCTCAAGGAGAATACAAAGACGAAACTCCCGGGGTTGGCGATCCGAAGCCGGCGGTGACACTGCCGGCGTTGTCATTGGGCGCTTGGGATTTCCGAATCTTTCGCAAAGTACATTGAGGGGGGTTCGGAAAAATGAAGTTTGGATGGCGCGTCAGCTGCGCGCACCGATGACGGCGTTGGCTTAAGTGCGAACATCATCAGCACGAACATCATTCCTGGAGGCAGCAATCATGGAAATGCGTTTTCTAGGTCGTAGCGGTCTGCAAGTCAGCGTTCTCAGCTTCGGCACCATGACCTTTGGCGGCGAGAGCTTCTGGTCGGGCATGGGATCTACCCAGGTTGACGAAGCCCGCAGCCTGGTATCGCAGTGCATCGACAAGGGGGTGAACCTGTTCGATACCGCCGACATTTATTCCAGCGGCCAATCAGAGCAGATTTTGGGCGAAGCCCTGGGACCGCGCCGCAAAGAGGTGTTGATCGCCACCAAAGCATTTGCCCCGATGGGCACAGGGCCGAATGATCTGGGCTCCTCTCGCTACCACTTGATCGAGGCCTGCGAAGCCAGCCTGCGACGGCTCAGGACCGACTACATCGATCTCTATCAGGTCCACAACTTCGACGCCTTCACTCCGGTCGAAGAAACCATGCGCGCGCTGGATGCGCTGGTGCAGTCGGGAAAAGTTCGCTACATAGGCAGCTCCAATTTTCCCGGCTGGGGGCTGATGAAGGCCATGGCTGTTTCCGATCAACGCGGAGGGGAACGCTTCATCTCACAGCAGATTTATTATTCACTGCTGGCCCGGGAGGCAGAATACGAACTGGTGCCGGTAGGGATCGATCAGGGAGTCGGAATTCTGGTGTGGAGTCCGCTGGCTTTCGGTTGGCTGTCAGGAAAGTATCGTCGCGGGCAAGCGCCCCCGACGAACGCCCGCTTGGCGACGATGGACGGTCCCGGCACTGTGGATATGGAACACTTGTACGCGATAGTGGACGCAATGGACGAAATTGCCAAAGCACATTCGGCGTCCGTCGCGCAGGTTGCTCTGAACTACCTGCGCGGCAAGGCGGGAGTGACGTCGATCATCATCGGCGCGCGCAACCAGCAGCAACTCCAGGACAATCTGGCCGCCGCCGATTGGGTGCTTTCAAAAGAAGAAATCAAGCGTCTCGACCAAGTGAGCGCACTGCCGTTGCCCTATCCCTACTGGCACCACTTCAAGTGGGGAAGCGGCCGGGCAATGCGACAGTTCGGCGATGCGACAGATCAGTGACGGCTGAACCGTCGCATCCTCGGCGTGAGTTCTATTCTTCGACGCCCGTCTCCGCTGTCGGATTAGCTTCCAGTTGGACGGCGGCCATGCCTGCGCTTTTCAATTGCTGGTTCAGAGTGGAGAGGTCCGCTGACTTGAATTCCTCCCATCGCTTCATCACGTTGGAATAATCGCGCTCTGCGGACGAGACAGACTGCATTTGCGCGGCTGTCGGAGCTGCATCGCTCTGCCCAATGCTCTCGTAAAGACCGCCGACATTGCCGTTGACGCCGTCCAGTCCCGGCGTCGCTTCAGCCGCTTTGGAGCCCTCAATAAGCGCGGCCAGTTTCTCCTGCGTCGCCTTAGCTTGTGCTGCGACCAGGCTCTTGGCATCTGCCGCCAGCTTGGCCAACTGCTTTTGCAGAGGACGCGCCTGCAGCAAAGCGTTTGAAGTATTCGACAACTGCCCGGCCAGTTTCATTTCCTGAATAAATTGATCCTGGAAGGCGAGCACCGGAGCATGGACGCGCGGGTCGACCTTGACCGTGACCAGCGAGTCGTATTTCTTGCCATCCACCGTCAGGCGCACCGTGTATTGTCCGGGCGGGACTAGTGGACCTTCCGGGCCGCGTGGCGTGTCGCGAGGGGTTGCGGAAATCGGGTAGTCGTAGCGTAGGGCCTTCGGGGCCGGGTAGCGAAGGTCCCAGACCCAACGATGCATTCCCGCGATCGTTGAAAGCTGCCGCGGCATGCGAGCCCAGTAGGCCGGAATCAAATGCTGCTTCAGCTCCGCATCGGTGAGGAACGGCTTGTCGGTGCTGGAGTAGCGACGCACCAGTTTACCCTCGCCGTCCAGGATTTCGATGGCCAACGGTGCGGTGGCAGGTTGCGCCAGATAATAATCGAGCACGGCGCCATCGGGCGGATTTTGCGCCATGGGCTCGTCGGGCGGGATCGGCGTATCGGTGTTGGTGTTTCGCCGCAGCCGGTAAACCGCGGCCGGGTGGAACAGGAAGGCCGCATCTTTCGCCATCGTGTCGCTAACCTGTCTTAGCGGCGAGATGTCGTCGAGAATCCAGAAGGATCGTCCGTGCGTCGCAACAATCAAGTCCGCATCGTGAATCCACAGATCGCGCATCGAGGTGTGCGGCAGATTCAACTCCAGCGACTGCCAATGGTCGCCGTCGTCGAATGAGACCCAGACCGCATTCTCAGTGCCCGCAAATAACATGCCTTTTCTAACCGGATCTTCGCGCACCGTATTGACCGGCCCATCCGCAGGGAGGCCGTTGGTGATGAGTTGCCACGACTTGCCGCCATCGTGGGTGCGGTAGATATACGGGCGCTGGTCGTCGATGCGGAAACGACTGACCGAAGCGTAGGCGGACTGGTCGTCGAAGTGGGAGGCTTCGAGCTGGCTGACCTTGCTCCACGCAGTCATTTCCGGCGGCGTGATGTTCTGCCAGTTCTTGCCGCCGTCGCGAGTGGTCCAGAGCAGGCCGTCGTCAGTGCCCGCCCACAGCGTTTCCATGCTTTTGAAGGACGGCGCGAGAGAGTAGATCACGCCGCGTTGCTTGGCCGCGTCCGGGTTTTTTGCGATCATGCCAGCCACGCTGGCGGGAGAGCCTGGTTCGGAACGAGTCAGATCCGGGCTCATCTCCTGCCACGACTGTCCACCGTCGGTGGTCTTGAACAGGATGTTGGTGGCGTAGTACAAGGTGCGTGGATCGAGCGGCGAGAACATCAACGGCTCGGTGCGGTCGGCGCGATACTTCTTGTCCCTCACTGGGATGGGCGTAACGTTCTGCACCTGCCCGGTTTCCATGTGGTATTTCGAGACCTCAGTTCGCCCACCTCCATACACCACGTCGGGATCCAGCGGATCGGGCGCCACATAGCCGTATTCAATCACTCCCGCCGGATGCCAGTCGCGGAAATTGATGGCCCCGTCGTTGCCCCGGCTGGCGATGCATGCCGAGCCGCTCTCCTGCTGTCCGGCACAAACGCGGTAGGGGAACGAACTGGTCACGGCCACGTGATACAACTGCGCGGTGGGCTGGTTGAACCATGAACTCCAGGTTTCGCCGCCGTTCACGCTGATGATCGCTCCCTGATCGCCGACCAGCAGGATGGTGTTGGAGTTCTTGGGGTGCACCAGAACGTTCTGGTAGTCGTCGCCTCCGGGCGCGCCGCGAAGCTGGGACCATGTCTTGCCGCCATCGGCAGATTTCATGGTGACGATGCTGGCACTGTAGAGGACGTCCGGATGGTTGGGGTCCACGGCCAGAATCGGCAAGTCGCCGCCTCCGATGCGGATCGCCGGCCGTCGATCTATGGTGACGCGATACCAGTGATCGCCCGCATCATCGGAACGGTACACTCCCAGCCCCGCATCGGATCCGTAATCGCCCTTCTCGGTCGTCGCCAGCGAGGCGTACAAGCGCCGCGGATCGCTGGGCGCGATGGCCACGTTGATCTGTATCAGGTTCTTTGGCAGTCCGTCGGTCAGTTGCCGCCAGGTAGTGCCGCCATCGGTGGATTTGAACAGGCCACCAGCGTTTCCGTTCAAACTGTTGTTGTCTTCCCACGGGCCAAGCCGCTCTTCCCATAGCGACGCATACACTACGTTGGGATTGGCAGGGTCGAGCGCGACGAACGATCCGCCGGTATTTTCGTCTTTGTACAGCACTTTCTGCCAGTTCTGGCCGCCGTCGGTCGAGCGAAATATTCCGCGCTCGGGGTTGGGTCCGTAAGGGTGTCCGAGGACAGCGGCAAACACGCGGTTGGGGTCGTGCGGATCCACTGCCAGCCACGGAATTTGCCGGCCCTCGCGCAGTCCCAGGTGGGTCCAAGTCTTGCCGGCATCCGCGGAACGGTAGATGCCGTTGCCCACCGAGAGGTCGGGACGGTGCAACCCTTCCCCGGTCGCGACATAGATCACGCGCGAATCCGATGGCGCCACGGCAATCGCCCCGATCGATTGGGTGGATTCGCTGTCGAAGATAGGGTCCCAGGTGCGGCCGAGGTCATTGGACTTCCAAACTCCGCCGTTGACATGGCCCATGTAGAAAGTGTCGGGCTCGCCCGGGACGATGGCAATGGCCCTGGTACGTCCCCCGCGGAAGGGGCCGATCATTCGCCAACGCAGCTCCTGGTAGGTCTTCTCAGGAACCTGTTGAGCGCGGCTAAGGAGTGGGAACGATACGATGACGGCGGCGAAAAAAGTAAGCGCAAGAAGGCGGCGACGGGTCACGATGACCTCCGGGGAAGAAATGTTCGGCAATCCAAGATAAACGAAGTTGCCGCCGTAGAGTCGAAAATCGCGACCGTCCGCCCGAAGGAGGAAAGGCACTGGTCGTGGCGCAGGTTGTTTTCGGGCCTGCAGAATCTACGGAAACTGACAGCACTGCTCGCTATCGATGGTGCTATTTGATGGTGAAGGTGGACGCGCCCGAGGTTCCGCCTCCCGGCGTGGGATTGTTGACGGCAACGTTGGCGCTGCCGGCGGTTGCAATATCCGACGCAGTGATGGCCGCCGTGACCTTGGTGGCGCTCACAAACGTAGTGGTGCGGTTCGATCCGTTCCAGCGCACGGTTGAGGTGGAAACAAAATTTGTGCCCGTCACCGTCAGAGTGAAAGCCGCTCCACCGTGGGTTGCGCTCGAGGGCGAGAGCGTGGTGATGGTCGGCACCGGATTGTTAATGGTGAAGGTCTTGGACCCCGAGTTTCCTCCGCCGGGTGTGGGGTTGTTCACCGTGACTGAGGCCGTGCCCGCGTTCTTGATGTCCGCGGCCGGCACAGAGGCGGTTAGCGATGTGCTGCTCACAAAGGTCGTGGTCAGTTTTGCGCCATTCCATTCGACTTTAGATCCCGAGACGTAGTTGGTCCCGGTCGCCGTGAGGGTAAAAGTCGCGCCGCCCGCGCTGGCAGAAGTCGGAGAGATCGAAGTCAGAGTCGGGACCGCGTTGTTCACGGTAAAGTTCTGCGATCCGGAGGTGCCGCCTCCCGGTGCAGGATTGGTCACCGTCACCTTAAAAATGCCAGCCGTAGCAATGTCAACGGCGGTAATGGCGGCGGTCAGCTTGGTGGTGCTGACAAACGTTGTAGTGCGAGCCGATCCCGCCCAATTCGCCACCGAGGTGGCCACGAAGTTGGTGCCGTTGACGGTGAGAGTGAACGCCGTCCCGCCTGCGGTAGCGCTGGCTGGGGAGAGCGATGACACTGTGGGCTTGGGATTGTTCACAGTGAAGGTCAACGAACCCGAAGTTCCACCTCCCGGCGTGGGATTGGTGACCGTCACCGGGAATGAGCCCGCAACAGAAACGTCGGCAGTCGTGATGGCCGCCGTCACTTTGGTGCCGCTGGCAAACGTTGTGGTCCGAGCCGAGCCGTTCCAGTTCACCGTCGCTCCACGCACGAAATTGGTACCGTTCACGGTGAGAGTGAACGCCGCGCCTGGAGCGGTCTTGCTGGAGGGCGAAAGCGAAGTCAGCGTAGGCACAGGGTTGTTGATGGTGAAAGTGAGCGCCCCGGAGGTCCCGCCGCCGGGCGCAGGATTTGACAGTGTCACGCTGGCAGTGCCCGCCATGGCAATGTCACTGGCGGTAATGCTCGCGGTCACCTGGGTCGAACTGGCGAAGGTGGTGGTCCGGCTTGAGCCATTCCACAGCACCGAAGCGCCGTTCACGAAGTTGCTGCCGTTGACGATGAGGGTGAGCCCCGCCCCGCCCGCGGTCGCACTAGTGGGCGAAAGAGAAGTGAGCACTGGGACTGGATTATTGATGGCGAAGGTCGCGGAGTTGGAGGCGAGCGTGCCGTTGAGGACCGCGACCGATGCGGTTCCGGCAACCGCAAGGTCGCTGGCCGGAACCGAGGCCGTCAACTGAGCGCTGTTCACGAAAGTGGTAGTCAGCGCAACGCCGTTCCACTGCACCACGGAGGAGGAAGTGAAAGCGGTGCCGTTCACGGTAAGAGTGAACGACAATCCACCGACCAATGCGCTGGTCGGGGCGATGGAAGTTAGAGTAGGAACGGCAGTGACGGACGAGACATTCAGGGACCATATGCTGCGGCCGTGAGTGCCAGCCCAGAGCGTCTTGGTCGCTTTCTGATAGGCGAGTCCGGTGACAGTGACGTTGGGCAGCCCGGTGACCAAGGTCGCCCAACTGGTGCCGCCACTGGTGGTGTAAAACACGCCCACGTCGGTGGCGATGTAGATGGTCTGGGAGAGCACGGGATCGACCACTACATCATTTACCGGAACGTTGGGTAAGTCGCCGCTGACGTCCGTCCAAGCGGTGCCAGCGTTCGCGGTTTTGAAAATATGCCCGAGATTGTCGCCGTAACCCGAGAAGCCGGAAAAAGTGACGTAAGCGCTGCTGGAGCTCGAGGGGTCTACCGCGATGGCCGTGATGTAGCGGTTGGGCAGGGAGGTCGTGCTGCTGATGTTGGTCCAGGTGGCGGCGGCGCCCATCAGCGCGTTACGGGTGACGTGCACCTTGGAATCTCCGGATCCCGAGTACACGGTGTTCGAATCCGTAGGCGCGACGGCGAGAGCGGTGAGGTTATTGCCGCCGCCACCGGTCAGATCGAGTGAAATTGCGCTCCATGTCATAGCCCCGTTGGTGGTCTGATAGACAAAGTTCGAACCGAAATAAAGGTTCTGGGCGTTGCTGGGATCCATGGTGAAGGGCGCGACCCAGTTGACACTGTCGGTGCCGGAGGGATCGATGCCACTTTGTGCGGAGTTGACGGTTACGCCGCCGTCAGTGGACTTGCCGATGGCCAGTTGGGTGCAGCTTTCGTAGATGGTGTTGGTATTCGAGGGGTCGATCAAGTTGCGGGCGCCATCGCCACAATAGGGACCGCCGGTCCAGGCCAGCGAACCGGAATACTGGAGTGTGCCATTGTCCTGGGTGCCGGCGAAGCCCTTGTTGGCATTGCTGGGGTTGATAGCGGGGCCGGGATAGAACTGCAGGGTCTCAATAGTCGAGTTGAGCGAAGTGAAGACCGGGGTTGTGGTGAGACTGGCGGCGCTATACATCCCGCCATCGTTGCCGATGATGAGCTGCGCGCCATTGGGAGTAAAGGCCAAGGCGTGCAGGTCGGCATGGATGGAGTTGTACGTGGTCCAGGAGTTGCCGCCATCGGTGGAGCGGGCGAGAGGGGTGCCCCCGTCGCCGCCGGCGAAGAGCAAGTTCGAGTTTCCGGGCGCAACCGCAATCACGTTGTCATACCAGCACTGCCCGCCGCAATAGTTGGGAGTGTTGGTGAGCTGGGTCCAGGAGGAGCCGCCGTTAGTGGTCTTGAACAGGCCGGCGAGAGTGCCGGGGCCGCCAAATGGGGTGTTGGCGACGGCGGCGTAGAGTGTGTTTGAGTTATTGGGATCGATGGCAAGAGCGACTCGCTCATAAGCGGAGCCGGTGGGCAGCGAGGTCGAGCCACTGCCGTTGTCGGCGGCCCAAGTGATGCCCGCATCGGTGGACTTCCATACCCCGTTACCGTCGAGCGAGGCATAGACGTTGTTGGGATTCACGAAGTCGAAAATGACGTTGTAGGCCTGGCTGCCGTTGAACAAGACGTTGATCCACGTTTGTCCGGCGTCGGCAGAGCGGAACACGCCCCAATTGTTCTGGCCGCCATAGCCCACCGCGGCGAGAACGATCTGCGAGTTGGTCGGGTGCACGGCGATGCCGCCGATGCGGGAGCCGCCGCCGCTGCCGCCCGCAAACAGGCTGGGATAGTTGGTCCAGGTGGCGCCGTCGTCGGTGGACTTCAGGATGCCCGCGCCGTAGTAGCTGTCTACCGCGTTGTTGAGTTCGCCGGTGCCGACATAGATGGTGTTGTGGTTCTGCGGATCGAGGGCGATGGAACCGATGGAGAGGGAAGCCTGGGTGTCAGTGAGCGGAGTCCACGAAGTTCCACCGTTCGTGGTTTTCCAGATGCCACCGTCGGCCGCGCCAGCGTAAATACTCTGTGTGTTGGTGGGATCGACGGCCACTGCGGTCACGCGACCGGAACTCACCAGGCCGAAGCTGTCAGCGGGCTGGGGGCCGATGGCCGTCCAGCTCAAACTAGGAAGAGGTAGGCTGGCCGCGATGCGCTCGGCAGTCTCTTTGGCGAGCATAGTGTCACGCTGTTCAAGGGCGCGCATGCGAGCTCCCGCGGGTACCTTCTGGTTGGGGTAGGCGCGCTGGTGGTAGAACCAATCCATGCGGTGCTGCACGAAGCCTTCTTGTTTCTCGAAGTGGGGAGGAAGTTTCGCGACGTTCGAATCTTTCTTTTGCTCCTGAGCAGCTGCGCTGCACATGAAGAGTGGAAGGAAGAGGATGGAGGTCACAAGCAGGCGAAACGATCGGCAAGAAGGCATCCCAAACTCCCGACAAACTGGATTGTGCAACAACGAATCGGATCCCAGGGGAGGATTACAAATGAGCCTCTAATGTATCACCGTTGCGGAGCCAGAGCATTCCGAAAATGCCGAGCAACTACCCGGCTTCCAGCCCAGCCGGCAGCCTTGCCACACGGGCTCAACGATCCCGGCGGGGCGTGTGACTAACCGAGCGCAAAAGCGGAGAGTCCTAGGGAGGAACCAGGCTCTCCGACTCGCGCCAACACTGCGGAAGTCTCCAGAAATTGAGTCGTCTACTCTTCAAAAACAGACTTGTACACGAAGCCGCCCAAGATGCCACCGATCAGGGGAGCCACCCAGAACATCAAGAGTTGTCCAAGCGCCCAGCCCCCAACAAATACCGCCGGCCCGGTGCTGCGAGCGGGGTTGACGGAGAGGTTGGTGACCGGGATGCCGATGAAGTGGATGAGGGTCAGTGCGAGGCCGATGGCGATGGGTGCAAACCCGGCCGGGGCGCGGTCGGTTGAGCCCATGATGGTGAGCAGGAAGAACATGGTCAAGACGATTTCCGCGACCAGGTAGGCCACTAAGGAATAGCCACCCGGGGAGTGGGCCCCGTAACCATTGGAGGCGAAGCCGCCGGCTAAATCAAAGCCCGCTTTGCCGCTGGCGATGACATAGAGCACCCCGGCGCCGAAAATTCCGCCCAACACCTGCGCGACCACATAGTACGGGGCTTCCGACGCGGGAAAACGACCGCCGGCCACCAGGCCTGCGGTGACCGCTGGGTTCAAGTGACAGCCTGAAATGTGCTTAATGGCAAATGCCATGGTGAGGACGGTGAGGCCGAAAGCCAGGGCCACGCCTGCGAACTCGATCCCGAGACCGGGAAATGCGGCTGCCAGAACCGCGCTGCCGCAGCCTCCAAATACCAGCCAGAAAGTGCCAAAAAACTCTGCAGCTGCTCGTTTGCCAATCGGCATGAGGGTTGGTTCTCCTGTGGGATGGTGTTGCGTCGTGGCGACCTCTTACCGTGTCGAGCAGGGAAAGCAAACCGGAAAATTGCAGGGTGGCCGGCGAGCAGAATGACTAAAGAGCTGCGATTGAGCTGTATTGCACAGTTTCCTGCGCTGAAATGTTCAGAATCGAGCTTCTTTGGAGATGATGTGGGTCGGTGTTGTTCGTCTCGCCGTCCCCGAGCTAAGAAGGGAAGCCATCACCTCGCAGCGTTCTGCAAACAGGGACTCTGTGCGTGCATTGTGACGTACGTCACAACCAATAGTGACGGCAGCTACAGCGGGCATGTTTGCTCCTTTGCCAGAATGACTCAGTTGTGATTTGGGGTAACGCACTACAACGCAGTTTCATAAAGTTTGAACATAGGAGGCGAGACCATGCAGGTGCGCCAACGCGTATACGCAGTAGTTTTGGGCTTGTTGATGCTCACCGGGTTCACCACTAGCAGCTATGCCATTCCTGCCTGGTCGCGGCAGTATGGAACCTCATGCAGCACGTGCCACGTAGATTTTCCAAAGCTAAACGATTTTGGCAAGGCGTTTAAAGATGCCGGCTTTAAGTTTCCCAAGGACGACGAGTCGTTCATGAAGATTCCGCCGGTGCTGCTGGGAGCGCCAGCCAACAAAGACCTTTGGCCGCACACCATTTGGCCGGGGACCATTCCGGGCATTCCGGCGATTGGCTTGCGCTACAACCACTTTTTCCAGGTGGTCAGCCGGAATCGCAACGCCTACAATGCGCAATTGCCCAATGGGCAGGTGGGCACCTACATCCCGCGGGTTGATAACCAGCCCGGATACTTTAGTATTTTTACCGCTGGCAATTTCGGCAGCGACATCGCTTTCTGGGTGGACGACGACCTCAGTGTTGCCGGCTCCAATGCCAACGGCGGACTGGGCGACGCCTATTTGAAGTTCGTCAACCTCGGCCGCATCCTTAAGCTTCCCACCGACTCTCTCAGCTTGCGGGTTGGTCAGTTTGAGGTGGACTTGCCCTTTAGCCAGGCCCGCAGTTGGAATTTGAGCGGATGGGACATTTACAGCGAGGCCAACATCGGCGCCGCCAATGGTCTGCAGCCGCAAAATGTGAACAACGGATTTGCGTTTTCCAGTCCCGGGCAGGGAATTGAGATCAGCGGTGGTCACCTGTATCGCGGATATCACTATTCCGTAGCCTTTATCAACCAGAACACCAGCGGAAGTTCCGCCGCTCCGGCGAACGTGGATCCTGCCAATGGAGTCGGGTTCTCCTCAGATTCCAACTTCAAAGACATCTACGCGCGGTTTTCCTACCGCTTCAACCTGGAACGCGATCCGGCCAGCCGGAACGAAATCCAGGCAGCGGGAGCGACTGGCCCGCACGATCACACCTCTTTGAATTTGGGGACCTATTACTTGTATGGGCGATCGGTGCAGAGGGCGACGGGAGTGCGATCGGACGGCCTGACCCAGACAGTGATCACCGCCCGCGAGCCCTTCTATCGCGTGGGCGGGGATTTCAGCTTCAACTACCGCGCCTTGAACTTTTTCGGCCTTTACATGTATGGGCACGATAAGAATCTGGTGCCGTTGACGCCCAGCGGCTTTATTTTGCCCACCGGTTTCATCGGAGGCCGCGCGGCCACTTTCTCCGGCGGCTTTCTGGAAGCCGACTACCTCCCCCTACCCTGGCTGATGACCATCATGCGCTGGGACCGGGTGAATTCCACGGCCGATCAAATCAACGGCATTGGAGCCGACGCCGGCAATCCCCCGCCGTCGCCCTTCTTCTCGCCCTTTAGTTCTGTGCGCAACCGGTTTACCCCGGGGGTGCAGTTCCTGATTCACGCCAACATCAAGACCTCGTTCGAGTATCAAATCCGGCCAAAGCAGATTGTGTATGCGCCGGGAACGAATTTCGCCCTTACCAACCCGTTCCGCACCAATTCTGCGGTGGCAGCATTAGAATTCGTATACTGAGGTTGAGGGAGGCCCGGCCTCCCCGCCATTTTTGGAGTCCAAGGAGAATTTATGAAACGCAATTTTGCAGCAGTAGTGCTGATGATGACAGTGTTGAGTGCGATGGCCTACGCGGGATCGATCTCCGGCAAGGTGTCCGGTGTGGCCGGAGAGTCCGCGGTGTACGTGGAGGCCGCAGCCGGAAAGACCTATCCCGCGCCCACCGCTCACCCGACGATTGACCAGAAGGGGCTGATGTTCCAGCCGCATATCGTCGCCGTGCAAGTGGGGACGACCGTAGATTTTCTGAATAGCGACACGGTTGCCCACAACGTATTCTGGACCGGCGTCGGAGGCAACAAAAAGCTCACCCACAACCTGGGTACCTGGCCCAAGGGCGAGAAGCGTTCCTTCAAGTTTGACAACCCGGGCGCAGTGCCTCTGCTGTGCAACGTTCACCCCGAGATGTCGGGCTACGTGGTCGTTTCCCCGACTCCGTATTTTGCCGTAACGGACAAGTCGGGAGACTTTAAGATCGAGGGCGTTCCGGATGGGAGCTATACCGTGACAGCATGGCACGAGGGCGCGAAGAACCAAAGCAAACCCGTGACCGTTGCCGGCGACACCAAAGCCGAATTCACGCTCACCAAGTAGCATTGCAGGGAGTGGCGGAGGCACCGCCGCTCCTCTTGTTTCCTCTCTTTCAACCTGTTTAACCCAACGTTCCGGATGGGATGGGTCTTCCTGCTCAAACGATACGTCAACAAAAAAGTCGATGCGGATTGGCTGAACACCAACTTCCCGTGCATGATGGCGTGCCCGGCCCATACCAATGCCGGCCGTTATGTTGGACTGATTGCCGAAGGCCGGTTTGAAGAAGCGTATCGCATCTCACGCGATCCCAATCCGCTGGCGTCAATTTGCGGGCGAGTTTGCGCCCATCCCTGCGAAACCGCATGCCGGCGCGGCGAAATCGACAAGCCCATTTCGATTCGCGCCCTGAAGCGGTTTCTCACCGAGCGTCACGGGCCTGAGTCCAAGCATCCCATTAACGTTTATGAGGGACGCACGCAGCCCAAACTGGCCTTTAAGGTGGCGGTGGTCGGTGGCGGGCCGGTCGGTCTTTCCGCGGCCCACGATCTGGCCTTGATGGGATACTCGGTGACCATTTTTGAAGCGGCGCCAGTCGCGGGCGGCATGTTGTACCTGGGAATTCCGGAATACCGGCTGCCTCGCGATGTGGTGGAAGCGCAAGTGCGCGAGATACTGGAGACTGGTGACATCACGCTGAAACTGAATCAGGCGGCGGGACGGGACTTCACCGTCTCAGACTTGCGGCGCCAGGGTTTCGACGCGGTGGTTATCGCAGTTGGCGCCCATCGTAGCCGCGACCTCAGCATTCCTGGGGTGGACCTGGATGGCGTTCACAAGGGCATTGATTTCCTGCTCAACGTGAATCTTGGTTACAAGTTCACCATCGGCAAGAGAGTTGTGGTGATTGGCGGCGGCAATGTCGCCATGGATGTCGCCCGTTCGGCGGCGCGCGAGGTGGTGAAGCAGCACACCGAGGGAATCGAGGATGCTGAGCCTTCGACCGACAACATGACCGCGGTGGCGACCCGCGAATTGGTGGATGTATCGCTCTCTGCCTTGCGCATGGGCGCGCGCGAAGTCAACATTGTCTGCCTGGAACGCCGCAATGAGATGCCTGCGGCACTGGAAGAAATCGAAGAGGCGGAAACCGAAGGCGTCATTCTGCATCCCGGCCTGGGGCCGAACCGGGTGATTGGCAAAGACGGCAAGGTGGTGGGCCTGGAAACCCTTGCCACCAAGTGGGTGTTCGACGAGAACAAGCGCTTCAATCCCGCTTTCTATGAGGGCAGCGAGAGCATCATTGAGTGCGATACGGTGATTATGGCGATCGGGCAAGCGCCGCGGCTTGACTTCCTGAAGCCGGAAGACGGCATCGAGATTTCGCCGCGGGGATTGATCGCGGTCAATCCGCAGACTTTGATGACATCGGCTCCCGGCGTATTTGCCGGCGGGGACTGCGTCTTTGGTCCTCGCATGATCATCGACAGCGTGGCCGACGGCAAGAAGGCCGCAGTCGGTATTGACGAGTATTTGCGCGGTCACAAGCACCCGGAACCTACAGTGGAAGTGGAAGTCTTTACTCGCCACTCCATGCCTCTCGACTTCATGAACATCGACCGGCAGGCCATTCCAATGCTGCCCCTCGACCGCCGTACTGGCGTGACCGAAGTGGAGATCGGCTACGACGCCGATTCCGCCATGGAAGAGGCGCAGCGCTGCCTGAAGTGCTGGATCAATACCATCTTCGAAGGTCACGAAGAAGATGGGACCACCTGCGTCCTGTGCGGTGGTTGTGTGGATGTGTGTCCGGAGAACTGCCTGGAGCTGGTCTCGCTCGGGCGCCTCGACTTTACCGAGGAGACGATTGCTCACATTCGCAATGAACACGAGTGTTTCGGAGTGGAACTGAGCGATGTTGGGGTGGACGAGCTGGGCGTAATCTCCGGCTCCGCCATGCTGAAGGACGAGACCCGATGCATTCGCTGCGGACTGTGCGCGATGCGGTGCCCGGTGGGCACCATCACTATGGAGTCCTACAACTTGATTCCCGCCGAGCCGACAGGACTGATTTCGATCGAAGGCATGGATGCAGGCTTGCGCCCCAATCCGCCGGTGGCCGCAGCGACGAGGTGATATGACTGAAAAATCTGAAGTCGACATGAAGGCCGGCAACGATCTGAACCGGCGTGATTTCTTTCTTAAGATGGGACTGGGATCGCTGGGCATTGCGGCAGCCGGAACCACGGTGTTTGCGTACCAGTTCTTGTCGCCCAATGTGTTGTACGAACCCTCGCCAATCATCAACGCAGGCAAGCCCGACAGTTATCCCCTGGACTCGGTGACCCTCGACGTTAACTCGGGCATCTTCCTGGTCCACTCCAAGGAAGGCTTCTTCGCCTTGAGTGCGGTGTGTACGCACCTGGGATGCCTCACTTCCTGGAAACCAGAACTGGGGATTATTGCCTGTCCGTGTCACGGCAGCAAGTTCAATCGGGAAGGGCAAAAAATCGAAGGCCCCGCGCCCAAGCCCCTGCCCTGGTATCGCACCTGGTTGAGCGACGACGGCGATCTGATGGTGGACCGCTCCACCACCGTTCGCGAAATGGAGTTCCTGAGGGTCTAGACATGGCGAAAACATTGGAGCAATACTTCGACGAACTGCGCGGCACGCGAGTGTGGCGCTCCGTGTTTCGCAGCGGCACAGGTTCGAGCCCGCTGCACCGCTCGCTGGTGATACAGCAGAATGTCTTTTTTCACTTGTTCGCGACCAAAGTCCGTCGCCGCATGATGAGTTTCAGCGCGACCTGGTACTTGGGAACGCTCACCTTGGGCACGTTCGTGATTCTGGTGATTACCGGCATTCTGCTGATGCTCTACTACCATCCGTCTGCACCTCAGGCCTATGCCGACACCAAAGACCTGCAATTTGTAGTTTCTTCGGGCTTGTTTCTGCGCAGTCTGCACCGCTGGTCGGCGCACGCCATGGTGTTCCTGGTCTTTGCGCATATGTTCAAAGTGTTCTATCGCGGCGCCTATCGTCCACCTCGCGAATTTAACTGGGTGATCGGAGTGGTGCTGCTACTGATGACGTTGCTGCTCAGCTACACCGGATACCTGCTGCCCTGGGACCAGTTGGCCTACTGGGCGATTACAGTCGGATCCAACATCGCGTCGGCGGCGCCGTTCGTCGGTGACAAGATCCGCTTTATGCTGCTGGGCGGAAACCTGGTGAATGCCAACGCCCTGCTCCGTTTCTACGTGCTGCACTGCATGATTCTTCCCCTGGTGGCGATGTTCTTCATTGCTATCCACTTCTGGAGGATCCGCAAAGACGGCGGCTTGTACTCGCTGCAGAGCCAGCCCAAGGTGGCCGCCGCAGCGACTCCACTGACTCCAGCCAAGGAGGCGCAATGAGCGACGGAAAAGATTTTGTCACAGGGGTTGATTCCAGCGCGAAGCGTTCGCCGCGGCGCGTGGTCTTCGTTACCCGCAGAACTTCGGCGCAAGTAAAGGCGGTGGACGAAGCTGAGGTCCAGACCTTTCCGGAAGTGCTATTTCGCGGGGCGGTCGCAGTAGAACTGCTCGCCATTGCCCTGGTCGCGGTTTCGCTACTGTTCAGCGCTCCGCTGGAAGGACTGGCGGACCCGTCGCACACCCCCAATCCCGCGAAGGCGCCGTGGTACTTTCTCGGCTTGCAGGAGATGCTGCACTACTTCCCACCCGTGGTTGCGGGGGTTCTGGTGCCTGGTTTGGTGGTGATGGCGTTGATCGTCATCCCGTATTTCAATATCAATGTGGAAGCGGAAGGTTTGTTTTCCAAGGACCGGGAGCGGCGCCTGCGGGTGTTTTACATCGTGGCGGTTGCACTCTCCATTTTTCTATTTTCGTTTCACGTGTACGTGGCCCTGGTCCCCACGCTGATTGTGGTGGCCTTCATGGTGGCGGCGGCGCAGAGTTCACTGCAGTCGCCGGGGTCCTTCCGTCGCTATCTGGCCGCGAAGCCGCTCTCTTACTGGATCATGACTTGGTTTTTATTTGAACTGGTGGTGCTGACGGCCGTCGGTACCTTCTTCCGCGGCCCGGGCTGGTCCTGGGTATGGCCTTGGAGGAGTTGAAGTGCAATCATCGAATTCCGCATTATCGTGGTGGCGAAAGTTCATAAGCGACCCGGTGCGCACTTTTGGCGCGGTCAGTGTGGTTTTGCTGGCCCTTCTTGCCATTGCCCCGGCGAAGAATTATTTCAGCGAGTGGCGGCACTATCAAAACGGCTATTTGAGGCTGATTCGGAATCGCGGAGATGCAGTCACGCTGCAGCGTCATGTCCAGCCCGGCATCCAGCAGATCTGGCATCCTGAGCTAGGTGTCACCGACCGCTGTACGTCTTGCCATGTGGGCCTGAAAGAAGCGAGTCTGGCCGACGTCAGCACTCAGCCCTATCGTAAGCACCCGGTGATTCCTCATGCTATCGATCAGTTCGGCTGTGTGATGTGCCATCGCGGACAGGGCGCGGCCACCACCGTGGAGGAAGCGCACAGCAGCACGCTCGCCTGGGAGCAGCCGCTGCTGCCCGCGCGCTACATCCAGTCCGGGTGCGGGCAATGCCATCAGAAGCCTCTCGACAGCACTCCCGTGTTGAACCAGGGGCGCGCCACCCTCGCCCGCTATGGATGCGTGCAATGCCACACCGTGAAGTCGCCCGACGGGACCATCATCAAGGCCACTCAGGATGCGCCGGCGCTGAGTCACGTTGCCGACAAGACAACCCGCGAGTGGGTGTATGCCTGGCTGAAAGATCCGCAAGCCTATGCCGTCTCCACCACCATGCCGAACTTCCAGTTGAAGGACGAGGAAGCGCGCGACATCTCGGCGTTTCTGATGGCGAACAGCACACCAGTCGTGGGGGACACTGCCCCTGAGACCGCTCACAAGGCCGCCGACCCCGCGGCCGGCGGGAGTCTGTATGGGGAAGCGTTTTGCTCCTCCTGTCATGCGGTACAGAATGCTGCGGGCAATCTGGTTGGGGGCAATGTCGGACCGGAGTTGACTCACATCGGCAACAAAGTGAAACCGGATTGGCTGCGAGCCTGGGTGCGCAATCCTCGCGTGTACGATGCTGCGACAGAGATGCCGCACTACCGCTTCAACGACCAGCAATTGGAGGTCATGGAGGGCTTTCTCTTAGCGAAGAAGGACGCCGACCTGCTGGCCAACGTCCATCTCGACACTGCGACTCCCGATCAGATCGCCCACGGCAAGAGCCTGGTCACCGAGTACGGGTGCTCCTCCTGCCACGAGATCAGCGGCATCAAGCGCCCCGAGAACTTTGCGCCGGAACTCACTCGGATTGGCAGCAAGCCCGTGTCGCAGTTGGTGTTTCTGGAGCGCATGCCGCACACCTTGCCTGACTATATCGCTGCCAAGATTCGCCAGCCCCGCGCCTTCGGCTCGGGTTTGAAAATGCCGCAGTACACCTTGAGCCTCGCGCAAATCGATTCACTGACGACGGCCTTGTTGGCGCAGAACGAGCGAGCCCAAACTCTGCCGCCTGCGCTTATGGCGCCCAATGCCCCCGCGTCTCACTATCAACCGGCGGGCAAAGCGGGCCAGTTGATGACCGATCTCGCTTGCTTCAGCTGCCATGCCATCAACGGCCGCGGCGGCGACATGGCGCCGGACCTCACCTGGGAAGGCAGTTCGGTGCAGCGCCAGTGGTTGGAAGAGTTCTTCAAGAATCCCAACACCCTGCGTCCGGCCCTCATTCGCCGCATGCCCAAGTTCAACCTGACCAACGATGAGATTACGACGCTGACCGACTACATCATGACGGTGTATCAGACGCCGGCGTTCGATCGTGACTCACTGCCTGCGACCGGCTACTCGCCCACAGAGGTCGAGCAGGGCAAGCAATTGTTCTACTCGAAGTATGCCTGCCAGTCCTGCCACATCGTGGATGCCAAGGTGGATAAGGGCTACATCGGGCCGACGCTCACCGCAGTCGGCAGCCGCATGACCGGAGCGTGGGTCTATCACTGGCTGAAAGATCCGCAGCTGCTGCGCCCGGGAACCGTGGAACCCAATCGCCACATGGGCGACGAGGATGCCAAAGCGCTGACCGCATTTCTGATGATGCAGAAGGGAAGCGTCAAGTCCCAGGGGGCGAAGAAGTGATGAAGAAAAAAAATGTTGCCCTTGGACTGTGGCTATGTGCCGCGTTGATGAGTGCGGGGTGTGCGCGCAAAAACGCTCAATCGGCCAGTCCCGTCGCGAGCGGATTTGGCGCCGCAGTGGTGGAATCGAGTGGTGGCAAGCAGATTGCCACTGCTGGCACGACTCTGCCGCAACCGCTGGTAGTCCAAGTGAACGACGAACAAGGCGCCGCCGTGGCGGGAGCCCTCGTCCAATTCTACGGCCCGGCGGGGACGAGTTTCGATCCTCCCCAGATGCTCACCGACTCTAGCGGACAAGCCACCACCAACGTGATGCTCGGAAGCATGGCGGGCCGCTACCAGCTGATGGCCACCACGCTGACCAAGGCGCACAAGACCGTCGATCTGAAGATGGAAGAGATTGCCCTCGACTATCAGCGCGCGTGGGGACAGACTCTCGACGACAAGTACTGTTCGCGATGTCACAGCCCAGAGTCCACTCCGGAACGCGTTTCCAACTACGACAATCTTGCCGTCAAGCCGCACCCCTTCACCGAAGGAGACACGCTAAACAAGATTTCCGACGCCGACCTGTTGGCCATTATCAGCCACGGCGGGCCGGCTCTGAACAAGTCGCCCCTGATGCCGCCCTACGGCTATACTCTGAGCAAGGCGGAGATGCAGGCGCTCATCGCTTACATTCGCACCATCTCCGATCCTCCGTACCAAACCTCCGGGATGGTGTATGCCAAAAAGTAGTTGGTGTTTGCTGCTGGTGATGAGCGTCGTCCTGGTGGCTCGGGCGCAGGTGGTCACCCCGGTTGAGATCAAAGATCCCGTCCTGCGCGACCTGCAATTGAAGTACATGGACGACCTCAAGGCAGCGGGTGCCGACATCATCAACCTGCCGTTCGAGTATCCGTTCTACCTCAGCCGTAAACTCGATCTCGACGAAGCCAAGCAGCGTTGGGCGGACCAGCGTTCGCTCCGCTTCGAACGCTACAACGCCAAGACCGTGATCGCGATTACCGGGAACTATTTCGCCGCCTACAACGCCGAGCAATTGAACAAGGGCGAGCGTGCCCACAAGACGTTTTTCGATGTGGTCGAGCCTCTGCTGAAGGCCACGGTCCCCCACTTCCAGAACAACAAGAGTGTGGACGGCTACGCGATTGAGATTTCTCACCACGTCCGCGGCAAAGCAATGGGTGTCTCGATGGAGCGCCCCGAGAATTTCCTGGTGTATGTCCCCCAGATTGAGGCGACTCGATTCGTCACCTCCAAGGACGAGTCGGTTCGACAGGCGGCATTGCTGGAGGGACAATTCTTCTTGAACGGGGAGCCGGTCACCATTTGGGCTAATGGCGAAGGCCCACAAATGGCCACGGCGGCTGTGCCCGATGCTCCAGTCCAAGGGCAGCCCGGCGCAACATCTTCAGCGGACACGGTGCGCGACGAACAGGGACACGTGTTGCCAGCGCCCACCGTAGCCAGCTTTCCTAAGCGTCTCAAGACGGCAGGCGATGCAGAAGTAATCCAGCAGCCTGCGCGGAATACCTCACCGGAAGCTTTAAGTGAGCTGCTGGCCTCCAATCAGGAACTGCTGACCAAGATGGTCAAGGACGTCGATCCGCAGGCCCACTTTGTGACCTATGCTGCGCCCAGCTTTGTGGCTTTCCGGCAGGGAATTTATCTGGAGCTGTCGGTGAACACTGCGCTGCCGGAGTCGGCGGCTGGCTCTCGCTACAAGCTGGCAGCCGTCGCATTTGATGACCATGTGTCGCACCTCATCCGGCCGTTGCTCGGTTATTTCAACGGCGAACAGAAGTTTGACGGGATCGGGGTCAGCACTACGGTTCACCTGGCCGGCAAGAACCAGTCCGCAGCTGGAGCGCAGGCGATTGAGTTTTATTTCCCTTTCGCCGCGCTGAAGTGTTACCAGAAATACGACTGCACAGGGCAGCAACTCATTGACGCCGCGACGGTGCTCATCAACGGCGAGAGGGTCGGATTGGATTTGCAAATCGCCGAAGGTGGATCGGCTCGCTAATTTCTCTGTGAGTGGAATGCCATCGCCTTCGCTCAGCCGGTGGTATTGCCGGAATTCCTCCAACCGCTCCCGCTCCATGTAGCGATGAGATCGAATGGCAAAATCGCCAAATTAAAAAACCTCGACATTACAAGTTATCCTCATCCTTCCATCTTGTATCGGCTCTCGGCCAGCGCGTACATGCGCCGCCACACCAGGCGATTCACCGTGACCACTGCGGCCGCCATGAGAATGGTCGCCGCCAGCAGAAGTTGCGAATTACCAGAATCCGTGGCGTGAGAGATGGTGGAACCCAGACCAGGAGTGAAGTAAATGTGGCCCTTGAAGTGGAAATACTCAGCCACAATGCTGGCGTTCCACGCGCCGCCTGAGGCAGTGACCAATCCTGTGACTAGGTACGGAAAGATGCCGGGCAGGATTAACTTTCGCCAGCGGATCCAGCCGTCGATCCCGAAGATGGATGCCGCCTCTTTCAAGTCGGAAGGAATGGCGATAGCTCCAGCGATTACGTTGAACAGGATGTACCACTGGGTCCCCAGCAGGAGTAGCACAATTGAGCCCATCCCCAGCCCGCCGCCGATGCGAATAAGCAAGAGCAGCACAACTGGGAACAGTGCGGTTGCCGGTACGGATGCCGCAATCTGCGCCAGTGGTTGAGCAATTCGCGCCAAGCGCGGACTCAGGCCGATCGCGACCCCGGCGGGAATGGTCCAGGCTGCGCCAATCATCAGCGCGAGGTTCACGCGAAGAAAGGTTGCGATCAGACCCCATCCCAGTTCCCGTAATTCCATGATTCGGAGCGTGGACAGAGTTCCTACCACGCGCACCACCGCATATATCACCAGCAGCAACACAGTCGCTCCCAGCAAGCGTCCAGTCCATACCACGATAGATTTGGACCGCGCTGGCGGCGCGACTCTCGCATGCTGGCGCGCGAAATGCGCCATTACCGACTCCCCCACCGGTCGCACTACTTTCTTTTGGATGCGTCGCAATCCGCGGGAATGCCGCACCCAGTTCAGAAACCAGGACTCCGGCGCGTCCGCGCTCTCCACCTGTTCGAACTTGAATTTCTCGGCCCATGCAATCACCGGTCGCCACACCACCTGGTCGAGCAGCACAATCACGGCGATCATGGTGGCCAAACCCCACAGCAATGACGAGGTATCGCCCGCGCTGGCCGCGGTTTGCAAGTAGGAACCCAGTCCTGGCAAGCGGAAGTCGCGCTCGCCCAGGACAAACATCTCGCAGGCCATCAAAAAGAACCACCCGCCGGCCACCGACATCATCGAATTCCACACCAAGCCGATGGTGCCGTAGGGCAGCTCCATCTGCACAAACCGCTGCCACCCACTAAACCCGTAAATCTTCGCGGCTTCACGCATCTCACGCGGAATGCTCTTCAGCGACGCATAGAAACTGAAAGCCATGTTCCACACTTGTCCGGTGAAAATCAGCAGGATGGCGCCCGCCTCAACGCCGAGCTGACGCCCGGGAAACAGCGCCACCATCGCCAGCATCACTCCCGGCAAGAAACTCAGCACCGGGATGGACTGCAGCACGTCCAGCAATGGAACCATGAATTTTTCTGCGCGTGAGTTGTAAGCAGCGATGTAGCCGTAAACCAAAGCGAACAGCAGACTCAGCACGTAAGCCGCGGTAATTCGCAACAGCGAATAGCCCGCATAGATGGGGAGTGCGAAGGGGCTGCGGGAGATTTCGACCGATGGAGTAAACGGTCCGAGCCAGGTTTTGCCCACGACCACGGTGCCATAGAAGAGCGCCAGCGCCGCGGAAAACATCAGCAGATCGGGCAGGCGCGATACAGAAAGCCGCGGCAGTACGGACCACAGCGGACGGAGAAGATTAGGCCGCGGGGTTTCCCGTGTCTTCATGGGCGTGCCGCGGCCGGATGGGAATTGCCGTCGAGATGTTCGGCCAGCAGTAGGCGGTGGGTTTCCGGATCGTAGTCAAAAATCTCCGCGTAGCGGCCCCAGTTCAAGGCAGTGCTGAACTGGCGCTCGACTTCGTCTTCGCTGAAGTGATCGTCCAGGATGTCGTGGAAGAATTCCTCCGGGATGGAATGGTCCGATTTCGCATGCAGAATGTTGTCGATTTGCTGCAAGATCACCACATGTTTGAGAGCGGCCTCGCGGAACAGGTTCTTGCGGTCTTGAATGTCGGCTTCCGCGAATCGTCTGCCGTCGGGCGTAGTTTCGACGTCGCCTTCTTTCAAAGTGGCGAAGCCCAGCAGAACACAGCCTTCCAGGATGGGCAGCAGGTCTTCCACGTCCATCACCAATTGGTCCGAGAGACGGTAGATGTCTTCGCGGTCGCCGCGGTCCGCCAGCAACTCCAGCAGTCCGGTGATGCCGCCGACGCGCGCATGGGGCAGCATTTGATATTTCTGGCGGGTCGCCTTGATTGTAGGGATGGTGGTCGCCACGCTTCCCGGCGGAACATGGTCGGCCTCCGGCTCTGTCATCACTCGGTACACATAGTCCACGTACTCTACAAACCGCGCCGCCTTGCGGTCTCGCCACTGCGGAATGTCCACTTGAAAGTCTGCGCGCACGCGGGCGGGATTCTTTCCCAGCACGATCACTCGATCGGCTAGCAGCACAGCTTCCTCAATGTTGTGCGTCACTAGAAAAATCGCGCTACTCGACATCTTCTTACTCAGCCACAGTTCCAGGAGTTCATTGCGCAGCGATTCCGCGGTCAACACATCCAGAGCGGAAAAAGGCTCGTCCATGAAAAGCACTTCTGGTTCTACCGCCAGCGCCCGTGCGAAACCGACTCGCTGCTTCATGCCTCCCGAAAGTTCTTTGGGGTAGGCGGTCTCAAATCCATCCAGGCCGACCGTGTCCACCGCCTTGAGGGCGCGCTTGCGCCGCTCGACGGCACCCATGCCGTGTGCTTCCAGCGGAGCCTCCACGTTCTCCAGCACCGTCAGCCACGGAAACAGGGCGAAGCTTTGGAACACGATGGCCGCGCTCGGCTGCTGTTGCGCCAAGGGCTTGCCGTGCCACAACACGCTCCCCGAAGACGGTTGAGACAAGCCGCTGAGAATCCGCAGCAGAGTAGATTTGCCGCACCCCGAGGGCCCCAGCAAGGCAATGATTTGGCCGCCGGCCACGTCGAGATCGATGGGGGCGATCACCTCAATCTGCTTGCCGCCGGGTTGGACATAAAACTTTTCGACCGCGCGGGCCTGAATGATTGGATCCGTCACGCTGTTACTCCAATGGCAATGGCGTTGTGATGGAACTGGAAAGCAAGTTTACGATACAGCCCAGGAATGGCCGCATCAAGCGGCAAAATCTTCGTCGGCAGCCGCCGCAAACGATTGTGGCAGGCGGTCGGTGATCTCCACCAGGTGCTTCAGTTTCTCCGCTAAGTCCGAAGTCAGAGCGCTCGGCTGGTATCGCCACGACCAGTTGCCCACGCTTTGGCTGGGAACATTCATGCGCCCCTCGCTGCCGAGGCCGAGAACATCCTGCAACGGAACAATGCAGAGATGGGCCACGGAAGTCTCCGCAGCGCGGATGAATGCCCAGTGGATTTCGTCAGCGCAATTTCCCAGATAGGCAAGGGCATTGCGCCGCTCGTGTTCCGCCGCGCCTGAGCGCCACCAGCCCACGATTGTGTCATTGTCGTGCGTCCCGGTATACACCACCTTCTCGGCGGTGAAGGTGTGCGGCAGGTAGATGTGCGCGCCAGCATCTCCAAACCCAAACTGCAACACCGCGATGCCTGGTATGTTATGGCGCTCGCGCAAAGCGTTGACCTCCGGAGTGATGTACCCCAGGTCTTCGGCGAAGAAGGGAAGTCCGCCCAGCGCGGCTTGTAGCTTGTTGAACAGTTCATCGCGCGGTCCGTCCACCCAGCGCCCGTGGATGGCCGTCTCCTCGCCCGCTGGAATTTCCCAGCATTGCTCAAAGCCGCGAAAGTGGTCCAGTCGGATGTAGTCGCAGGTGTGGGTAGCCCAGCGCAGGCGATCAATCCACCAATCATAGCCGCGCGACTGCATTACATCCCAGTTGTACAGCGGATTTCCCCAGCGCTGACCCGTCTGACTGAAAAAATCCGGCGGCACTCCGCTCACCACTTCCATGCGAAGGTCTCTGTCGAGGCGAAATAGTTCCGGCTGGCTCCAAACATCGGCGCTGTCGTAGTTCACGAAGATCGCGATGTCGCCGACAATCCGAATCTGGTTGTGGTTGCAGTACTGCCGTAGCGCCCGCCACTGCTCATGAAACCAGAACTGCAGAACGCGGCGAACGGCAAGCTGTGGGGCGAGTTCCATTTGCATCTTCCGCATCGCCGCATCTTCGCGCCGAGCCAGTTCCCGCGGCCAGTCAATCCAACTTCGTTGTTTGAATTTAGCGCGCAATGCGTCGAACAATACGAAGTCTTCCAGCCACCATGCGTTTTCAGAACAGAAGTCTTGATAGCGTTGCTGGTGGCGGGCCGAAGCGATTTCCAGGAACCGAGCCGCCGCGGCCTCCAGCAGTGGAGTCTTGCGCCGCAACACCGATTCGTAGTCCACTGCTCCCTGCTCCGCGCCCAGTTCGTCCATCTCGGAGGTGTTGGCGTAGCCCTTGTCGACCAGTCGTTCCAAGCTGATCAGCAGCGGGTTTCCAGCAAATGCCGAAGTCGAAGAGTACGGAGAGAATCCTTCTCCCAAGGGGCCGAGCGGCAAGACTTGCCACCAAGCTTGCCCCGAGGCCGTGAGGAAATCCACGAAACGATAAGCCGCCGGCCCAAAGTCGCCAATCCCCCCGCGCGAGGGCAACGAACTGGGGTGAAGCAGGATTCCGCTGGCGCGAGGAAAGGCCATGAGCTTGGTTTCTTCCGGTTCCTGTGAAGAGGGTCCATGAAGCGGCGCTTGTTCGACACGTGCCGGCGAGCGCCGCGGAGAGAGAGTTACTGTCCTTCTTCCTGACCGCGATGGGTCAGGATCTTCAACTCTTGCTGGTTGACCTTGATCTTGCCCGACTTCTCCATTTGCGCTCGCAAGTTAGAGACGAACAAGCCAAAGAGTTCATTCTGCCGCCCTTGCAACTCCTGGTCGCGGAATTGATCCTTCTTCTGGGCATACTCTTCTTCGGTGGGGTCTTTCCTCTCCAGCACCTGTAACACGGCCCCGGTCTGACCCGAAATCAGCGGTCCGCTGATTCCTCCTGGCTTCAGAGAGAACGCCACGGCTGCCTGTCCCGACATCGAACCCAGATCCGGAACCTGCCCATCGGGGGCGACAAATTCGCTGGTCTTCATTTGCGCGCCCGCTTCTTTCGCCGCTTTCTTCAAATCATGTCCGGCTTTCGCCCGGTCGGCGAGTTCCTGGGTTTTCTGTTGCAGCAGGGCTCCGGTGCGTTCGCCTTTAAAGTCTTCTTCCACTCTCGCGCGGATCTCCTCGAAAGTCGGCGTCCCTGGCGGCTTAATACCCTCCAGTTCAAACACTGCGTAGCCCTGAGCCGTTGCGGCCACTTCCGGCGGCGACTTCTCTTTCACCGCGAAGACGGCATCCAGGAATTGCGGCGACAACTCTCCCGGACGAGGATTCTCGTTGCGCGCGAAGAAGTCCGTAGTCACGACCGGCAACTTCTTAGCCTCCGCCGCTTTCTCCAACCCGAGCGCCTTCGCCTGGTTGAGCACCCCATTGGCGGCAGCCTCGGCCATGCCTGCGGCCTTCTGCTGTTTCAGTACCGGCTCGACCTGCGGCCTCACTTCCTCCAGCGTCCTGAGGTGGGCCTGTTGCTTCTCTCCACCCTTGATGATGTGGAACCCGTAGCTGCTCTTCACCAGATCGCTGATCTGTCCATTGCCCAGAGAGAAAGCGGCTTTCTCGAATTCCGGTACGGTGCGGCCTCGTCCAATCCAGCCCAGCGCGCCGCCTTGTTTCGCACTTCCCGGATCATCCGAGTATTTCTCTGCCAACTTGGCAAAATCGCCGCCCGCTTTGATTTGTTTCAACACGTCTTCCGCTTTCTTGCGGGCTTCTTCTACGCCTTTCTCATCCACTTTCCCGTCTGCGCCTGGCAGCGGAGTCTTGATCAGAATGTGGCTTACTTTCACCTGCTCCGGCATCTGGTACTCGTCGCGATGCTGGGTGTAATACGATTGCAATTCCTGCGGCGTGACCTGGACTTCAGCCGCGAGCTTGGCAATATCCACGCTCACAAACTTGATTTTTCGTCTTTCCGGAATCGAATTAGTGTAGGTCGGTCGCTTCTGCTCGTAAAAACTCTTCAATTCAGATTCCGTCGGGTGCAGGCTCTTGCGGATATCCTCCTGCGACAGCACCGCATACTCAAACTTCACCTTGGTGTTCGCCTTGTCGAACCCCTTGCGCACATCGGCGTCACTCACCGTGGCCGCTCCCGTCACCAGGTTGCGCAGCTTCCGCTCCAGGATGATTTCCGACTCCAGTTGTTCCAGTTGAGGAATGGTCAGGTTGTTGCTCTGAGCGAAACTGTCGTAGCCTTCCTGTCCGATGAACTTACCTCCCGGAAACAGGATCGACCCTAACTGTCCATGCTGCATTTCGTCGCGCAGCTCGGCGTCGGAAACGCGCAGCCCCATGCGTTGGGCTTCCGCTAGCATGGCCTTTTGCGTGATCAATTGTTCGGCCGCCTGGGAAGCCAGGTAGGGCATCAACATTGCGGCATCCGGTCCACCCTTGGGAAACTGCCGCCGGATCATGGCTTGCGCCGTTCGTTGCACTTCGGTCGCGGTCACTTCCTCGCTGCCCACTTTGGCGATGATGCCTTTTCCCGGTTGACCGGAAAGGAACTCATTGCCAATCCCGCCGGGGACCAGCGTGATCACCATAGAGGCACAGATAACAAGCAAGATGCCGCCCAGAATGATCTTCAAGGCTGGGCCAGGGGTCTGCAAAAATCGAATCATCGTTTCAACACTCCAAAGAAATAAAGGGAATTTCCGATTATAAACTAGAAGGGCTCTCGCCCACCCACGCGCTGCCGCGTTCCCCTCCGCCCGGTTGTATTGAAACGAATCAATACAGGGATTTCGACGATTCGCTGGCGCTCGTTGTGGTAATGTTTGTGGCTGACAGTCCCCGGAGAATTTTTCCCATGTCGATTCGTACCATAGCTTTCTATGGCCTTCTGACCGGCTTCTTCCTGTTGTCCACCTCGGTCTCTTTCTGTCAGTTGCCGGATCCGCTGCCGCTCTCGGAGGGATGGACCCTCCAAAGCTCGGCCAAAATCACCGCCAAGGGCGACGTGATTTCTGCCGCCGGGTTCGCTCCCGTAGGCTGGTACCGCGTCAGTGTTCCCACCACGGTCGTCGCAGCGCAATGGAAAGCCGGCGATTTTTCCGATCCGTACTTTGGCATGAACCTGCGCCAACTGCCGGGCATGACCTATCCCATCGGCGCCAACTTCTCCAACGTTTCCATGGACCGCAGCAGCCCATATGCCGTGCCCTGGTGGTATCGCAAGGAGGTCACCGTTCCCGCCGAGTTCGCGGGCAGAACTATCTGGTTGAATTTCGCCGGCATCAACTATCGCGCCAACATCTGGGTGAACGGCCGGCAGATCGCCAACTCGAGCGAAGTTGCCGGTGCCTGGCGAACCTACTCGTTCAACATCTCCGGCGTCGCCAAGCCTGGAGCCGTCAACGTTGTCGCGGTTCAGGTGTGGCCGCCCACTCCCACGGATCTGGCCATTACTTTCGTGGATTGGAACCCCGCCCCTCCCGATCGCGCTATGGGGCTTTGGCGTGACGTTTCTGTTTCCGCCACCGGTCCAGTCGCTCTGCGCTATCCCACCGTTATCTCGCAGGTCTCGTCCGACGGTGACCGCGCCCAACTTACCGTGACCGTTCAGTTGAAGAACGCACTCGACCAGCCAGTCCATGGCACGCTGAACGGAGACATCGAAGGTGTGAAATTCTCCCGCAATGTCGATCTGCTTCCAGGCGAGGCCCAAGACGTTACCCTTCAGCCCGCGCAATTCCCGCAGTTGAATCTCTCCCACCCTCGCTTGTGGTGGCCGGCGCAGATGGGAACGCCCAACCTATACGACCTGCACCTGTCCTTCGCCACCAGCGGCCAGCTTTCTGATGCCACGCACACCCGCTTTGGCATCCGCGAAATTGCGTCGGACCTCGACTCCCACCAGCGTCGAGTCTTCTCGGTCAATCATAAGAAAATTTTGATTCGCGGTGGCGGCTGGTCTCCCGACCTGATGCTTCGCCAGGATCCAACGCGGCTTCGCGATGAGTTCCGGTACGTGCGCGACCTGGGTCTCAATACCATTCGTCTGGAAGGCAAGCTCGAATCCGAAGAGTTCTTTCGCCTCGCCGACGAACAGGGCATCCTGGTCATGGCGGGCTGGTGCTGCTGCGACCACTGGGAGCATTGGTCGAAATGGAAGCCTGCCGACTATCAAATCGCGGAGGCCTCGCTGCAGGACCAGATCTATCGCCTGCGCAGCCATCCCAGCTTGCTGATGTGGCTCAACGGCAGCGACAACCCACCGCCAGCCGACGTCGAAGCCGTGTATCTCAAAGTCGAGCAGAAGCTGCTTTGGCCGAACCCGATCGTGTCGTCGGCCACCGGCAAGCCTACTTCAAAATCCGGCGACAGTGGCGTGAAAATGACTGGCCCTTACGAATACGTCGCGCCGGGCTACTGGCAGTTGGACGGTACTCGCGGCAAGCCCGAGGCCGTCTGCAATCCCGGTGGTTGCGGCGGAGCCTATGGCTTTAATACCGAAACCAGCATGGGTCCCGCGGTCCCACCGGTTGAGAGTCTGCGCAAGATGCTCCCTGCCGACCACCTCTGGCCTATCGATGAATACTGGGGTTTCCATGCCGGCGGAGGAGAATTCAAGAACCTCAAGGTCTTCACCGAGGCTTTGGACAAGCGTTACGGCAAAGCGGACAGTCTCGACGACTACGCACTCAAGTCGCAACTGATGACCTACGAAGGTGTGCGCGCCATGTTTGAGGCCTACTCGCGCAACAAGTATGTCTCCACCGGGGTCATCCAGTGGATGCTTAACAACGCCTGGCCTTCGGTGATCTGGCACCTGTACGACTATTACCTGCTGCCCGGAGGCGGCTACTTCGGCGCTAAGACTGCCAATCAATCGCTGCATCCTGTCTATGGCTACGATGACCACGCGGTGTGGGTGGTCAGCAGCCAGTACGCCGACGCCAATGGCCTCACATTGTCCGCGCAGATTTTTGACCTCCAAATGAACCAGAAGTTCAGCAAGCAGGTCGCTATCGACGCCCCTGCAGACAGCACGCGCAAGGTGTTTGAATTACCTTCCATCCCCGAGCTCACTCCCACCTACTTCCTCTCGCTACGCTTGACCAATAGCGAGGGAAAACTGGTGGGATCGAATTTCTATTGGCTGTCCACTGCGCCGGAAACTCTGGACTGGGCCAAATCCAATTGGTGGAAAACCCCGACCCGGTCTTTCGCCAACTATACCGCGCTGGCCAACCTGCCCAAAGTCAAACTGCACGTCCGTAGCCAGACCGAGCGCCATGCGGACGATTCCATCACCCGCGTTATGTTGGAAAATCCCAGCCCGAGTCTGGCATTTTTCATCCGGCTGAAAGTCAACAAAGGAGCGGAGGGAGACGAAATCCTGCCTGTGATCTGGGAGGACAATTACCTGTCGCTCCTGCCTGGGGAGAAACGCGAAATCACGGCCACGTACCGCACCAGTGCTCTGGGAGCCGCAGAGCCAGCGGTTGAAGTCAAGGGATGGAACGTGGACTAAGCCGCACCACGGCGTGGGAGACGACGGTTTATTCCTCTTCCGCAGGCAAGTCAAAATTCACCAACTCGCCCCGGAATCCCCGTGTTTTCCAGGCGCCAAACGCAATGCCAATCGCCATCCACAGCGCTCCGAACACTCGCGACTTCGAGCTCAAGTTCCACCACAGGACCGCGCAAATCACAAACCCGAGCACCGGCGGGAAGAAATTCATCAGCTTCTTTTCCTGAGCGCGGACGAAATAGCGCATGAATGCCGCCGCATTCACTCCCATGAATGCAATCAGCGCTCCGAAATTCAGCAAATTCGCGCCCAGTTCAAATCCCGTGCCTTCTCCCCCGGCGGCCCACGGTAGCAAAAAGGCTCCCGCCAACGCCAGTGCGCCCACAAATATCACCCCATTGCGTGGCACGTGTCGTTTCGCATCCACTACGCCGAAGAACGACTTCGGCAGTGCATTGCTCCGTCCCATCCCAAACAGCAATCGTGCTGCACCCAACTGGGCTCCCATACCCGACCCGAAATTCGCTACCACCAGGGTGAATCCGACTATTGCAAACAGCGGTGCCCAAGCCTGCTTGGCGACATGCACGAATGCCGTATCCACGTTCGGGAATGCCCGCGAAACCGGCCAGATCAGTTGCGCTGCGTACACTTCCAGCGCCGACAAGAGTCCAATGACCACGCACGTCAGCACCGTGGCCAGCAGGATATTGCGTCGCGGGTTTTCCGCCTCTTCTGAAAGCGTGGATATTCCGTCGAAGCCGATGTAGGTCAGCACCGCTACCGAGGTCCCTCCCAGTACCGCCTTTGAATTCCAGGTCTGCGGATCGTAAAACGGGTGAGTGAAGAATCCCGCGCTGTCGTGAGGGTGGCCAAACACATAGCGCGCCGCTGCGACGAAGAAAATCGCGATCACCACTCCCATCCCCGCGGCCAACCCCGAATTCACCCTCGCTGAGGTCTTCACTCCCTGAAGATTCAGCAACGTAAATACGAGGGCGAAAAAGGTGGCCCACCCCCAGTACGGAATCCCCGGCGCGAAGTCATGCGCCTGCTGGCTGATCCAAATCACGCAAATCATCGGATTGAGCATGTAATCCATCACCATGCTCCAGCCTGTCACGTAGCCAAGCGCTGGATTAATCTCCTGCCCCACGTAGGTGAATGCCGACCCGGCGCTGGGATAGGCGCGCGCCATGCGCCCATAGCTGATGGCCGTGAACAGCATCGCTACCATCGCGATCAGAATGGTGGTGACCACATGCCCGCGTCCCCGCTGGCTGAGCACTCCGTACACCGACATTGGCGCGGTGGGCTGAATCACGATCACCCCATACAGAATTAAGTCCCAAAGCGTAAGCGACCGGCGGAGTTTCGGTGCCGAAGACGGAGTCGTGGTTGGGCTCGACATTCGCGCTGGATTGTCTTACGTTGCGCCCTGCCGTGTCAATGCCAATCCGGGGTATTAAAACGTTTGTTCATTGGGATTGCAGAATTGGGAATTACAGCTAGGAATTACGGCCATGATACGGCACTGAAGGATGGCGACCGTCGGGATGGCTGCAACGTTGGAAGCAGGGTTTGAGAGATCCCAGTCGGAGCGATGGCCCTGGCGTCCTCTGCGCGCCGGTCTTTCCACACGATGCTATTCTTGAAGCGCATGTCTGACCCGCGCCATAGTCTCATCGTTGCCCTTGACGTTTCTTCCGCCGCTGCGGCGCAGCGTATTGTCACCGCCGTCGGAGACTCCGCCCTGCTCTACAAGGTCGGCCTTCAGCTTTATACCGCCGAAGGCCCCGGCATCGTGCATGACTTGGTCACCTCAGGGCGTAAAGTGTTCCTCGACCTCAAGTATCACGACATTCCCAACACCGTGGCCGCCGCCGTGCGCGAAGCCGCGCTGCTCGGCGTCACCATGCTGACGGTGCACGGTTCCGGCGGCGGAAAGATGCTGCGGGCGGCGGTTGATGCGGCGCGCAACCATCCCGATCTCGCCATCCTCGCGGTCACCGTTCTTACCAGTCTCGACGAATCCGACCTCGCCAAAATGGGAGTGCGGGGCGAAGTTGTGGACCAGGTGCTGCGCCTGTCGGCCCTCGCCGCAGCCAGCGGTTGCCACGGTGTCGTCGCGTCGGCCCGCGAAGCCCGCGCGATTCGCCACGAGTTGGGTCCAGGGTTGCTAATCGTGACCCCCGGCGTGCGTCCAGCCGGCAGGGAAGCGGGCGACCAGATTCGCGTCGTGACCCCCGCCGAGGCCATCGCCGCCGGCGCCACCCATATCGTCGTCGGTCGCCCTATCACCGAGGCGGCCGATCCCGCCGCTGAAGCCCGCGCCATTCTGGCGCAGATGAGCGCCTAGAAACTCGACCGCCAACTATCCGAAGCGATAGTTCGCTATCCGCTGTGCACGGGGTTGGCCGCAGCAGGGTTCTGTCCGCGCTGAGCCCAAAGTGTTTAGCTCTCTCGTGGTATTGGCCCACCACTTGCTGTGTAGATCAGTGAAGTTTAGAACCCACATTCTCACCTCTTACAAAGGGCGAGGCGCAACTCAGCGGCGTCACGATTGCGTTCTTGCCCTTCCCGCCACCCGTTCCTTGCTCTCAAGCCCGCGCTCTCATATTATCTAGGGTTGCCTCAGGGGTGAGCATGCCGGAAAACAAGTTGAAGAATTCGTCTGTCGTGAACACGGTTGCCGAAAGTCCCATCACCGACGTTTTTACGGATCGCCATCCGTCGGAAAGCGAAGCCGCGTGGGCCGAGAACACCCTCGCTCCCACTCTTGCGAAGTCCCCAGAAAAGCCCATCGGTGCGTCCACCGGCGCCAATCTCGACGATCACGGCAATGCTCGTTTTTCCACCATTTCTGATGTGCCCATTCGCCGCCTGTACACCCAGGCAGACCTGCCGGAAGACTTCAACTACGATTCGTACCTGGGCTATCCCGGGCAGGCGCCGTTCACCCGCGGCATTCATGCCACCGGATATCGCGGCAAGCTCTACACCATGCGGCAGTTCTCCGGCTTTGCCTCACCGGAGGAAACCAATCAGCGCTATAAGTATCTGCTCGAACACGGCGGAAGCGGACTCTCCGTGGCCTTCGATCTGCCCACGCTGATGGGCTACGATTCCGACCACCCCGCCAGTGAAGGCGAGGTTGGCAAGTGCGGCGTCGCCATTGACTCGCTTGAGGATATGGAAATTCTGTTCGGTGGCATTGACCTGGAGAAGACCACAGTCTCCATGACCATCAACTCGCCGGCGTCGGTGTTGTGGGCCATGTACCTCGTTGTCGCCGAAAAACAAGGGGCGGACTGGAAAAAAATCTCCGGCACCATCCAGAACGACATTCTGAAGGAATACATCGCGCAAAAGGAATATATTTACCCGCCCGCGCCATCCATGCGCCTGGTGATTGACACTTTCGAGTTCGGCTCGCTGTACACGCCCAAGTTCAACACCATCTCCATCAGCGGATACCACATCCGCGAGGCCGGCTCGACCGCGCTGCAGGAACTCGCCTTCACCATTTACGATGGCGTGGAGTACGTGGAATGGGCTCGCCGCCGCGGCCTGGATGTGGACGAGTTCGGACCTCGCCTCAGCTTTTTCTTCAATGCCCACAACGACTTTTTTGAAGAGATCGCCAAGTATCGCGCCGCCCGCAAGATCTGGTACCGCTTGATGACGGACCGCTTCAACGCCAAGAACCAGCGGACCTGGCTGCTGCGCTTTCACACCCAGACCGCCGGCGTTTCGCTGCCCGCGCAGCAACCCATGAACAACATCGCCCGCGTAGCCATTCAGGCGCTGGCGGCCGTGCTGGGGGGAACTCAATCGCTGCACACCGATTCTTACGACGAGGCCCTCGCCCTGCCCACCGAAGAGGCGGCGCGCATTGCGCTGCGGACGCAGCAGATCATCGCCTACGAATCAGGCGTCGCGCAAACCGTGGATCCGCTGGGAGGCTCCTACTTTGTGGAGCGTTCCACTCTCGACATGGAGAAGGGCGCGTTCGACTATTTCAGCAAGCTGGATGCGATGGGCGGAATGGTCAAGGCCATCGAGCGCGGCTATCCCCAGAAGGAAATCGCTGAAGCGTCTTACCAGTTCCAACGCGCGGCGGAAGCCAAAGAGAAAGTCATCGTTGGGGTTAACGAATTCGTCATCGAAGAGGAGTCTCCGCATATCCTCTACATTGACGAGAGCGTGGCGGTCTCGCAGACGGCAAAACTCAAGACCTTGCGCACTCGACGCTCCAATCAGGAGGTGCAGCGCTGCCTCGAAGCCCTGAAGCGCGCCGCCGCTCAGGAGCCAACCGCCGGTACGGGCGGCAAAATCTCTCCGGCCAACACCATGCCCTACATCGTCGACGCCGTCCGCGCCTACGCTACCGTAGGCGAAATCTGCGAAGCCCTGCGGCAAGTGTTCGGCACCTACACCGAAGTCAGCATCACCTAGCGTCGTCGGAGCGTTCGTGGAGGCCGCCGCCGACTACGGCGCGCGGTGGACTGTCCCGGAGGACGTGCGGTTCCTGCTGGAACTGGAACCGCATGTTCGCCACTATGAAGTGTTGAGCAACCGGACCTACCCAAAGCGCTCGACCCCGAAGCGCAACCGACCTTTGCTACTGGCTGCGCACGTCGCGGCGTACCAACGCTGAGTCGAGGAAGAACCCAAGCCCCAGCGCCAGCGGAATTGCGCCAAACGCCATCGCGGTTCGGGCATCCGGCTCCACTCGCGCAATCATCGCAAATACAACCATGTATCCCAGCGCACCCGCGCTGAGCAAAATGCCCGAGCGTCGCGAACTCGCCACTTGCGAGAGCTCCGGCTCCATCGGAACGCTCACTCCGCGTTGAATCGCAGCTTGGCGCTCTTCGCTGCGCAACTTGCGCACCCGGTAGTAGGTGTACATCCCCGCCATCGGGATTCCAAACAACATCACTACTGCCACCAGCCCCGTCATCTCGCCCATACTGTCGCCCTCGCTTGTGTGGCGCCATTGCGCCATGTGCGGCCCTCGAAACCTCCGCCACTCGACGATACGTGGCCGCCGAAGGGAAAGTTCCGAGCGGTACGGTGGGCGCCTTGGGTTTGGGAATTCCTCAGACGGCTCCGCCAAGCCGCTGAAAACAAGCCAAACCCAGTCCTTGACTTAAATCGCAATATGCAATATAAATATAACGATTAGCGATTCCTCGTGGGGAAGGATGCGATGACGCTGGGCGAAAAAATCCGCTACTTGCGTGAGGTCGAAGGCTCTTTGCGCGGCCTGGACCGCCCCTTGACTCAACAGGAACTCATGAAGGCCATCAAGCGGGAAACCAAGCACGCCATCAGCCAGTCGTATCTGTCGCAGATCGAAAGCGGCAAGCGCCGCCACATGACCCAGTCTTCGCGTACCTTGCTGGCGAAGTTTTTCAAGGTGCATCCTGGCTTCCTGGTGGACGACCCCAAGGGCTACCACACCGAGCTGGTCTCTGACCTCCGCACCACCGAAGGCAAGCTCGATGTGTGGCTGCTGCAAGGCTCCGAGCGTTTTGCCGCCGACGCCCAAGTCAGCGAAGTGCTGATCAAAGTGGCGCGCGATAAAGATACCCGAGGCCGTCTCTTGCTCCTGGGAGAGATTTTGAATACGCCCGGCCTGGCAGACCGGTTGTTTGAGGCGTTGAGGCCCCAGCCCCCGCAGTCGAGCTCGACGGGACGGAGAAGAACCCTGTGACCTGGCCAACTTTCTATCTGATCTGCTTCGCCATCGGCTTCTTTTTCAGCGTATTCTCATTCCTGTCCGGCGCGTTGAGTTGGCACTTCCATTGGCCGCACTTGCCGCACAGCCTGGGCCATTCGCCGACGCCCGGACATCCCCCGTTCCATGGCCCATCTCATGCCGCGCAAGGGGCGGAGATCTCGCCGTTCAACTTCATCACTTTCACCGCCTTTCTGGCCTGGTTTGGCGGGACGGGCTACCTCATCACCCGCTATGCCAGCATTTGGTTCGCCTTGGGACTATTGATTGCTTCGGCGAGCGGAATCGTGGGCGCGGGCATTGTCTTCCTGTTCATGACCAAGGTCTTGATCTCGCACGAGGAGAACCTGGACCCCGCGGATTTCAACATGGTGGGAGTGCTCGGTCGCATCTCCAGTTCCATCCGCGAAGCTGGCACCGGCGAAATCATCTACTCGCAAGCGGGCACGCGCCGCGCCTGTGGGGCGCGCAGCGAAGGCGGCCGCGCTCTCAGCAAGGGCGCCGAAGTTGTAGTCACCCGCTATGAGAAGGGGATTGCCTACGTGAGGCGCTGGGAAGATATGACGGGCGAGTCGGATGACGCGCCTCAGGAGCCGGAATCGGCGAAGTAGTTCTTCGGCTTGCGGGCAGTCCTCCGCAATCATTTACGAGAGCGGAGTCGTTCTCGAACAGCCGGCAGTCCGCCGGCGCTACAAGTAACGAGGAGGCGATATGTTGGGATTGGCAGTACAAATCTGGGTGATTGTAGGACTGTCGGTACTGGCCATCATGTTGTTGATGAGCATGTTGGCGAAACTGTATCGCAAAGCCGGTCCGCACGAGGCGCTGGTGGTCTACGGCTTTCGCGGGACGCGCGTGGTCAAGGGGCACGGCACCATCATCTTCCCCATGATCGAGAATTGCCGGGGCCTGTCCCTGGAACTGATGTCGTTCGACGTCGCTCCGCAACAGGATCTCTACACCAAACAGGGTGTGGCGGTCACGGTGGAAGCGGTGGCGCAGATCAAAGTGAAGTCCGACGCGGAGTCCATCTTGACCGCGTCCGAGCAATTTCTCACCAAGACGCCCGAATTGCGCGAAGGCTTGATCCGGCTGGTGATGGAAGGCCACTTGCGCGGCATCATCGGGCAATTGACGGTGGAAGAGATTGTCAAAGAACCGGAAATGGTGGCCGACCGCATGCGCTCCACTTGCGCCGACGACATGACCAAGATGGGTCTGGAAGTCATCTCCTTCACCATCAAGGAAGTCCGCGACAAGAATGAATACATCAGCAACATGGGTAAACCAGACGTGGCGCGCATCCGCCGCGATGCCGACGTTGCCACTGCGGAAGCCGAACGCGATACCGCCATCCGGCGCGCCAACGCCACCAGGGAGGCTGCGGTTGCCAGGGCGCAGGCCGACCAGGAACGGGTCCTGGCCGAGACCCTCTCCCTGGCCAAACAGGCGGAAGCCCAGCGCGACCTGGAGGTCAAGAAAGCGCAGTACCTGGAAGTCATTAAGAAACAACAAGCGCAAGCCGACAAGGCCTACGACATCCAGACCAACATCATGCAGCAGCAAGTGGTGGCTGAGAGCGTCAAGGTGCTGCAGATTGAGAAAGAACAGCAAGTGAAAGTGCAGGAAGCGGAAATCAACCGTCGCGAGAAAGAGTTGATTGCGACGGTGCTGAAGCCCGCTGAGATCGAGCGCCAGCGAATCGAAACGCTGGCGGCGGCTGAGCGGCAGCGCTTGATGGCTGAAGCGGAAGGTCAGGCCTCCTCCATCCGTCAGCAGGGTGAAGCGGAAGCCGAGATCATCTTCAAGAAGGGTGACGCGGAAGCTCGGGCGATGAACGTGAAGGCGGCCGCGTTCCAGGAGTACAACCAGGCGGCGGTCATTGACAAGCTGCTCACCGGATTGCCGGAAATTGTGCGAGCGCTGGCCAGTCCCCTGGCCAATGTGGACAAGATCACCGTGGTCTCAACCGGCAACGGAGACGCGGCGGGTCTCAACAAAATCACCGGCGATTTAACCCAAATAGTGGCCCAGGTCCCCGCTCTGTTTGAAACCCTGACCGGCATGGGTTTGAAAGACATGCTCGGGAAGGTGCGGCAAATCGGAGATAAGGCGCCGAAGCCGGACCAAGAGCAAAGCAAGTAACCGCGATGGGGGCGGGCAAGCCCGTTCCCATGGCATAGCAACGGAAGGAGTCTTTTATGGCATTGCTGGAGCGAATCGCAACGTTGGTGAGGGCCAACCTTAACGACCTGATCGATCAGGCCGAAGACCCCGAGAAAATGATCAAGCAGGTGATCCTCGACATGCAGAACCAGCTCCTGCAGGTGAAGACGCAGGTGGCCATCGCCATCGCCGATCAGCACCTGCTAGAGAAGAAGAAGCAAGAGAACTCCGACCGCGTGGGGGAGTGGTCCCGCAAGGCGGAGCTCGCCGTGGACAAAAAGCAGGATGACCTGGCGCGCGCGGCCTTGCAACGTGGCGAGAGTTATCGCGAACTCACTGACAGTTACGCGCAGCAGGTGGATGACCAAAAAATGCAGGTCGAGAACCTCAAGGCGGCACTTCGTCAGCTGGAGCAAAAGTTGGCGGAAGCCACGGCCAAGGCGGATCTGCTGGCGGCCCGGCAGAGGCGGGCACGGGCGGTGAGCCGGGCGACGGACGCGCAATTCAAGCTGGGCTCCATGTCAGGCTCGTCCACCTTTGACCGCATGAAGCGCAAAGTGGCGCACAGCGAAGCCGAGAGCCAGGCGAAGTCTGAGATCGTCGCCAGTGATATGGAAGCGCGTCTGGCGGCCCTGGAGAAAGACGATCGGATTGAGCAGTTGCTGGCACAATTGAAGACGAGAAGGGAGGCCTAACATGCAACCATCCAGAATCGTTTCGCAAAGGTGGGCGGCCCTGGGATGGGTGGCTGGGTCCGCTATGCTGCTGGTATTTCTAAGCGTCCCCGCACCGGCGCAACAAAAGCTGGAACAAGTCGCTCAGCAGTCGGCTGAGGCGTGGCTGGCCTTGACCGATTCCGGAACCTATGGCGAGAGCTGGCAGCAATCCGCTTCCCTGTTCAAGGCCGCCGTGACCCATCCGCAGTGGGCGGCCGCCATGCGGGCCAGTCGAGAACCTCTCGGTAGAGTGGTTTCGCGGAAGCTCCTAAGCGCCGCCTACACCAAGTCGCTGCCCGGCGCGCCCGATGGGGAATACGTCGTCATCCAATACGAGACCCGTTTCGAGCACAAGCAGTCGGCGGTGGAAACCGTCACCCCCATGCTCGACAAAGACGGTAAATGGCGGGTGAGCGGCTACTTCATCAAATAGCGAATCGCCCGGGGACCACAGAGACCGGCTGGTTCGAAACCTAAAGGCGCACAA
This sequence comes from Acidobacteriaceae bacterium, assembly GCA_025360645.1. GTDB lineage: Bacteria > Acidobacteriota > Terriglobia > Terriglobales > Acidobacteriaceae > JANYBT01. Next base: position 4,774 of record JANYBT010000108.1, on the reverse strand, counting down.
CTTTCGAGGATGGCCAAGCATGCAGAGAGTTTTTCACTTTGATACCGCTGTTGAGCCATACGTTAGCGATGCCGCAGTGGTGCAGTGTTTCGACCATCGCTTCGGGCTCGCCACCCAAAAATTCATTAAGCGCATAGGGGTGACGCGCCCGGATGTCATCACGATTGCCGGCAGCATCCGGGCTCTTACTTCTTCCACCGAGGAATACGAGCGAGCATTCGTGCTGGAGCAACTCCGCACCTCGATCGCCATTCACCAGACGCGGCGCGTCTTGCTCTTTAGTCATTCCGATTGCGGACGCTATGGCGGACTGGCGGCGTTTGGGCATGATCGCCAAGCGGAAAAAGCCTTTCATCAGAGCGAATTAGAGCAGGCCGCCAAGGTGATTCGCCACGAGTTCCCGAATCTGGAGGTCTCGTGTTACCACGCCGCAGAAGACGGGGTGTGGGAAGTCAAGTAAGCCAGCGACGCGCGAGGCCTCTCAATCGCCGCTGGTTTTGCGACTTGTCGATTCTTGCGCGCTGCGCTCCCGCACCGCCTTGCGGAAGTAATCGAGCGACAGCTTCAGCCCGGTTTCCAGGTCGATCCTGGGTTCCCACCCCAGCAGTGTCTTCGCCTTGGCAATGTCCGGACAGCGTTGCTTCGGATCATCCTGGGGCAGCGGCTCCAAGCGGATTCTGCTCTTGGATCCCGTCACCTGCAACACTTTTTCCGCGCACTCCAGAATGGTGAACTCGCCGGGGTTGCCGATATTTACCGGGTCGTGCTCGGTGGCGTGGGCCAGGCGCATCAGACCTTCGATTTCGTCGCTGACATAGCAGAAGCTCCGGGTCTGGCTGCCGTCTCCGTACACGGTCAAGTCTTCGCCGCGCAATGCCTGGTCCATGAAGTTGGGAATCACGCGCCCGTCCTTCACTTGCATACGCGGTCCGTAAGTGTTGAAGATGCGCGGCAGCCGGGTATCCACATGGTAGTAGCGTTGGTAGGCCATCGTCGCGGCTTCAGAAAAGCGTTTGGCTTCGTCATACACCGAGCGTGGGCCGATCGGGTTGACGTTGCCCCAGTAGGTCTCGGTCTGGGGGTGCTGGAGCGGATCGCCATAGCACTCCGAAGTGGATGCCTCCATGAAGCGTGCGCCATGCTTGCGGGCCACTTCCAGAGCATTCAGCGTCCCCGCCGAGCCCACGCGCAACGTCTCGACTCCGTGCTCCATGTAATCTACCGGGCTGGCTGGACAAGCGAAGTTGAAAACGTAGTCCACCCTCCCAACGTCGAAGGCTTCGCAGATGTCGCGTTGCTGAAACTCGAAACCGGGTTCCGCGTGCAGATGGGCCAGGTTGTCAAGGCGTCCGGTCAGCAGGTTGTCCAGTGCGATGACCGAATAGCCGTTGGCCAACAAGGCATCGCAAAGGTGAGAGCCCAGAAATCCGGCACCGCCGGTGACCAGAGCGCGCAATTTCGTCATCGGGGTGTTTTGCCCTCGCTGCGGCCTGCCACATAGGCCTCCGCAATCACTGTCGGCCGTCCCACGCTGTAATAGGTAAAGCCCTGCGCCGCCATCACCGCCGGATCATACAAGTTGCGTCCGTCGAGCACGATGGCGTCCTTCAGTTGCTGGCGCAGGCGAGGCAAGTCGAGGGAGGCGAATTCTTCCCACTCGGTCAAGATAAGCAAGGCATCGGCATCGCGCGCGGCGTCATAGGCGGATGACGCAAATTCTACGGTGGCCGGCAGCACCTCTTTGGCGCGGTCCATCGCCGCCGGGTCATAAGCGGTGACATGACATCCTTCGTGAAGCAATTCCTGAATCAACAAGATCGCCGGAGACTCACGAATGTCGTCGGTCCCGCCCTTAAAGGCCAGGCCCAGGACCGCCAGACGCTTGTCGCGCAGTGTCCACAGTGCCTCGCGCACTTTGCGCAGAAAACGGCCGCGCTGCTGTTCGTTGATGCGCATCACCTCATCCAGCAGTCCAAACTCATAGCCGCACTCCCGGGCCACGGACCGGAATGCCATCAGGTCTTTGGGGAAGCAGGAGCCGCCGTAGCCAATGCCAGGGCTCAGGAAGCGCGGCCCGATGCGGCGGTCCGTGCCCACTCCCTGGCACACCTGTTGCACGTCGGCGCCCACCGACTCGCAGATCGAAGCGACCGCGTTGATAAACGAAATCTTCATCGCCAGGAACGCATTGGAAGCGTGCTTGATCAGTTCCGCGCTCTTGGTGCTGGTCACGATCAGGCGGGGAGGAATCTGGGCTCCGTCGGGTGCGGGGATGGCGCCGGCGGTCTTATAGTAATGGCCCTCGGTGAGCGGAGCATAAATCTCCTGCATCACGGCGGCGCAGCGTTCCGTTTCCACGCCCACCACAATGCGGTCGGGATACATGAAGTCGCTTACGGCGGAGCCTTCGCGCAAAAACTCCGGATTCGACGCGACGTCAAAGTGCTCGGCTCTGGTGCCGTTGCGGGCCACGATCTTGCGGATCCAGTCGCTGGTGTACACCGGCACGGTGCTTTTCTCAACGATCACCTTGTAGTCGCCGATGGCCCCGCAAATTGCCCGCGCTACCGACTCCACATAAGATAAGTCGGCTTCACCACGATCGGTGGGCGGCGTGCCTACTGCAATAAAGACCGCCGCACATTCTTTTACCGCCTTCTGCAAATTGCTGGAAAACTGCAAACGCGAGTCCCTGTGCCGCGTCAGCAACTCGGACAGGAAGTGTTCGTGAATCGGCACTTCGCCCCGCTGCAGTGCCGCGAGTTTCGCTTGGTCAATATCCACCAGCACGACTTGGTGCCCGAGGTCCGCAAAACAGGCGCCTGTGACTAGCCCGACATACCCTGATCCAATCACTGCAATCCGCATAGGTGACTCCAGAGAGGCATTGATGGCGCAGCTCAATCGCAGCTCTGCCAATCCCTAATTTAGCAGTTTCAACTTAGCGCAGGACGAGAATCCGTTGGCGGGGTCCGGACTTGTCTCCAAAATGGGAAAGTGGAGTCGGGAGTGGTGCGCACCTAGGACCGTGACCGCCGTCACATCCTTTCCCGTTGCCTGCCCCCACACTATCCCCAGGAGGCGCATATGCCAATCCTCTTTGTCGCCTTGTTGGCGCTGGCCGTGTTCGGCTTAATCGGATTGCTTCTCACTACCGCCGCAGTCAAAGAATCCAAAACCAAACACGCGGAAGGGTGGGAGCATAAACACACGGTGTGAGGGGCGCATCTGTGAGTTGGCTGGGAGCGCCGGCCGGCTAGGGCAACAGCCCATACACGTCCAGTTCGGTCTGGGTGCCAAGGTACACCTTGCCGTTGGCCACCGTGGGCACCGCGAACTTGACTGCCACACCGGCTGTGTCCTTCGACGACTTGCTACTGTAGTAGATTTGCCGCGAGACATTGGCCGCGTCCATCGCACGCAAAACGGCTGCTGTATTCGTGGTAAACCCATTGGTTTGCACGGTCCACAGGATGCCGTTGGTGTTGCCGTTGGCTGATATCACTGGGGAAGCTCCTGGATAGCCGTAGTTATGCGGCGTCCATTGCTGGATCGGAGTCGCGGAAAGCATCCCGTTGTAAAGCCCAAACTGTTTCGGAATATCGTTGGCGCCCACGTAGTACACCATTCCGTTCCAGTACCCCGGCCCGCCCCGGCTGCCTCCGCTCTCAGTCACCGGGCCGGCGGCTCCGGGCAGCGTCAAAAGGATTTGGTTGGACGTGGAACTGAAGTGGCCCAGGTTGTCGCGGTTGGCAAGGTAAATCGTTCCGCCCTTGCCGCCAGCCAGCACCAGATGAGGGTAAGGGCCGGGTTGGTCGGGCAGCAACAGGGTGCCGCCCGCACCCACATCCCAGTTGATGGGGCCAAGCGACGCCTGGTTATACGGCGAGAAATAATCGGCTACCGCCAGAGTTCCGCTCGTCGAGGTCAACCTCAGGACCGAATCTCCGTAGTCGACCCCTCCGGTATTGGCGTCGAACGTGCCATCGCCGGTGGTGAAGAACATGCTCCCGTTGGCATCGGCCGCCAGGCCATCGCCGCCTTGCCACACTCCGCCATGTTGGCCGTTAGGTGTCGTGCAGAACACCCTCACTTGCTGCAGTGAGTTTTCGTCATAGCCGAGAATCCAACCGTGGAAGGGATCGATGTCCTCCAGCGATGAGAATCCCGCGTACACGATTCCGCTGACTAACAGCAATCCGGTGCGATTGTTTTGCCGCAGCGGCTCGAAGGGAAGTTGTCCGCCCACGCTGCCTGCGCCTGTGCCGGCCACCGTGGCCTGAATCACCACCGGGCTGTTGGCTTTTTCCGCTCCAGTAGTGATGTCGAGCGCGTGCAGGCGCTCGATGTAGTTCACCGCGGTCCCAACGATTTCTTTTGTCCGCGCCACCACGAACAGCGTGTTGGTGGCGGGATCAATCACCGGCGTGGCTGTGATGCCCACCCAAGGCACCAAGTCGTTGCCAATCTCCACTTCGTTGGATGGGATGGGAGTGACGCCCCCCGCCGGGTTCACAAAGCTGGTGTGCCACAGAAAGGTTCCCTGACTCACGTCCGCGTCGAACGCAAACACACTGTCATACTCGGTCGCCACATAGACCACATTGTGGTTGCCCTGCCCAGGAATGTTCACGTTGGCCACGTAAAGAGGTTGCGCGTAAACGTATCCGTCTACCGGTACCGAAAACAGCTTGCCGAACTGGTTCTGGTTGACATTGCCAGTGTTGAGCACGGTTTCGTTCAGGTTCTGTGAGGTGCGCAAGTTGTCGTAGCG
>JANYBT010000073.1 GCA_025360645.1 Acidobacteriaceae bacterium | reverse complement strand
ATGGACGGCCGCTTGACTTCACGGTGGCGCCGGTCTTGTCAGAGGCTTCCACTCCAGGCGAAAAGCGTTATCGCATTGGCATTTCGAGCATCCCGATGAAAGTGACGCGATTGCCTTTTGGAAAATCGCTGTCACGCTCCTTGGATCAGAATAAACGCGCCTCGTTCATGATTCTGGAACTGGTCCAGAAGATGGTCGAGCGCAAGATTTCCATGCGTTCCGTCGAAGGTCCGATCCGCATCGGCCAGGCTGCGGGCCAAGCCGCGATGCAAAAGGGTTGGATGCCCCTGCTGGAACTCACTGCGGCCATCAGCCTGAATCTGGGCATTTTCAACCTGTTGCCCATCCCGATTCTCGATGGTGGCATGATTTTGTTCTTGCTGTTCGAAAGCGTCATCCGCCGCGACATCAGCTTGCAGATCAAGGAACGCATCTATCAGGTTGCATTTGTCTTTCTTGTAGTCTTTGCGGGAATGGTGGTTTATAACGATCTGATTAAGACCCTGCCGGGCTTGGCCGGAAGATTGCCGTAAAGTTTCAGCGGTTCCGCGACGGATTTAAGCGTTGGGACGCGTTTCCAAAGTGCACTTGGTTCCCGAGGTCGTAGGCGACCCCGGTCAGGGGCTAAGGTCTTCCAATCCGGTGTTGTGCTGTTAAACTAGAGTCTCCCTATGGCTCAAATTCAACGCAGGAAGACCGTCACGGTTGTGGTGGGAGGCGTGCGCATGGGCAGCGATGCACCGATCGTGGTGCAGTCCATGACCAACACCGACACCGCCGACATCGCTTCGACCGTCAAACAGGTCGCCGCTCTGGCTTGCGCCGGCAGCGAACTGGTGCGCGTCACGGTGAACACGGAGGAAGCCGCAGCGGCGGTACCCCATGTGGTGGAACAGCTCGACAAGCAGGGCATTCGCGTTCCCATCATTGGCGACTTCCATTACAACGGCCACATCCTGCTCATCAAGTACCCGGCCTGTGCCGAAGCGCTGGCCAAGTACCGCATCAATCCCGGCAACGTCAGCGTGGGGCGCAAGAACGACGACAACTTCCGCATCATGATTGAAGTGGCGGTAAAGAACCAGAAGCCGGTGCGCATTGGGGTGAACTGGGGCTCGCTCGATCAGGTGCTGCTAACGAAAATGATGGACGAGAACTCGCTGCTGCCGGATCCGCTGGAGGCGCGCGAAGTCACCATGGAAGCCATGGTGGTCAGCGCCATGAACTCCGCCGCGCTGGCAGAAAAATACGGCTTGCGGCCGGACCAGATCATCCTGAGCGCCAAAGTGAGCGGGGTGCAGGACTTGATTGACGTGTACCGGTCGCTCGCGACACGTTGCGTCTACCCGCTGCACCTTGGACTGACCGAAGCGGGCATGGGCGCGAAGGGAATCGTGGCTTCAGCCGCCGCCCTTGGCGTGGTGCTGCAGGAAGGCATCGGCGATACCATTCGGGTGTCGCTGACTCCAGCGCCTGGCGGAGACCGGACCGAGGAAGTGCGTGTAGGGCAGCAGATCCTGCAGTCGCTCGGCATTCGCAGCTTCACTCCGCAAGTGACTGCCTGTCCCGGTTGCGGCCGTACCACCAGCACGTTCTTCCAGGAAATGGCCGAACAGATTCAAACCTATCTGCGGGAGCAGATGCCCATCTGGAAGGGGCGCTACAACGGCGTGGAAGAAATGAAAGTCGCGGTGATGGGATGCATCGTCAACGGGCCCGGCGAGTCCAAGCACGCCAGCCTGGGCATTTCACTGCCGGGCACTGCGGAAGATCCTAAAGCTCCGGTGTATGTGGATGGCCGCCTGTTCACGACTCTGAAGGGCGACAAGATCATTGACGAGTTCCGTCACATTCTCGACGAGTACGTGGAATCGCACTACGCCCCGCAAGCAGCGGAAGTGGTTCGCGGGGTAAGAAAGTAAGAGAGGATGTTCTGGCAGCCGGCACACTCCGGTCGCCAATTCCCCGCCTCGATCACACCAAGAAAAAGCCGCGGCCTTTCGGCCGCGGCTTTCTCGGTTGGTGGTGCCCGGATAAACTTTGGTTCGACGAAACCTACGAACTATTACGAACTATGCTGTAAGCGCGTGGTCATCTCCCGCACTTGCGCCGTGATGCTCGACATCTGGGTCGGCGTCAGTTGCGACACAAAGGGCAGAATCTCGGCGACGAAGTCGTCCTCGACCAGAGCCCGCAGTCCCTCCGGCACTTTGCCTTCGCTTCCGGTCAACAATTGGGGCAGAGTGACTTCCAATGCTCGCGCCAGCCGCTCCAGAGAGGAAAGGGTAGGAGTCGCTTTCTTATTTTCGATCTTGGAGACGTAAGTGCGTGGCACTCCCATCCGCGCCGCCAGTTGCCGTTGACTTAATCCAATGCCCAGGCGGAAGCTCTTGATGGCGATGGCCAGTCCCAAGTGGCCTGGGGGAGCATTTGCCACCGTGATGGACGGTTCCAAGGGTTGGGGCATAGCTGCAATTGGCTCTTCTTTATCGAGACAGTCGTGGCACCGCCGGCAGGTGTTATTGAATGGACGGAATTGCACCAGATCACAGCGATCACAGCGAACCACTTCCCGTGAATCCACGGGAGCCAGAATAGTGGCCATGGGTTGTGGGAGGGCCAGAGCAGCGCTCCAAACGACTACTCTGATAATGTCCACCATCTGTCCTGTGGAAGTCAAGCGGAAAGATACTGTTACGGGGATTTCTTGATGGGTGCGATTCAACAACAGGTGCGAAAGCCTTGCGAAAACAGGAGTAAAACATGCACAGTCGCCCAGCGGCATGGGGGTTACTACTTGAGTTCACCCAGTCAGAAAGTTTGCGCAAGCACGCGCTTGCGGTGGAAGCGTGCATGCGGGCCTGTGCCATAAAATTCGGCAGCGGGTCGCCGGGGGAGGTGGAATTGTGGGGACTGGTGGGCCTGATCCACGACTTTGACTACGAAAGATATCCAACAGCGGAGGAGCATCCGTACAAAGGGAATGAAATTCTGCGGGAGCGAGGGTATTCGGAAGAAGTGCGGCGCGCGATCCTGTCGCATGCCGAGTATACCGGGGTGCCGCGCGTGTCGCCCATGGAGAAGGCGCTGTTTGCCTGTGACGAACTCGCCGGCTTCATTACCGCTTGCGCGCTGGTCAAGCCGGGCAAGTCGCTGGCGGAGGTCGAGGCCAAGTCGGTTCGAAAGAAAATGAAAGACAAAGCCTTCGCCCGCAGCGTCAATCGGGACGATATTGCGACTGGCGCGGCGGAACTGGGTGTGGATTTGGAAGATCACATTGCGTTTTGCATTGAGGCGATGAAGGGGATTGCGGGGGATTTGGGTTTGGCGGGGAGTGCGGCGCAAGGGAGCTAGCCGGGACTACCTAGGCCCGCAGTTTCGGGGCTGCGGCGGGTGCGGCGGATTATCCGGTTGGGGCTGACGCTGATTCGGCGACCATGGCGCGAAACTCGGGCATATCGTGGAGAATCTGCAAAGACCGGTCCACACGGAAATTGATGAGGGCGGGTTCGTGCCGATCGTGTGCTATCTGCAAGTAGCGCATGGCTTCCACGCGATTGCCGACCAGGGCATAGGCTTGAGCCACGTAGTAGGCGTTTTCCTGGGTTTGTTCATAAAGCTGCTTGCGGGCCTGCAACATGCCTTGCAACATTCCCGGTGTGCCCCCGGTTGCAAAACCGCGTTCGGCGGCGCGCTGGACGACCTGTTCGGCCGCATCGGGCACCAGTTGCGCCACGATTTTCCACTCCGACAGAAAGTTGCGATAGTCCTTCTGCAGCATGTACATCCCCTCCAGATAGCGATGAGGAGATATAAATGCGGGTTCGGCCGACTCCAGTTGCTGGAGGAGCGAAATCGCGGCCGCTGGCTGTCCACTGTTGAAAAGGATCAGACCCCGGTCTGCCAGAACCGAGCGCGAGGCAGGGTCGAGCTTTTGCGCCTGGTCAATTTCCCGAAGGGCTTCGGCGGGACGAGAGAGAGTGAGCAAGAATGTGGCATACCACTGATGGGCTACCGCGTAGTTGGGATCCAGGGCCAGGGCGCGTTTGAACTCTCGTTCCGCGGTCACGGGATCGCGGTTCCAGTAGAACGTCGGAAAAGCTAGGGAAGTGTGTGCTTCGGCGGAGGTGTCGTCGAGCTCCACCGCTTTCCTGGCCGCAGCCAGGGCCTTGGGAAACGCCTCCGATTCCGGCATGGCCGAATACTCGCGCAGCAAGTTGTAGCAGTCCGCGAGGCCCACGTAGGGCTTGGCGTAACTCGGATCTTTGAGGCTGGCCTGGGTGAAGTAGCCCACGGCCTTCTCCAGGTCTTGGCGGGTGCGCTTGTTCCAGTAGTAGCGGCCGGTCAGGTAGAGTTGTTCGGCCTCGGGGTTCGCCGCAGTCGAGGGCACTGCGGAAGCCCCCAAGGAAGTCGAAGCCTGGGTCCGCAGCGGTGGGCTGTGGCGATGAAATTCAAGCTGGAAGACGATGCCGACAAGCACCACCAGCAAGCCCAGACTGGCCAGCACGATCCAGAATCGAGGCTTGCGCCCGCCCGACGGAGAGGGAAACTCTGCTAAAGGTGGCACATCAGGACCTGGGACAGGCTGCTCTGGGGTTTCCGGCGGCGACGGTCTCTCCATCACCAAGAGTTCGGCTGGCCGGGGAATTTTCCGCCATTGGGAAAGCTCGTCGGTGTAGGCATACACCCTGCCTTTGGCTCCCGGCAAGCGGTGCACGGGAAGGCCCAGGGTCTTTTCCCAGCGGTTCACGGTTCTTTCGTCCCGGCTGAAAAATGCCGCGATTTCTTTCCAGGAATTGAGTCGCTGGCCGGTTTTGGATGGGTCGCTTGCGGGCATGTCGGGAAGTGTCGGGTCGTGTCGGGTTACACCTATTGCTGGGGGGGAGGGTTCCGGACAAGTATACATGAACAGGGCGCGGTCAACAATTGCCTTCGCCTCCGCGGTCCGGGGATTGAGTCCCACAATTCGCTTCACGGGTTGAAATCAGGAGATTACGCATGCGCTTCACATTTCCCAAACTTGTTGTTTTCGCCCTCACGTTCGCTTTGCTCGCCGTGCCTACCTTGGCCCTGGCGCAGACCTACAGCGTCGTGACCAATTTATTCACCACTGGCATCACTGGCCCAAACAGTCCGGCTACTATTGCCCAGGGCCGCGACGGTAATCTGTATTCGTCCGGTCTCGGCGGTGGCGCTTTCAACAATGGCGGCGTCTACTCCGTCACCCCGGGCGGTACCTACAACACCTTTTGGAGCGTGCCATCCATTGACCTCGGCTTCTACGGCGGCGTCATTCTTGGGACTGACGGTTCTTTCTATGGCGTCACCGCCCAACGCGGCACCAACGGCAGCGGCACTGTCTTCAAACTGAGCTCCACTGGCGTGGAAACGATTCTGCATGCCTTCTCCGACACCGGCGATGGGGGAAACCCCGCTACCCCACCCGTGCAAGCGGCAGACGGCAATTACTACGGCGTGACTGAAGGTCAGCCATTTTTGCCTTCCCCAACCATGTACAAGATCACTGCCGCCGGGGTCTTCAGCACCGTCCATACTTTTAACAATACCACCGAGGGCTACAACATCAGCGCCGGCCTGATTCAAGGCACGGATGGCAATCTTTACGGGTGCACCGTTTATGGCGGGACAGGTAATGCCGGTACCATCTTTAAAATCACGACCAGTGGCGTGGTCACCGTGCTTCATGCCTTCACCGGTCTGGCGGACGGAAATGGCTGCTACTACACTCTGGTTCAGGGCACCGACGGCAAACTCTACGGCACCGCTGGGTCGGGCACGTTTGGTGCGGGTATCGTCTTTAAAATTACGACATCTGGATCCTATTCGGCAATCCACCAGATTAATGGCACGACAGACGGGTTTGGGATCAAATCTGGCCTGATTCAAGCGACTGATGGCAACTTTTACGGCGTGACTCAAAATCAAGGTAGTGCGACCAATGGCACCCTCTACAAGATTACGTCCACCGGCACCTATACCGTCGTACACAACTTCGATTCGCCGACTGGGGACATCCCTGCCTCCGCCCCGTATCAACACACCAACGGAATCCTGTATGGATCCACGACCTATGGCGGTTCGGGCGCCAATTCCGGTGCCGGAGTTTTTTACAGTCTCAACATCAGCGCCGCGCCATTCGCCAAGTTGCTGACCAAGTCGGGCAAGGTGGGCTCGACGGTGGAGATTCTTGGGCAGGGCTTCACCGGGAGTACCGCAGTGAGTTTCGGTGGGGTCAATGCCACTAGCTTTAGCGTAACCTCGGATACCTACATGACGGCCAACGTGCCCACAGCAGCCAAGACGGGAACCGTGAGCGTGACCCGTCCCAGCGGGGCCCTCACTAGCCTCATCCAATTCAAGATCATCCCAACCATCAGCAGCATCACACCCACCAGTGGAGTGATTGGGACTTTAGTTACAGTGAACGGAACGGGATTGACGCAGGCCACCAAAGTGACAGTCGGCGGAGTGACAGCGACCAGCTTCACGGTGGTCTCCGACAGCAAGATCACGGTGACCGTACCTAGCGCCGCCAAGACCGGCAAGATCGCGGTCACTACGACCGGGGGCAACGCCACGAGTGCGACTACGTTTAACGTGACGCCGCTGATCAGCAGCTTCACGCCGACCAGCGGACCGGTAGGAACGGTGGTGACAATCAGCGGAACTGGGCTGACCCAAACCACCAAGGTCACATTCAACGGAGTGACGGCGACAACGTTCACCGTAGTTTCCGATACTCAGGTGAACGCCACCGTACCCACCGGCGCCACGACTGGCAAGATCGCGGTCACCACGACGGGCGGAACCGCCACCAGCGCGACTAACTTCACGGTGAATTAAGGGAGTTCGAAACTATACAAGGTCTCTGGCTGGCCCCTGCGGTGATAGCAGGGGCCGTTTTTTCGCTACCTTAGCACCTGTGCCAACTTGCCGCTGGCCAGCAGGCTGCTGAGGCGCTCGAAGTCCAGATACATCGCGCGGTCCTTGTCCATGGTGGGGCACACCGAGCGGATAGCCGCATGCGCCGCCTGCAACGGCTTCGAGGTCTTCAACGGCGCGTGGAAATCGATGGCCTGAGCGGCGGCCATCGCCTCGATTGCCATGGCGTTGCGGGTGTTGTCCACCACGCGCTTCAGCTTGTTGGCCGCGGTCATGCCCATCGAGACGAAATCTTCTTTGTTGCCCGAGGTGGTGATCGAATCCACCGATGCCGGATGCGCCAGCACTTTATTCTCGCTGACCAGCGCGGCGGCGGTGACCTGAGGCATCATGAAGCCGGAATTGAGTCCGGCGCCGGCGGCGAGGAAGGGCGGCAGTCCTTCGCTTAACGCAGGATTGACCATGCGCTCCAGTCGCCTCTCGGAAATGCCAGCGAGCGCGCTGAGGGCGATGGCGAGAAAGTCGAGCGCAAAGGCCACTGGCTCCCCGTGGAAGTTGCCGCCTGAGATCACCTCGCCCTGGTCATACTTCTTTTTGTCGGGATCGGGGAAGACCAGGGGATTGTCCACGGCTGAGTTCATTTCCGTTTCAAATACGCGGCGGCAGTGGTGCAGAGTATCGCGCACGGCGCCATGCACCTGCGGCATGCAGCGTAGCGAATAAGCGTCCTGCACGCGAGCGCAATCGCGATGCGAATCGCGGATCTGGCTGCCGACAAGCAACCGGCGAAGATTCGCTGCGGTAGCGATCTGCCCGGGGTGGGGACGCGCCGCGTGAATGCGCTCGTCGAAGGCGGCATCGGTGCCTTGCAACGCGTCGCACGCCATGGCGCCAATCACGTCGGCAGAGTCCACCAATATTTCCGCCGCCAGTTGCGCCAGCGCGCCCACCGCCAACATGGCTTGGGTGCCGTTGATCAGGGACACGGCTTCTTTGGCTTCCAGCACCAGAGGGGTAATTTGGGCCTGCTTGAGGGCGTCGGCGCTGGGAATGCGTCCGAGCTTTTCGTCAAGACACTCGCCTTCGCCGATGAGCGCGAGGGCGAGATGCGCCAAGGGGGCCAGATCTCCACTTGCGCCCACACTGCCCTGAGACGGCACAAAGGGAGTGACGCCGCGGTTTAACATTTCGCAAATGGTGTCGATGGTGATGGCGCGAACGCCGGAGAGTCCTTTGGAGAGGGATGCGGCGCGCAATAGCATCATGGCGCGAGTTTCGGCGACGGGCAGCGCCTCGCCAACTCCTACCGCGTGAGAGCGGATGAGGTTGAGCTGCAGCTCGCGGATCTGCTCGCCCACAATGCGAATATCGCTTAGCTTGCCGACGCCGGTGGTGATGGCATAGGAGACCTTGTCGTGCGCGACCAGCGCATCCACAATGGCGCGGGCCCGATTCACGGCCTCACGTGCGTCGGGATCCAGCAGCACCGGACGCCGTTCCACCGCGACCTCGCGGACCGCTTCGAGCGTCAGATCGTTTCCGTTAATGTGAAGTGCTTTCAATGTGGTCTCTCGTTTCTAAAACTTTCGACAGCCCCTCTCGTGGATGCCATCAACGGCCCACAGCCGCGCGAAATACCTTGATGTATTTCTCCGGCAGCGCGACGATCTTCATCTCGGCGTTGGTTACGATGTGCGTGGTTTCGCCTTCCGCCAGCAGCAGCCCATCGCCGACCCGCTCCAGTTCATAGGCAAAGTGAACCACCGATTCTCGCGCATTCTTCAGGCGAGTGCGGACAATGATCTCGTCATCGTAACGCGCTGGAGCGCGATAACGGCAGCGCGCATCCACTACGGCGATGAAGCACTGGTCGTCGGTCTCCATTTGCTTGTAAGAAAATCCGAATTGCCGCAGCAGCTCCACCCGCCCAATCTCAAACCAGATGAAGTAGTTGGAATGATAGACCACGCCCATCTGGTCGGTTTCAGCATAACGCACCCGCACCCTGGTTTCATTGAACACTGCCGGCTTCGGTGAGAGCGCTTCGCTCATGACTGTCCCCAGTGCGGCTTGCGTTTTTCCAGGAAGGACGCCACACCCTCGCGGAAGTCCGCGGTGGTGCGAATTCTTGCATTGTCTTCGATGGCCGCCGCGATCTGCTCGTCCAACTGTTTTGCGATGAAGCTATTGATCAGCCTCTTGGTGGCCTGCACCGAGGCCGGACTGTTTTCCATTAGCGTTGCCGCCAGTTCGAGCGCCCGCGGCAGCAGCGTCTCCGGCGCGACGATCTGGTTTACCAGGCCGTAGCGATGCCCCTCGGCGGCGTCAAACAAGCGCCCGGTCAAGAGCAGGTCGCGCGCGATCTTGTGTCCCACTTGCCACACCAGAATGGAGGAAACAATCGCCGGCACAAATCCGATGCGCACTTCCGTATAACCAAACTTGGCATCCGGCACCGCTAAGGTGAAGTCGCACATGGTGGCGATGCCGGTGCCTCCCGCAATGGCAGCGCCGTTCACGGCAGCGATCGTCGGGCGCGGAAATTCATATATCCGACGGAAGAGCTGCGCCATACGGGTGGAATCGGCGACGTTCTGCGCATGTGTCTTGCCCAGCAGCGATTTCAACTCTTCCAGGTCCATGCCCGCGCAGAAGGCTTTGCCGGCCCCGGTGACGATCATTACCTGAGCGCTACTCTGCTCAATGGCATCGAGCGCGGCCATCAGCTCATCTACGAGTTCGAAGCTGACCGCGTTGCGCTTCTCCGGGCGGTTCATGGTGATGGTCGCGACCCCGGCGTCAATTGCCAACTGAATAGTCTTGTAGGTCATGGAGTTTCCTGGGTGTATCGATTGCCAATTTCTGTGGTTGCCAGCAACAACGTATCCAGAGGCTTGAGCGCGGGGAGTTCAATGCCCCGTCCGCGAAATGCTTCCAACACTGTCTCGGTCGGGATGTTTCCTACCAATTCATTTTGTGCAAATGGACAGCCCCCGAGGCCGCCAATCGCTGAGTCAAAGCGGCGGCAGCCAGCGTCATAAGCAGCGAAAATCTTGTTCGCCGCCTCGCCTGCGCTGCTATGCAGATGCACTCCCACGTCGAGGTAGCCGTACTTCGCGAGCACCGACGCTACAACCTCGCCGATCAAATCTGGCGCGGCCACGCCCACGGTGTCGGCCAGCGAGATCATCTTGATGCTGAACGTCTCCAGCAACCCCACGGCTTCGACAACCTCCTCCGCGTTCCACAGATCGCCGTACGGGTTGCCAAATGCCATCGAGATGTACACGATGACGCCAAGCCCCGCTGCATCGGCTTTTTCCTTGATCTTCTCCAGTTCTTCGAGCGCTTCTTCCAGGGTTTGCCGCTGGTTGTTGCGCAGGAACGTGGGCGACACCGAGTAGGGGAACCCCAGAGTTTTCACCGCGTGCGTGTCGATGGCGCGCTGCGCGCCTTTTTGGTTGACCACAATGCCGATGATCTCCACGTCATCTGGCGGGTCGAGTTCCTTGAGCACTTCTTCTGAATCTGCCATCTGTGGAACGGCATTCGGAGAAACGAACGACACGGCGTCAATATGCTTGAACCCGGCGCTAATCAAGGCTTTCAGATAGCTGGCTTTGATGTCGGCAGGGATCTGCCCCTTCAGCCCTTGCCAGGCATCGCGGGGACATTCGACGAGTTTGACGGACGAAGACAAGAAAAGAAATTTGGTAATTTGGTAATTGAGTAATTGTGTAATTTTAGGACCAGAGCAACTTCGCCGGTTTCAAATTACCAAATTACTCAATTACCAAATTACAAAATCGATTTTCAGGTTTGCAACACTCCCACTTTCCACTCGGCGACGTCTGGATTCAACGCTGCGGCTTCCAGTGCCTGCGTGATGGCCGCACGTGTCTCCATGGGGTCAATGATCTTGTCGATCCAGAGCCGCGCCGCGCCATAGCGAGGGTCGGTCTGCTCGAAATATGTCTTCCTGACTGACTCGAACAGCTCTTTGCGTTCTTCGTCGCTCAGCTTCTTGCCGCCGCGCTCCAGTTGCCGGATCTTGATTTCTACCAGCGTGCCCGCCGCCGCCTCTCCGCTCATCACCGCATACTTTGCGGTGGGCCAGGCAAAGACAAATCGCGGGTCGTAGGCCTTGCCGCACATCGCATAGTGTCCCGCGCCAAACGATCCGCCTACGATCACCGTGATTTTCGGTACCACCGAGTTCGACACCGCATTCACCATCTTGGCGCCAGCTTTAATGATGCCGCTCCACTCCGCGTCGCGGCCCACCATGAAGCCGTTCACATCGTGGAAAAATACCAGCGGGATCAGGTTTTGGTTGCAGTCCATGATGAAGCGCGCGGCTTTTTCTGCAGACTCGGTATAGATCACGCCGCCGAACTCCACGCGCTTGTGGCCCTCGTGGTCGGTCTGGTGGGCGTGCAACTTTTGGTTGGCCACAATGCCTACCGCAAACCCGCTAATGCGAGCATAGCCGCAAATCAGAGTCTTGCCATATTCCGCTTTGTACTCATCGAACTCACTGCCGTCCACCACCCGCGCCAGAATCTCTTTCATGTCGTAGGGCTTGCCCGGTGACGCATCGTAGATCCCGTAAATCTCTTCGGCAGCGTGAGCGGGAGGCTGGGGCTGCTTGCGGTCCCAGATCGATTGCCGTCGATATCCCCATTTATCCACCAGCGAGCGGATGCGCGACAGGCACGCTTCATCGTTGGGTTCGCGAAAGTCCACCGTGCCCGCGATGGCCGAATGCATGGCCGCGCCGCCCAATTCTTCGGCCGTATATTTCTGTCCAATCGCAGCTTGCACCAGCGCAGGCCCAGCCAGGAACAAGCCGCTGCCGTCGGTCATCAAGACGTTGTCGCACATCACCGGCAGATAGCCGCCGCCGGCGACGCACATGCCCATGATGGCGGCAATCTGCGGGATACCCATCGCCGACATCACGGCATTGTTGCGGAACACGCGGCCGAAATCGTCGGTGTCGGGGAAGACATCTTCCTGCAATGGCAGAAACACGCCTGCGGAATCCACCAGATAGATGGTTGGAATGTGGTTTTCAATCGCGATGTTCTGCGCCCGGATTACTTTCTTCGAGGTCATGGGGAAGAATGCACCGGCTTTGACCGTGGCATCGTTCACGATGAGCATCACCAACCGCGAGTGGACTCGCGCCATCCCGGTGACGACGCCCGCCGCGGGTGCGCCACCCCACTCTTCGTACATGCCGTGGGCGGTGTAGATGCCGAGCTCAAAGAAGGTGCCGGGATCAGCCAGGCGCTCAATGCGTTCGCGCGCGGTGAGCCGCCCTTTGCCGTGCTGGCTTTCAATCGCCTTGGCGCCGCCGCCCTCCAGAATGGTTTGCTCTTCGTTGCGGACGCGGGCCACTAGTTCGGCCAGCGCCCGCATGTTTGCCTCAAAGCGCGGAGTGGTGGGATCGACCTGGGACGGCAGCAACGTACTGGCTGCAGAAGAAGTGGTGTGATTGCTCTCAGTCATTGCCGTCAGTCATGGTTCACGAAAGGGGAGACTCATCACGTTATAACAGGCGGCAAAACGATGCAATGCGGACAGCGGGGCTTCTCTCACCGGCGACCGACGCCAGTCGGAAAAGTTGTAATCGTCAATCGGGAAGAGAGGCTTCCGCCCGCAGTCTCCGCACCGCTTCTGCCGCCGGATCTGGCGCGATGAGATCCACCAGTCCGATTCGCAATGCGCAGGCGGCGGTGACTTTTTCCGCCGCTACCAATAGTTCCAACGCGCGGGCTTTGCCGATGAGTCGCGGCAATCGCTGAGTGCCGCCCCACCCCGTGACGAGCCCGAGCGCGGCGCCGCGATGGCCGAACACCGCGTGGGCCGAGGCGATCCGTTGGTGACATGCCAGTGCCAGATCGAGCCCGCCGCCCATGCAATGGCCTTCGACCGCGGCGCACACCGGGGCAGGGAAGTCTGCGACCAGACGCATCAGCCGCTGTCCCATCTTTGCGAACTCGTATGCGCTGGGTCCGGTCAAAGCCGCAATTTCATTGAGTTCCGCGCCCACGGAGAAAAACTTCGAGTTGCCGGTAAGAATCAGGGGACCAGGATTCGCGGCCAGCGCGCCGATAGCTTCGGTCAGTGAAAGGACGCAAGCGCGGCTCAAGCGGTTGGTGCCGTCCGCGGATGCGAGGCGCAGGATGCGGACGCCAGAGCGGGTTTCAAGTTGGAAAAATTGCGACACCGAACCGAAGGGTATCACTTCTTGCGGGCGGCGAAAAATGTCGAAGACGAAACCGCAGGAGCGGCCTACCCCGCGTCGTTCTCTTCCAACCAACCTTCCAAGCGGCATCCATCTTCTTCAAGCAGGAAAATTCCGGCGCCGAAGCACTCGCCGAAAATGCGGTGGGTTTGCGTATCGCGGACGGCGCGCGTGATCCATTGCTGGCCCACTTGATACCGCGACGCGGTGAACCACTGCTGCGGCAGCACCTCCACCAGTCCGGCCTGCGGGTAGAAGATGAACAGCGCAAACGCCGGTTCGTCGTTGCTCATCGCCTTGTAGCTGGTGGGGACGATTAATTCTTCCACCGTCGCCAGCTCTGCCGGTACTTCGATCTTATGCGTGCCCGGCGCCAGCGCCAGTGGGACTTCGAAGTCGGCAATGGGCGGGGTGTGGGCGAAGATCCGGTCGGCGGATTGTTTGAACCATCCCGCAACCTCGGCCACGTCAAACGGTTTCAGGGCATCGAGATCGAAACAGACAAGCCGCAGGGCGCGTCCTTCCGGGCACCAGATGCCGAGCTTTGTCGCCCCAACTAGAAACGGCCGGCAATAGGTGTTGAGCGCGAGCAGTGCAGAATTCGGATCTTCTTCGGGGCCCAGCGTGACCACATATCCCAAAGGCCCTTCGATCCCCTGATGATGCCAAACCAGCCGCTGTCCTGTGGCCGCAGTCAGCACCGGAAACGTCTGCCAGTACCAGGGAGTGGGGCCAATGGTATGGGAAAGTGTGTCCCGCAAGCGGGAGGAGTCTAGCGCCGCCATCAGCCGGCCGTCGCCATGCCGCGCGGTTTCAGATTGCTGCGAATGAACTTAGCAATGTCATCCATCGCAGTTCCAGGCTGAAAAATTCCCGCGACACCTAGTTTCTTCAACGCCTCTACGTCCTGGTTGGGGATAATGCCGCCGACCAGCACCAGCACATCGTCCATCTTGTTCTGTTTCAGCAGGTCCATCACGCGGGGGACGATGGCGTTGTGTGCGCCGGAGAGAATCGAAAGCCCAATCACGTGGACGTCTTCCTGCAACGCCGCGTTGACGATCATCTCGGGGGTTTGCCGCAGGCCAGTGTAGATGACTTCCATGCCGGCATCGCGCAGGGCGCGGGCAATCACTTTGGCGCCACGGTCGTGACCGTCGAGGCCGGGCTTGGCGACCAGGACGCGAATTTTCTGCTCGTCGGCCATCGCCATCATTTAATCACAGAGCCGCTCATTTCACCACCGACGCGTTTCAGCGCGCCGCGGCTGGGGGCCGTCCTCACTGAGGCAAGCGCGTAGTTGGGGCTTCGGTCCGGGAGAGTTCTCACCGGGGCTGAAGCCCGCAATCTGCTGGTGCGCTTTACGCGGCGCTGAAGCGCCGCTCTTCCCGTAACCCCAACCGGCATTGAACCGCAACATCAACAGTTAACCGCCGGGGCGGGAGAGTTCTCACCGGGACTGAAGCCCGCAATCTGCTGGTGCGCTTTACGCGGCGCTAAAGCGCCGCTCTTCCACTAACCGGAGCAGAGCGTCGAAGCGGTTAAGGAATCTTCATGTCCAAACTCTTAACGGGTCTTCATGTCCAAACTCTGCCACAAATACCAGCACGCCACGCTGCGATACGGAGCCCAACTCTTTGCGATCTTTTGCATCGTCTTCGGATCGGGAAGTTTCCGCTTTCGGTAGTGCTTCTTGA
>JANYBT010000069.1 GCA_025360645.1 Acidobacteriaceae bacterium | reverse complement strand
GTGGACGGCGATGGCAACAACGACGTGGTGGCCGGCTTTGCCGACTATCTCAGCGTCTTGCGCGGCAAAGGGGACGGGACGTTTTATACCCACAACGACTTCCTGATGCCTCGGCCGAGTATCTTGCAACTGGCGATGGTGGATTTCATCGGCTACCATGCTCTGGATGCGACCATCACGGGCACCTACGGAACCATGATCGTGCGCAATAACCCGGTGATCGCCTTCGATCCCAACCCCGTCAACTTCGGTTCGCAAAAAGTCGGGACCAGCGGCGCGTTGCGCGTGGTCACGATCTCCAGTTCCGGTGTGGCAGATTTGCAAATCAACACTATTTCGCTTACTGGCGCCAACCCCGGCGATTTCTCGCAGACCAACAACTGCGCGGGCATCGCGGTTCCGGGCGGCAAGTCTTGCAGCGTGACCATTACCTTCACTCCGCAAGCGGTCGGTGCGCGCAGCGCGACGGTGCTCATCGGAACCGCAGCGCGAAACGCATCCTATGTGGTCAGCTTGAGCGGAACCGGAAAATAGCTCGGATCTGGCTACTCACAATGCGTTTGGGGGCCAGCTCACGGGCTCCCTTTTTTCGTGGCGTAATTGTGGTCACGGCTGGTGGCGGCCACGGGTTACAATGACTTGCCATTGTATCGACAGCTATTTTTGGGTCCGACGAGTGCCGAAGAAAAACCTTGCAAAAATCGGTCGCGCGCAACTGTTGCGTTCTGCGCGCCAGGCCATGAAGAACGCCTATGCCCCTTACTCCAACTTCAAAGTGGGGGCTGCAATCCTTACGTCTGCCGGCGATGTATTCCTCGGCTGCAACGTGGAAAATGCCTCCTATGGCATGACCAACTGCGCAGAACGCACCGCCATTTTCGCCGCGGTGGCCAAGCAAGGCCCTGGGCTGGAAATCCTGGCGGTCGCGGTTGCCAATGAACAGGGGGTCCCGTGCTCGCCATGCGGCGCCTGCCGTCAGGTCATCTACGAGTTCGGGCCCGACGCAATTGTGTTTTTTCAGGGCAAGAAGGGATCGCAGCAAGCTTCCATCACCGACCTTCTTCCAGACGGATTTCGCCTCAAGTGACTCATCCCGGTGCTCCTCAGCCCGCATTTCGCATGGTTGACCTGATTCGCAAAAAGCGCGATGGCGGCGCCCTCTCAGCCGTGGAAGTAGAGTTTCTAGTCAATGCCTACACCCGCGACTCTGTCCCCGACTACCAAATCGCCGCGTGGCTGATGGCGGTGGTGTTGCGCGGCATGACCCGCGACGAAACCGCCGCGCTCACCCACTCCATGTTGCATTCCGGCGAGATCCTCGAGCTTGCGTCGTTGCCGGGAAGGAAAGTGGATAAGCACTCCACTGGAGGCGTGGGCGACAAGACTTCGCTGGTGCTGGCGCCACTGGTCGCGGCTGGGGGC
Source organism: Acidobacteriaceae bacterium (assembly GCA_025360645.1). Classification (GTDB taxonomy): domain Bacteria; phylum Acidobacteriota; class Terriglobia; order Terriglobales; family Acidobacteriaceae; genus JANYBT01. The sequence continues at coordinate 36,925 of JANYBT010000069.1, read as the reverse complement.
ATGTACGTTCCCATGATTAGCGGCCGCGGCTTGGGCCATACCGGGGGCACGCTCGACAAGCTGGAGTCCATTCCGCGATTTCGAGCCAACCTGCCGGTGTCTGAGTTCCGTCAGGTTCTGGAAAGTTGTGGCTGCGCCATGATTGGCCAAACTGCGGACATCGCCCCCGCGGACCGCAAGCTCTATGCCCTGCGCGATGTGACCGGCACCGTGGAGAGCCCCTATCTGATCTGCGCCTCAATTATGAGCAAGAAGCTTGCGGAAGGCACCGATGCGCTGGTGCTCGACGTCAAGACCGGCTCGGGGGCGTTCATGAAGAAAGAGGAAGACGCGGTTTTCCTGGCCGAGCTGATGGTGCAGACCGGAGAGCAAATGGGAAAGCAGATGGTGGCTCTCATCACCAACATGGATCAACCGCTCGGCCGCATGGTTGGCAATGCGTTGGAAGTCCGCGAGTGTCTCGATGTAATGCACGGCGCGGGCCCAGCGGACTTGCGCACCCTGTGCCTGGAGTTGGCCGCCTGGATGTTCCGCCTGGGCGGCGCTAGCGCAACGCTTGAGCAGGGCCGTACTTTGGCCCGCGAGCTTTTGGACTCCGGTAAAGCCTTGGCGAAGTTCCGGGACATGGTGCAACTGCAGGGCGGGGATGTTCGCGCCATTGACGATCCGTCGCGGTTGCCGGCCGCCGAACATCGGGTGGAAGTTCCCAGCCCGGCTGTCGGGTACATCGCCTCCATCCAATGCGAGTCTGTCGGCACGGCTTGTGTGGTCTTGGGCGGAGGTCGCGAACGCAAAGAGGACGCCGTTGATCCGGCAGTTGGAATCGTAGTGCACAAAAAAATCGGAGACTCGGTGGTTGAGGGCGAACCCCTCTGCACCATCCACTGCCACTCCGATGCGCAAGCCATCCGCGCTCGTGAATTGCTGGCCGAGAGCTACGCCATTGCGCCGACTCCTCCAGCGTCAACACCAAAATTAATTCATCGTGTGATTTACAAAGAGGAACAATAGATGGGACGACTCACCGGCATTCTCGGTCTGCTCACCATGCTCGGGCTGGCCTATGTTTTCTCGACCAACCGCAAGGCCATCCGTGGCAAGACCGTATTTTGGGGCTTGACCCTGCAGATCACCTTCGCGGTGTTTGTCCTGCGGTCTGAGATTGGACGCCAGATCTTCCAGCGCGCAGGAGCAGCGGTCAACAAGCTGTTGTCCTATGCCTTCGCGGGCTCCGAATTTGTCTTCGGGTCGTTGGGGAAACAGGGCTCGCCGATGGGTTTCTACTTTGCCTTTCAGGTGCTGCCGACCATCATCTTCATCGCAGCGTTTTTTGCCGTCCTCTACCACTTCGGCGTGATGCAGATTGTCATCAAAGCGGCCGCCCGGGTGATGACTAAATTCATGGGAGCCAGCGGCGCCGAGTCGCTGAACGTGGCTGCCAGCATCTTTATGGGGCAGACGGAGGCGCCGCTCACCATTAAGCCGTTTCTTTCAGACCTGACCCGGTCAGAGCTGATGACCGTGATGACCAGCGGCATGGCGCACGTATCGGGCGGCATCATGGCGGCGTACATCGCGTTTGGCGCCGATCCCAAGCATCTATTGAGCGCGGTCATCATGACCGCCCCCGGCACGATCCTGATGTCGAAGATGCTGGTACCAGAAACCGAAATCCCCAGAACCGCCGGCCGGGTGGTGATGAGCGAAGAAGAAGAGCAAGCGGAAAAGGACGAGAACCTGTTGGGCGCAATCTCACGCGGCACCACCGACGGCTTGCACCTGGCCATCAACGTCGCCGCCATGCTGATTTCGTTTCTCGCCCTCATCGCCTTGCTCAACGGCATTCTTGCCGGACTCCACAATGTTCTTGGCGTCTGGTGGTTCCCCTCCAGCCTGCAACAAATTCTTGGAACCTTATTCGCGCCGGTGGCCTGGGTCATCGGCGTGCCCTGGCGAGATTGCCCCGCCATCGGCAGCCTTCTGGGAACGCGCATGGTTTTGAATGAGACGGTCGCGTTCTCGCTACTCGGTCCGCAAAAAGCAATCTTGGATCCGCGTTCCTTCACCATTGCGACCTTCGCGCTGTGCGGGTTCGCGAATTTCAGCTCAATTGGGATTCAGATCGGCGGCATCGGCGGCCTCGCTCCCAACAAACGCGGAGAACTGGCCCGCTTGGGACTGCGTGCCATGCTGGCGGGAACCATGGCGAACCTCATGTCCGCTTCCATCGCCGGGATGCTGCTGTAGCGCGGTGCTCCCAGGCGGTTAGGCGCTTCCGCTTATCCGCGGGTCGTCGCATCTCAGCCTCGTGGCTTGGCGGGCTCCCCGCTCTGCTGCAACATCTTGACCACGATGCCGGTCCAGCCGGTTTGGTGGCTGGCGCCGAGTCCCGCCCCATTGTCGCCGTGGAAGTATTCGTGAAACAGGATGTAATCTCGCCAATGCGGGTCGCTTTGGAATTTTTCCACATTGCCAAACACCGGGCGGCGGCCGTTTTCGTCGCGCAAAAAAGTGGTGGCCATGCGGCGGGATAGTTCGCCCGCTACATCCCACAAATTGTAGGTGGCGCCCGACCCGGTAGGGAACTCAACTTTAAAGTCATCGCCCAGGTAGTAATGAAATTTCTGCAGCGACTCGATCAGCAGGTAGTTGAGCGGGAACCACACCGGCCCGCGCCAGTTCGAGTTCCCTCCGAACATTCCGGTCGTGGATTCTGCGGGCTCGTAGTCCACCCGGTGCTCCGTCCCATCCACCGAAACAATGTAGGGATGGTCGCGGTGATACTGCGAGAGTGCGCGGATGCCGCAAGGCGAAAGAAATTCCTTCTCATCCAGCATGACGCTGAGGATCCTGCGCAACTGGTCTGCAGTCGCAATCGAGAGCAACCGCCGCTCCCCCACGCCGGGAGTGCGCATGCAAGCCACATTGCCAGTCAGATCGGGGCGGTTGTCCACAAACCACTCCAGGCGCCTCTTGAAGCCGGGCAACTTGTCCAATAAATCTGGCTCCAGAGTTTCCACCGCAAACAGCGGAATCAATCCCACCATGGAGCGCAGCTTGATGGGAAATTGAGAGCCGTCGGGCATCTTCAGCACGTCATAGAAGAAGCCGTCTTCTTCGTTCCACAACCCCACGCCGTCCTGGCCGCGGTGGCTCATGGCGTTTGCGATGAACACAAAGTGCTCCCAGAATTTGCTGGCCACATCTTCGTAGGCCGGATCTTCCCGCGCCAGCTCGAGCGCAATGGCCAGCAGATTCAGCGAGTACATCGCCATCCAACTGGTGGCGTCTGACTGCTCGATGAATCCTCCGGTAGGCAACGGCTTGCTCCGGTCGAACACTCCAATGTTGTCCAGCCCCAGGAACCCGCCCTCGAAGATGTTCATTCCGTCGGCGTCTTTGCGGTTCACCCACCAGGTGAAATTCAACATCAGTTTGTGAAACACGCGTTGCAGGAACTCGCGGTCGCCTTTGCCGTGCAGCTTCCGGTCAATCTGGTATACGCGCCAGGCTGCCCAGGCGTGCACCGGAGGATTCACGTCGCCTAGCGACCACTCATAAGCCGGGGTCTGTCCGTTGGGACGCATGTACCACTCGCGCAGCATCAGCACCAGTTGATCTTTGGCAAAGTTGGAATCCACCAGCGCCAGCGGGATGCAGTGGAACGCCAGATCCCAGGCGGCATACCACGGGTATTCCCACTTGTCGGGCATGGAAATCACGTCGGAATTGAAAAGATGGGTCCAGTCGTGGTTGCGGCCTTCCCACCGCTCCGCCGGTGGCGGCGGATACCCCGGGTCGCCTTCCAGCCAGTCTTTAACGATGTAGTGATAGAACTGCTTCGACCACAACATGCCGGCAAATCCCTGACGCATCACGCTCTGCGCATCCGGCGACAACTCTTGCGGGATGACAGTGCGGTAGTACTCATCGGCTTCCTGCTGGCGCAGAGCGAAGATGGAATCAAAGCCGTCGAAAGCGGTGCCACTCTTGGTTTCACTCTTGGTCAGCCGGAGCCGGACCACAATCGTCTCGCCTGCTCCCACTGTCAACTTGTAGTGCGCGGCCGCCTTGGTGCCCGAGTGTTCCGGATTGACTGCCGCTTGACTCCCATTCACCACATAGTTGTCGATCCCATCTTTCACATAAGGCGTGCGATTCTTCGTTCCAAACAACCGTTCGCTATTAGTTTCGTTTTCGGTGAACAGCAACTCCGGCGAGCCTTCACAATGCAGCCAGAGCTTGCCCAGTTGGCTGTGGTCGAGTTCAATGACCGGATTGGGAGCAGCGTTGCTCTGGTGCAATTGGGGGCGAGCGGCATCCCTGCCCCACGACCAAGTATTGCGGAACCAAATCGTCGGCAACAGGCGCAGGCTCGCTGCCTCCGGGCCGCGATTGCTTACCGTGATCTTGACCAGGATGTCCTCGACCTCAGCTTTGGCGTACTCCACCCCAACGTCAAAGTAACGGTCTTCGTTGAAGATGCCGGTATCCAGTAATTCGTATTCCGGTTGAAACTTGTTACGGCCGCGGTTCTCCTGCAGCAAGTTCACGTAGGGGAACTCCGCCTGCGGATACTTGTACAGGTACTTCATGTAAGAATGGGTGGGCGTGTTGTCGAGGTAGAAGTAGTATTCCTTTACGTCTTCGCCGTGATTCCCCTCGGTGCCGCCGAGGCCGAACGGACGTTCCTTTAGAATCGGATCGCGCTCGTTCCACAGCGCCAGCGCAAAACAGAGGAACTGGTGGCGGTCGCAAATCCCGGCCAAGCCATCCTCATTCCAACGGTAAGCACGCGAACGAGCGTGATCATGCGGCAGGTAATTCCACGCGTCGCCATTAGCGCTATAGTCCTCGCGCACCGTCCCCCACGCACGCTCGGCGACATAAGGCCCCCACCGTTTCCAGTGCTCCTGGCGGGCATCCGATGCCGCCAGCCGCATCTCCTCCTGCGTCATCACCTTCTCCTGGACTTCCTGAATCTCGTTCAGTATTCGCTCTGCACTTCCACCAACGGCTGAGACTTTTTCGCAGATCTACTTCGAAACCCTCAGCAGCACCACCCCGTGCTGCGGCACCTCCCCGGTGTATGAGCTCTGGAAAGTTCCCAGCTCTTTGCGCTCCCAAAGATCGCGCAACTTTACCGGAGACGACAGCCCGATCGCTTTGAACTCGAGGGTGATGTTGGTCGCGCCTTCTCCGCGGTTAAATAAACCCACCGCCTGGCTCCCATCCGCGAGTGGTCTTACCCAGACCTCAAGCGGGCCTTCCTGCCCCACCCGGTGTCCCTGCACACCGCGCTTGTCCTGGTCCACCGCGATGACCTCAGGGTTGGTGAGAATCTCTTTGGTTTCGGCGGTCATAGTGCGCAGGTCATTGCCCGCCAGCAGCGGGGCCGCCAGCAGCGCCCAGAGTCCCATGTGGGTCCGGTATTCATTGCGATTCATGCCGCCATTGCCCACTTCCAGCATGTCGGGATCGTTCCAGTGGCCGGGCCCGGAAAACTTTTCCAAGCCATTCTGACTGAACCCAATCACCGACATGCGATCGAAGGTGTCGCCGATGTCTCCCGTCGTCCGCCACAAATTGCCGGTGGCCGCGCCCCATCGCCAGGGTGCTTTCACTCCCCAATTGCAGATACTGAAAACGATCGGGCGGCCCGCCCCGGCGATTGCGTCTCGGAACTTCGCGTATTGAACCTCGGGATCCAGCCCTTCAGCATGACACCAATCCACCTTGACGTAGTCAACTCCCCACGCTGCGTAGGTCTTCATGTCTTGCGTCTCGTGATTCAAGCTGCCCGGGCGTTTTTCGCAAGTCAGGGTGCCCGCATCGGTGTAGATGCCAAGCTTCAGCCCTTTGCGGTGAACATCGTCGGCCAGGGCCCTGATTCCAGAAGGGAAGCGGGAAGAGTCTGCGACGATGGTGCCGCCTGCGTCGCGGCTCACCTGCCAGCAATCATCGATGTTCACATACTGATAGCCCGCCGCCTGCAGGCCGCTGCTCACCATCGCATCGGCCGTTTCGCGGATCAAGCGCTCACTGACGTCACAGGCAAATTTGTTCCAACTGTTCCAGCCCATGGGTGGAGTCCGCGCCAAAGGCTCTAACGCCGGGGATGACTGAGGAACTGTTTCGGTGCCAGCGAAGACGATCGCGGACAAGAGTAGAGCGAAAACAACCGTGCTGCGCGAAACCTTCACTGGCATCCCCCTGACAGTTCTCCGCCAATCCTCCGGTCAATCCCGGCCCGACTCATTCTACCGCTGCGTGCCTTCAGCCTCTTCCCGCATCAGTGCCCATAGCGCCTCCACGTGCGCCCGCTCGGTGGACGCGGCGCCCACCGAAACCCTCACCATCCATCTCCTGTCCAGGATCGCCGGCGTAAGGTAGGCTCGGCCAGACTGGTTGATTCGGTCCGTCCATGCCAGGGTGTGGCGGTCTAACGCATCGCCTTCCAGTCCTGCGGGTTCGTGGCGAACGCACACCGTTTGCAACGGTACTGGCGCCATCACCCGCCAGTCCGGTTGCGCGCGAACCTGTTCGGCGAACCATAGTGCGTTGGCCAGATCGCGGCGCAGGCGCGTTTGCAGCCCCTCGACCCCTTGCTCACGAATCAAAAACCACAGCTTCAGCGCACGAAACCGCCTCCCCAGCGGCAGACCCCAGTCCCGCAAATTTTTCACCTGACTATCCGCTGCCGACCGCAAATAGCTGGGATTGGTGGACATCACGCGCACCAGGTGTTCGGAATCCCGCACGTAATACAGAGAACAATCGAACGCCGCTCCCAGCCACTTATGCGCGTTTAGCACCAGCGAGTCGGCCCCTTCAATTCCTTGCCACATCCAGCGGCACTCCGGCAGGACCATGGCGGAGCCAGCCATAGCCGCGTCCACATGCAGCCAGAGCCCGTATTTCTTCGCCACCGCTGCGATTTCGCCCACCGGATCCAGCGCGGTAGAAGTGGTGGTTCCGGTGGTGGCCACCACCGCGCAGGGCTTCTGTCCGGCAGCGAGATCGTGTTCCACCAGTTGTTCCAGCGCGCCCGCATCCATGGCATAGTGCGCGCCGTGCGGAACCACGTGCACATTGTCGCGGCCAAATCCCGCCAGCAGTGCGGCTTTGTCTACCGAACTGTGACTATGCGCCGAGGCATAGACCACCAACGGCGCGGGCTCGTCTTGCAGTCCGCCGCGGCTCAGGCTGTAGTTGGACGATCGCTCCCGCGCGCACAGCAGCGCGATCAGACTACTGGTCGAGGCGGTATCTTGAATCACTCCGCTCCATGCGTCCGATAGCCCGACCATCTGCCTCATCCAGTCGGTAACCACTTCCTCGAGTTCGGTCAGCGCCGGGCTGGACTGCCACGACAGCCCCAACACTCCGAGGCCCGTGCTTACGTAGTCTCCCAGCACACTCGCAGGCAAGCCATTGCAAGGGAAGTATCCGAAAAATGCCGGGTGTTGCCAGTGCGAAAGCCCCGGCACAATGATGGCATCCAGATCGCGGAGAATCGCTGCGAAAGTTTCTGGCGTCTGCGGAGGCTGGCCGGGTAGCTGGGCCTTGATCCCGCCGGGAGCGGTGCGCGCCATCACCGGAAGTTGCGCCACATTCGCGCGGTAGTCCGCGATCCAATCCACGATTTGGTGTCCAGTCTGGCGAAATTCTTCTGGAGTCATGCTGGGTCCCCGAGGGCGAGTGGTGAAGCACCGGAAGAAGCGGGAGCAAGCCGGGATGGTGCACGCCGAAATGGTGCCGGCAAGCCAGCCTGCTCTCCTATTCGCGCCGGGCGCTTTTTGCTCTAGAATGCGGCCGCACCAGCCTCTGCGACTGCGTGGTCCTGGTCGCCCGAGCCGCCGCTCACGCCGATTGCACCCACCACCTTGCCGTCCCGCTTCAGCGGAATGCCCCCGGCAAAGATCATGATCTTGCCGTTGTTTGAGGCATGAATCCCAAAAAACTGGTTGCCCGATTGCGAGTGCGTGGCCAGATCCTTGGTTGCAATGTCGAAGGCCCGCGAAGTGTAGGCCTTCTTGATTGAGATATCGATGCTGCCCAGCCACGCGCCGTCCATGCGCACGTGCGACACCAGGTTGCCGCCTTCATCCGCGACTGCGATGTTCATGGGTTGACCGATTTCTTTGGCTTTCTTTTCCGCTGCGGCAATAATCCGGCGGGCGTCTTCGAGCGTCATGATGAATGTTCTCCTGTAGTGAGCGTCTCAATAGCGAGCGTCTCAATTTTAATTTCTGTTTTGCTGTGGGTTAGGACAAGAGATTGTCGCAGACTGACGAGGCGTTTGCGATGTGCCCCTGCCTGGCCCTGCCAAAGCTCGCGGCCCATCGCTTGAGACTCCGCGAACGTCTATTTTTGTCCGCTTGTGCCGACGGACTTCTTGGCCTGCTGGAAAGCCTCCAGATTCGATTTGTCCACCAGGGTGCTGCCGGTGTCCACATAGGCCGGGATGGGCGCGAAGCTGTTCGTGCTCCAGTTCGAGTCCAGCGGTGAAACCTTGTGGTGATAGAGTTCGTCCAGCATTCTCATGCCAACGAAAGCCATGGTGTAAGGCTTCTGTGCGATGGTCGCGGCGATGACGCCTTTTTGGATCCAGTCCAGCGTGTCGGAGTCGGTATCCATCGCGATTACCACCCGGTCCGTGACTTTGTTGTTGTTGAGGACCGCGGCGATTTCCTTGCCGGCCAGCGCTTCCAGGCACACAAAGCCGTCCACGTGCTGTTTCTTGTCGCCCAGAATCGTCGTCGTAGTGTCGAACGCCACCCGCGGATCGCCCTTGATGTCCACCACTTGAATGATCTTGATCATGGAATGAGAGTCGAGGCCGTCGCGATAGCCCTTCAACCGCTCCGCCAGATTGGTTTGTTCCGGCATGGTGAACACCACCACGTTGCCTTTGCCTTTCAATTCGGCGATCAGCCGTTTCGCTCCAGTCAAGCCGGCCTCGTAGTTGTTGGTGCCGATGGAAAACAGGCGCTTGCTGGCAGGGGCGTCGGAGTCAATTGTTATCACGGGAATGCCCGCTGCAATCGCTTTATCGATGTCGTCTTGCAGAAGCTTGGGATCGGCGACCGATACCAGAATTCCCGTCGCTTTCTGCTGCACGGCGCGCTGAAAGGCCTGCTGTTCGGCGGCGGGATCAAAGGTGTCGGGCCCAACAATTTCGATTTTTACCTTGAGCGGTGCCGCGGCTTGCGTGAATCCCGCCGCCGCCGCTTGCCAGTAGGGAATGGGGAGATTGTTCGCTACCAGGACAAATTTCTCGTTGTCGTCGTGCTGCGCACCGCAACTCGTCAGCGCGACTACGCAGCCCACTAAAACCGCCGTGAGTAATTTTTGCGAATGCGACATATGATCCTCCGGAGCGGCCAGCGACGCGTTTGCCAGCTAGTTTAATAGCACTCCGGATTGTACTCGCAATGCCCGGCCCAAAAAAGCGCACCCGCAGAGCCGCTTCGTTTCCGACTACGCGCTACTGTATTCTAGGAAACCGGGAACGCTGTCGGCCAAACGATCGGCAGAGAAAATCTATTTCGGAGGCTTGGGATGAAGCATTGGGCGCGCAGGGCAGAAACGCTGGCGATGGTGGCGGCTCTCATCGCCGTTTGGGTGGGCGCAAGCTCGGCGCAAAGCCGGATGAGCGATCAGGATGTCGGACGCCTGATGAAGAACCTGAAGCCAGATGCCAAAGAATTCCGCGACAGCTTCAAGTCGTCGATTGGCAAGAGCACCATCCGCAAGACCAGTGCGGAGAAGGACGCCAAGGCCCTGGTCGAAACTTTTCAGAAACAGACTGAGACCATGCTGAAACACTTTCAGAAAGAGAAGAAGGCTGACACAGAACTGCGCACCGTCCTGGCCAGCGCAGACCAGATTGACAGCCTTCTCCAACGAGTCTCCCTCGACGCGCGCACCAGCGCTGACTGGGGGAAAGTAAAAGCCGAATTAGACTTAATCGCAAAACAATTTGGCATAGCGCCCACGGGCGAAAGGCGGTAGCGTTTTCATGGAGCAGGCCTTCATTTGCGATGCCATACGCACTCCCTTTGGGCGGTACGGAGGAGTTCTGTCTGGCGTCCGCACCGACGACCTCGCCGCGATTCCTATCCGGGCTCTGATGGAGCGCAACCGCGGCGTGGACTGGGGTGCGCTCGACGACGTCATTTACGGTTGCGCCAATCAATCTGGAGAAGACAACCGCAATGTCGGACGCATGGCGTTGCTGTTGGCGGGTCTGCCCAAGGAAGTTTCCGGCTGCACCATCAATCGCCTGTGCGGGTCGAGTCTGGATGCGGTCGCCACCGCCGCGCGCGCCATCAAGAGCGGGGAATCGTCATTCATTCTTGCCGGTGGAGTGGAGAGCATGTCGCGCGCGCCCTTCGTCATTGGCAAAGCCGACGCTGCGTTCTCTCGCACCATGAAAATGGAAGACACGACCCTGGGCTGGCGTTTCGTCAATCCGCGGATGAAAGCCAAATACGGTGTCGATTCCATGTCAGAGACCGCGGAGAATGTGGCTGACGAGTTTCATGTCTCCCGCGAAGACCAGGACGCTTTCGCATTTCGCAGCCAGCAGCGTACTGCGGACGCCATGCGAAGCGGTCGCCTGGCCGACGAGATTGTTCCCGTCACCCTTCCCACGAAAAAAACTGAACTGGTCGTCGTGTCTCAGGATGAGCACCCGCGCGCGGACACTACGCTCGGAGCCTTGGCCAGACTGAACCCCATCGTCAAGCCGGATGGCACGGTGACGGCCGGCAACGCATCCGGCGTGAACGATGGCGCGGGAGCGCTGCTGATTGCCACCGAGGCAGTCGCGCTTCGCTACGGTCTGACGCCCAAGGCGCGCGTGGTGTGCTCCGCCACGGCGGGAGTCGCCCCGCGGGTCATGGGCATTGCGCCGGTGTTCGCCATGCAGAAAGCTTTGGCCAAGGCCAACCTCAGCCTCAGGGACATGGATGTAATTGAACTCAACGAAGCTTTTGCGTCGCAGGCGCTGGCCGTGCTTCGCCAACTCGGTCTCGCCGATGATGCTCCGCAGGTGAACCCGAACGGCGGGGCGATCGCCATCGGCCATCCTCTTGGGGCGAGTGGGGCGCGGTTAGTCACCACCGCGACCTACCAACTGCAACGCAGTCAAGGGAAGTACGCTCTCTGCGCGATGTGCATTGGGGTGGGTCAGGGAATCGCGGTGGTGTTGGAGCGGGTGTGAGTCTGGCATGAATGATTCTGTTGCAAAACGCAACTACAAGATATTGTATAGATTTTGTGATAGTGCAAAGTTTTGCGCATTTCTGCTGTAGGAAGCGTTCTAAGGCAGGGTGAGGGTGCGAATGAGCTTTGGGTCGCCCCGGAGTACGATAGCCTCGTCACGAGCTTCCTGTGGCTACTGGAGGGCATTCTGCGCGAGACCGATGGTCGAGATTCCGGTTACCCAGCCGAGCCAGGCCGCGCCAGTCTCACCGCCCCTCAAATATCGCCTCATAGTTTTCAAGCACTTACAGACATTTTCAACGAGTTACGGGGATTTCTGGTGCGAAGACTCCGATTTTGTTTTCTGATATAGTTCCCTCCGTTCGGGTCGGACGACCCACTTCTGTCTTGTATGCCCCGGCTGTCCGGGGCCGGGCCAACAATTTGCCGGGAGCTGGCGATGAGCAATGGAAAGCCGCAGAAGATTGCTGTCCTCGGGGGAGGGGTTTCCGCCCTAACCGCTGTATTTGAGCTGACCAGCGAGGCCGATTGGCAGCAGCGCTACGACATCACGGTGTACCAGATGAGTTGGCGTCTGGGGGGCAAAGGCGCCAGCGGCCGCAACCGGCAGATTTATGACCGCATCCAGGAACACGGCCTGCACATCTGGTTCGGCTTTTATGACAACGCCTTCGGCATGCTGCGGCGTTGCTACGAAGAAAACGACCGCCCTCTGGACCGGCCGCTCAGCCGTTGGGACGAGGCCTTTAAGCCGACGAATTATTTTGTTCTCTCCGAGCGCGTAAAAGACACCTGGTACGACTGGAAGTTGAGCTTTCCGATTAACCTCATGGTGCCGGGGGAGAGCAAAGATCCGCCCGACGTGGAGGAGTGCATCTGGATTGCGCTCAAATGGCTGCTGAGCCTGTTGGTTTCCACCAGCAATGTGGAATTCACTCCCGCCGAAGGCGGAACCAAGTTCGCCTGGTTCATGGAAACTCATGCCCCTTTCCTGACCAAAGTTGTGGAAGATGGCTTGGCCGCCGCCCACTTGATCACGTTGTCGGTGGAAGAGCAAGTACTGCATGCGGCGGTGGCTCTGGCCGCCGACATGGCAGCCTTCAATGGCGACCCGGTGCATCATCGCTCCGCGCTGCTAAGTTTGCTGGAGCGCTTGATCACGTGGCTGCGCCAGCACATTACAGAGAATTTGGACAGCAATACCGAGGCGCGGCGGTTTCACCTTCTCGCCGAATTCACCATCGCCACGATCCGCGGAATTATCGCCGACGGAGTATTGGACCAAGGTTTCGACGTCATCAACCATCTCGACTTCCGGGATTGGCTCAAGAAACATGGGGCCTCGGAAAAGACTGTGACCTCGCCGCTGGTGCAGGGCTTCTACTGCCTGGTGTTCGCGGGAACGTATTACACCTACGAAGCCGGCACCGCTCTGCGGGCCACCATCCGCATGCTGTTCACCTACCGCGGCTCGATCTACTGGAAGATGCAGGCGGGCATGGGTGATGTGGTGTTTGCTCCGCTCTACGAAGTGCTGCGCAAGCGCGGAGTCAAGTTTCAATTCTTCCACCGCGTCGGAAATCTGGAATTGAACAGCGACAAGACTGCGGTCGCGAGTATTGAGATGCAGCGCATGGTGACGCTCAAGAATGGGGAGTATGAGCCACTGTACGACGTGCGTGGGCTTCCCAGTTGGCCGAGCGAACCTTTCTACGAGCAGTTGGTGGAGGGAGAAGAGCTGAAAAAGCGCAACATCGATCTGGAATCGTTCTGGACGGACTGGGAGCCCATCGAATCGTACCAACTCCAGCAGGGAGTGGACTTCGACCGCGTGCTCCTGGGCATTCCGATTGGAGCGTTGCCCTACATCTGCGGTGAATTGATTGCGGCCAACTCGGCCTGGAAACTCATGGTGGCCCATGTGCAGGCCATTCCGACGATCGCGTTTCAATTCTGGATGTATCCGGACATTACCGGCATGGGCCAGCCGGTGGCGCAGACCGAGCCGGTCATGATCACCACGTTTCAGGAACCGTACGACACGCTTGCCGACATGAGCGACTTGTTAATTCGGGAGAACTGGCCGAACGACCTGGCGCCGAACAACGTTACGTATTTCTGCGGTCCCATGCCAGATGTGACGCTGCCGCCGCCGAGCGATCACGGTTTCCCCGCCCAAGCCACGCAGCGAGTGGTGCAATACGCGCAAGAGTTTTTGCAGACGGGCTGCGCGTTTCCGTTTCCGAATCTGCTGCAGAAGGACGGGCAGTTCCGCTGGGAAAACATGGTGGACCCGGCACGCGGCACCGGCCCGGCTCGATTGAATGGCCAATTCTTCCGGGCCAATGTAGATCCGACGGAGCACTATGTGCTGTCGGTGACGGATAGTTGGCAATACCGATTGGATCCTGGCGACTCGGGTTTCTCGAATCTGGTGCTGAGCGGCGACTGGACCAATTGCTTAATCAATGCTGGTTGCATTGAAGCGGCGGCCATCTCTGGGCTGCTGGCTGCCCGGGCGATTTCCGGACGAAGCGTCGCGATTGGCGGTCACATGGACGGGCGGCGGAAGGCGCACAAGAAAGAAGTCGTGGTGGTGCAGACGGTGGAAACGACGGTTGACACTCTGAAGGTGGATCGATGAGCCCGCAAAAACGCAAGGTCGCAGTTCTGGGATCAGGGATGGCGGCCATGTCCGCGGTATTCGAGCTGACCCAGGACCCGGCGTTTCGCGACCAGTATGACGTCACCGTCTATCAGATGGGCTGGCGCGCGGGAGGCAAAGGCGCCAGCGGACGCAATCCCGAGTATGGCAACCGCATTGAGGAGCACGGCCTGCATTTCTGGCTCGGCTTCTATCAGAATGCGTTTCGCCTGATTCGCCAGTGTTATGCCGAAGCCAACCGTCCGCTGACCGAAGCGATGGCGACGTGGTCGGAGGCTTTGAAGCCCTCCAACCAGATGACGCTGGAGGAGAACGTGGATGGCAAGTGGTATCCCTGGCTGATTGAATTTCCCGCGAACGATCTCTTGCCCGGCGATGCTGGCCATTTGCCCTCGCTGTGGGAAGTGATTGGCATGGTACTGCGGTCGTTGCGGAGTTTGTTGCGCGACACTCCAGTCCCCGGCAAGACCCAGATCACTCACGAAACGTTTTTGGCTGAAGTGCGGACGCTGACCCGCGAAGTGGAAGTGTTCGCGGAGGGCCTGTTCCTGACTGGCGGCGCGGTGATTCTGGAAGACGCGGAGAAACTGGTCAACGCTGCGTTCGCCAACAGTATGCATCTGGACACCAGGCTTCACGCCGCGGTGGGCGGCATCCTCGAACAATTCCTGAAGTGGCTCTGGAGCGAGGTGGAAGAGAGCATTGACCAGGATACCGAGCTGCGGCATCTCTGGATCGTCATGGATCTTGGCATCTGTGCGATTCTGGGCATGCTGGCGGACGGCGTCCTGACCGGCGGAATCAAAGTGATCGACCAGTACGATTTCCGCGAGTGGCTGAGCAAGCACGGCGCCACCGACATCACGGTGAACTCGGCCATCATCAAAGCGCTTTATGACCTGATCTTTGCCGAGAACGATACCGCCTCGGCGGCGGTCATGCTGCACGGCACGCTTCGCCTGCTGTTTATGTACAGCGGCTCCATTTACTGGCGGATGCAGTCGGGCATGGGCGATGTGATTTTCGCGCCCCTTTATGAAGTGCTGAAACAGCGCGGCGTGAAATTCAAATTTTTCCACCGAGCGACGAACGTGGGGCTGGCGCCGGACAAAAAATCGGTGGCGTCGATCACGCTGGCGCAGCAAGTGACTCTCAAGGATGGAGACTACGACCCATTCATCACCGTCAAGCGGATGAAGTGCTGGCCCAGCCATCCCAACTACGACCAGATCGTCGAAGGCAGGGAGTTGCAAAAGCAGAAGATTGACCTGGAGTCGTACTGGAGCCCGTGGAAGGACGTGGGTTCGGTCGAACTTCATCGGGGAACGGATTTCGACGATGTGATTTTGGGGGTGTCGCTGGCGTCCATTCCGATCGTCGCGGCGGAACTGGTGGCGGCGCTGCCGAAATGGAAAGCGCTGGTGGACAACGTCAAGACCACCACCACGCAGGCAAGCCAGTTGTGGTGCCTGCCCGACATCGCAGGGCTGGGCTGGAGTTATTGGACCGAAGACCGGGCATTGGTGACTTCTTACGCGGAGCCGCTGGACACCTGGGCAGATATGAGCCATCTGCTGGTGCACGAGAGTTGGCCGGACGACCAAAGCCCGTTGCAGATCAGCTATTTGTGCGGAGGGATGAAGGACCCCGGAATTCCGCCGCCCTCCGACACTTCCTTCCCGGCGCGAATGCGGCAGGCGGTTTACGACAACACGGTGCAGTTCCTGAAGACGCAATCGCAGGAATTGATTCCGCAAATCGTCCATCAGGACGGCCAGATTCAATATGATCTGCTGGCCGATGCGAAAGATGGCAAAGGCGAGGAGCGGTTGCAGAACCAGTATTTTCGCGCCAACGTGGAACCCTCAGAGAGGTATGTGCTTTCGGTGAAGGGCAGCACGCAATACCGTTTCCGGTCCGATGACACCGACCTGAGCAATCTGTACGCGGCGGGCGACTGGACCAAGACCGGGATGAATGCCGGATGCATTGAGGCCGCGGTGATGTCTGGACTGCGGGCGGCGGCGGGATTGTCGGGGCGTCCAGTGGTGATCATTGGAGAAAACTTCGGCGAAGCAGTTTAGCCAATCATGACTGGCCCGCGCGAACCTTCGAACGCTTTGGCCTTCCAGGGAACGCAACGCTTTCAGATGGTGAGGCGGGTCGGGGTTGGCGGCATGGGCGTAGTGTATGAGGCCCACGACCGGGAGCGCGACATTCGGGTTGCGCTGAAAGTACTGCCGAAACTGGACCCGGCGGCGATTTATCTGTTCAAGCAGGAATTCCGCTCGGTCGCCAACATCATCCACCCCAATCTGGTGCTCCTGTATGAGTTGTTCGCAGAGGAAGGCCAATGGTTCTACACCATGGACTTCATTGACGGGGTGGATTTTCTGCACTCCGTTCTGGATTCTTCATCGGTGTCGCGGGAAGCGGCGACGCTGACGAGTTCCGCCCCCACGGTAGAACGCGCCACGGTAGCGAATCCAGCACTCGAAGGTGCGGCGGTGGACGCCGATGCGACCGCAGTCGCTCCCGCCCGGCCCATGCCCAGCGATCCGGCTCGAATCCGGTCCGTCCTGTGCCAGGTGGTTTCGGGATTGTTAGCGCTGCACGCGGCCGGCAAGCTGCATCGCGACATCAAGCCTTCCAACGTGATGGTGACGACCGATGGGCGGGCCGTGGTATTGGATTTCGGGCTGGCGGCGGAAGTGGCGGAAATCAACCGCGACTCGGCAGCCGACCGGACCGCAGGCACGGCGGTGTACATGTCGCCGGAGCAGACGCGAGGCGAGGCGCTCTCCGCAGCCAGCGACTGGTATTCCGTGGGCGTGATGTTGTACGAAGCGCTGACCGGACAAATCCCGTTCACCGGCAGTCATTCGGAAATGTTTCGCCGCAAGATGCATGGGACTCCGTTTCCGCCGCGGAACCTGGCGCAGAAAGTTCCCGAAGATCTGGATAAGCTCTGCCTCGAACTGCTGCAAGTGGAACCGGGAGCGCGGCCGCCTGGCGACGAGATTCTGAAGCGGCTGCAAGGGGAGGGAACGGACGTCGAACCCAGACGTCCGTCCAAAAAAGCGTTGCGTGACGCGGAAGCGGCCATCTTTGTGGGTCGTGACGCGGAGCTGGCGACACTGGAGCAAGCGCTGAATTATTCGCGCCGAGGTCGGCCGGCGGTGGCCATGGTGCGAGGAGTTTCAGGAATCGGAAAGAGCTCGCTGGTGCGCTACTTCACCGAGCAGCCGCAAGTGCGCGACGTTTTGTTTTTGCGAGGCCGATGCTATGAACAGGAGTCGGTGCCTTACAAAGCCATGGACTCGGCCATCGATGCCTTAAGCCGTTATCTGAAGCGCATTCCGGAATCCGAGTGTGCCCGGCTGCTCCCCCACGATGTGGCGCCACTCACGCATGTATTCCCAGTGCTGCTGCGCGCGGTGGACGGAAAAGATGCGAAGCCCATCGCGATTGCGGCGATCGAACCACGGGAACTGAGGCGCCGGGCTTTTCAGGCGCTGCGGGATCTGTTTCAGAGGCTGTGTGCGGTCCGACCAGTGGCGCTGCTGATTGACGACTTGCAATGGGGAGATGCGGACAGCGCAGCGTTGTTGCTGGAACTGATGGCGGCGCCCGATCCCCCGCCTTTGCTGTTCATCTTCACCTTTCGCTCGGAGTATGAAGGCGGCAGCGCGTGTTTGCGCATGTTGGCGGATGGACTCGCGGAACATCAAACGGAGACTCTGGACATTACGCTAGGACCTTTGCAAGCAGCCGAGGGGCAGCGGCTGGCGGAAAAGATACTGGGCACGGGCAGCCCGGGTTCGGCGAAGCAAGCCGCCCGTGCCGCTGCCGAAGCTAGCGGCAATCCATTTTTCATTCAAGAACTTGCCCACTCCATCGGCGAGGCAGACGAGGGCGTGGAGCGGGAGGGAGGCAGGTTCGATTTAGACGCGGTGATTTGGAAGCGGGTGGAGGAAATGTCCGAAGATGCGAGGCGCTTGCTGGAAACGATTGCCATTTCAGGCAGACCTCTGGCGCAGCTGGATGCCTACACCGCCGCCGGATTCCATTCCCGGACACACGCTCCGCTGGCGGTGCTGCGGAACGGCCGCATGGTGCGGAGCACGGGCGGCGGCGAACTGGACGAGTTGGAGACTTATCACGATCGCGTACGCGAAACCGTGGTGCATCATCTTTCGGCGGAAACGACGACGCGCCTTCATCTGTCATTGGCCACCACGCTGGAATCGTCCGGGCGTGGCGATGCGGAAACTTTGGGAGTGCATTGCGAGGCTGCGGGATTGTCTGGCAAGGCCGGCCATTACTTCGACTTGGCGGGAGAAAGGGCGCAGAGCACTTTGGCGTTTGACCGCGCCACCCAGTTGTTCCGCAAGGCGATTCGACTGGCGGGAAGGGAAGAGAGCCAGACTCCGGAACTGCACGCCAAACTCGCCAATGCGCTGGCCAACGCGGGCCGTGGCGTGGAGGCCGCCACCGAATTTGAGTTTGTGGCGGCTCGGCTGCCCGGAGAGCAAGGCCTGGAGATGGAGCGCCAGGCGGCGTTTCACTACTGCTCGAGCGGCAAAGTGGACGAGGGGAAGGAGATTTTTCGCCGGGTCTTGTCGAGGGTGGGGTTGCGGATGCCAGAGAGCCGCAACGCAATTTTGCTGTCGTTGCTGTGGATCCGCATGCGGCTGGTTCTGCAGGGCCTCAAAGTAAGGGAAAGGCCCGAGGCTGAAATTTCCAGGAAGGAACTCAACCGGATTGATGCGGCCTGGTCGGTGGCGGCACCCTTCAATATGGTGGACTTATTCGCGGGAATGTATTTCAGCCTGCTGGGCTTGTGGCTGGCGTTGCGAGCGGGAGAGCCTGTCCGCATGATCCGCGCAATCTTCCTGGCCGCGCACAACCTGGTTTCACTGGAGGGACGACAACGCGGCCGGGAACACGCACTGCAGCTGATCCAGGCGGGGAGGAACATGGCGGCACGGTTTCCCGACCGAAGCCTGATCGCGAACATGACGTTGGCAGAGGGCGCGGTGGCGTACATTTCCGCCGACTGGCGCACGGCGGGCCGCCGTTTTCTGGAAGCGGAAGCCATCTACAGCGCGGAATGCACCGGCGTCCGCTACGAACTAGGCACGGCTCGAACTCTTTACCTTTACTCGCTGCAACATGTGGGTGAGTTCGCGGAATTGATTCGCCGCACCGCCCCGCTGATGGGGGACGCGCAGGAACTTGGCGATTTATACACCTTCACCAACCTGGAAGCTTTCTGCCGACCCATGGTGGAACTGGCGATGGACCGGCCGCAAGCGGCGCGGCAATCGGCCGAGGACGCGGTTACTCACTGGAGCCAGGGCGGCTATCATCTGCAACACGCTATGGCCACACACTCGACCATGTACGCGAACCTGTACGAGGGCACCGCCGACCAGAGCCTGGACTACCTGGCGGAGCAGTGGAGAGAGTTTAAGGCCAATCATCTGCATCGGGTCCCCACTCTGCGCATTTTGTGGAAGGACATTCGCGCCCGCACCCATCTGGCGGTGGCGGCCGGCAGTGATAACGCTCAACGGAAGGAAGCCTGTCTTCGGGTGGCTGAAAACGATGCCAAGAGCCTGGGCGGGGAATCAGCCGCGATGGGCAAGGCGTTTGCGAAAAGCATTTTCGCGGGGTTGGCGGTGCAGCGCGGGGACTGCGGCGGCGCGGTGCATGAGTTCGACACTGCCAGCCGCATGTTTCAGGACGCAGATATGGTGAGCTATGCCATGTCTGCCCGCCGCCTGGCCGGGGAACTGATGAACAATTCGCGCGGCGAGGAAATGGTGCGCGAAGCGGAGGAATGGATGGCGCGGCAAAAGATCAAGAATCCGCAGCGCATGGCGCATATGCATGTGGGGGGATTTCCGTTGTCAAACCCGGAGGGAAAGCGATGAAGTGCAGGTTTCTGAAGTGGCTGCTGGATCAACGCTGGTATCACTGGGTGATTTCGGTGATTTCCGCGGTGCTGGGCTTCTTCGCTCACGTGTTCGACGTGGTCACGGGACGGGACCGGAGAGTGGACTGGTTCCATAGCTGGCAAAGCTATCGTCACGATTCCTGGCCTCTGCCCGAGTCGCAATTCGACATCACGGTGAAGCCCTGCCTGGGGGACCCGTGCGGACAATACCTGGTGGCGATCGTGGTGGCGTATGCGCCGGCGGAATGGGTCCGAAAATGTTTGCCGCCGGAAATTGAATTGCAGCCATCGATGATCAACCATGAAGGCAATCATGCGGTGGCTTACGTTTTTGGACTGACGGAAAACTTGCGTCCCGGGTGGTGTCCGTGGCCGGGGGTCAACTACCAGGAATTCGCAGTGAACATTCCCCGGGTGCAGTTGGCAGGGCAAGAGTCGGGATACACGGGGCCATTCGCGTATCTTCCACGCTTGTATTTGAACCGCATCTATCCCACGGTTCTGGGGTGGCTGGTTGGCTATCAGAAGCGACTGAGCCGGATGACGACCACGGAGACATCGTATTCGATTCGTTCGCTGTTCAGCGGCAGCCCGATTTTAGACGCGACGTTCACGCCGGTGGGAGCGGTGCAGGAGCCGCCCCACGATATGGAGCTGGACAAATGGAAATTCCTGCTAGCTCAGCCGCAAGTCACGCAATTCGTGGGGAACCTGATGTACATGCATTACCACATTGCATGGCGATTCAGCCGGCTGCAGCCGGTGCGCGCGGAGATCAACGTCTATTCGCCAGACTTGCCGGGCGTGCCTCCGGGTCATTACATCTGCGAGCCCCTGAACGAACTGGCAGTGACGAACCTGAAAGGGTATGCATTTCTGGTGAGCTTTCCCTTTGAGCTGCTGATGCCGTTTCCGCGTAAGGACTTGCTGATGGCGCCGCTGCAGCCCGCGAATCCACCGCAGGCTACTCCGCCAGCACAGCCTGCTGCTCCATAGTCGTAGGATCAGAACCCGGCGCGGCTCCGGCGAATGATCTGGGAGAAGTCGGGAGCTTGGTTGGCGGTGTGGGCAACGGAATTGATGTGAGCCTGGCGCTTGAGTTCGGGGAAGGGAAGGTCCCCGGCGAGGTCTCCCTGTTGGTAGAGCATTTTGTCGGCTTTGCCGTTGAGCAGGATGCGCCAATCTACGGGATGCGCGCGCCCTTCGGCGTCGGCTGCGGTGGCGCTGATGTTGTTGGTGCAATTGTTGGTCAATGCGTTGTACCACTCAGGATGTTCGCGCAAGTGGTTGGTCCGCCGTAAATAATCCAGAAAGATGGTGCGAGAGATTTCCGCTGAAGCGCGAGTGCGGTAGATGTAGACTTCCTCGTGCAGGCGATAGTTGGTGCGCAGGCGAACCACGTCGCGCTCGTCGCTCAGGATGTAGATCAACTCATAGGCGCGGAAGAAGCCGCGCAGTGCAGAATAGGTCTCGCCGATTTCCTTGCGAGTTTCGATGGAAATGGCGACGTGGCCCTCGTCGCCGAAATCAAAACTGACGATAGGATGCGCAATCCAGGGCGAGCCCCAATAGGTGATGAACAGATCCAGGTTGCGAAGCTTAGAGAGATGGACGGTGCGGTTCTCCCAGCGCGGAGTGTAGTCCGCTTCGGTCCGGTAGTCGCAATTGCGGAGATTGTGGATGGTCACCGCGTCCCCCTGGATCTCGGCCGATGCGACCTCGGCGACGTCGGGTTGCCAGGATCGGTAGTTGGAAGGCTTGAGTGAGAGCCACCAGACCAGCACGCAGAGAAACGGGATAGTCCACAGAGTGAGTCCAGTGACAGTCGCTTTCGGCCGCAGCAGAATTCCCATCGCGAGCAGCACATAGGCAACCGCAGACGGCAGTTGCCAGGCGGTGGATGGAAGGTCAAAATACAACGCTGCGGCACCCCAGAGGGTGAGCGCAATCACCACCAGTAGGAGCAGAGCGAAGCTTAGTTTGATCGCGAGATGTCGCATCGGGATGCGGAGGTCAAGTGGTCAGACGATCTTTGGAGATGGGCCGAATCTGCCAGCAGTCCAGGGATTTCAGGTGGGCCGGGTTTGGCAACAAAATCTTGAGCGCGGATTTGGGCACTGTGTAGACACGCTCAGTGATTGAGGATTGCGAGTTGGCGAACAACTCGAGAACCGAACCGTCGAGGAACAAGCGCAGATGCACCGGCTTTCCGGCGGCGACGGGAAGCGCGGCGAAAGTCTTGTTGATGCGCAGCTCGCGGCCTGAGTTGGCGGGGTTGTAAGCCATCGAGGCGAAGGGTTCGTCATTTTCGCCGCGTAGCTCGAAAGCAAACTCGCGGCCAGGCTCGGGCATGAATTCCAATTGGAGTTCGGCGGAGAGATCGCGGATGCGCAGCGCGGCCAAAGTTTTTTGCCGGGCCACCGCGCTCATGGCCGAGTCGAGGCGGGTGTGACTTCCGCGCAGGGCATCCACCTCGCCAGCGACTTCCATCCGGAGGTCGCCCTCGGGGCTGAGGGTGAGCACTCGGGGCAGGCTCATGGCGCACGCCCAGCCGGCAGCGCGGTGTTCAGCTTCAGGACGCGTTTCGGGAATCCAGCCCCATAGGATGCGGTTGCGGTTGCGGTCGAGCATGGTCCGGGCCGCGTAATACGAACCGAAATCCACCATACCTTCCCGCTCGGAGGTGAAGCGGCCGGCTGCGTACTTGCCCGATTTCCAGAACACCTTGCCCATGGTCGAAATCAGCAGGACGTGGCGATCGCCGAGGGGAAAGAAGTCCGGGCATTCCCACATGTCGCCGGCATCGACTGGATTGATGGCGTCGCTACCCTTGGAGGCGCCTTCCAACAGGGGATGCAAATAAGTCCAGTGGTGCAAGTCAGGGGAGCGATAGAGCAAAATTGCGCCGCCTTTTTTGGGGACGCCGGAGCCCAGAGCTAACATCCAGTTGTTGCCCTCTCGCCACACGCAGGGGTCGCGAAATCCGGTGATGGCCATGCCAGCGGGAGGCCGCTCGATGATGGGGGCGGCAGTTTTCTGCCAGGTTTGCAGGTTGTCACGAGAAATCGCGAGTCCCTGAGTTTCCTGAAAAACGTGGACGCCATCGAGCAACGTGGCATCCGCTTGGTTGGCGGTGGTGCGGACGCCAGTGTAGATGGCGGTCGGCAGCAAGCCATCCATCACGATGCAGCCACTGAAAACGCCGTCTTGATCGTAGCCGCCGGGAGTGGGCGCGATGGCTATTAGTTGGTGCTTCCAATGGACCATGTCAGCGCTGGTGGCGTGCGCCCAATGCATGTCGCCCCACACCGAAGCGTTGGGGTTGTACTGGAAAAACATGTGATACACGCCGTTGAGAAAAATGGGGCCGTTGGGGTCGTTCATCCAGTTGGCGGCGGGAAGCAGGTGGAATTGCGGACGCAGGGGGTCAGCGGCGAGACGGGAAGCGAGACCGGCTGGTTCGGCGGCGGCCAGCAGCGGGCTTCGAGAGACGAGCAGGCCGGCAGAAGCGGCCGCGCCAACACCGAGCAGAAAAGAACGGCGTGAAATTGAATTCATGATGTCTCGAATTTATGGCAGGTGTGGCTGCCACAGGAGCGTCGAGCGACGAGGCTGCAGGAAAGCAAAACATCGCGCGCGGGAAGAGAGGGGTGAGCCATGCGATCAAGCATGGTGGAGAGGGCGACCTCTCCGATTTCGCGGCACGGTTGGTGCACTGTAGTCAAAGGCACGCCCAGCAGGCCCGCATACTTTACGTCGTCAAAACCCGCGATTCGTATTTGGTCGGGGACGGGCACTTCGAGTTGTTCGAGGGTTCGCATCAGGCGGGCGGCGGTCATGTCATTGGCGCAAATAAAACCGTCGGGTCGGATGGTGTCGAGGGTCTTGCGGACGGCTACGGCATCATCGGGTTCGCCGATATGGATCCAATCTTTGCCCGCAGAGATGCTAAAGGTTTCGAGGGCTTCGCGGAAACCGGCGATTCTGGCGTCCACAGTGGGAGCGGAATAGGGCACGGCGAGAAAAACCAAACGCTCGCAGCCGTGGCGCAGCAAGTGATCGGTCACAATGAATCCGGCGCGACGATTGTCTATGCCCACCAGGTCGTAACGGCTGCGCTGGGGGTAAGGAGAAAAGCAACGATCGAGCAAGACCACGGGGATGCGGGCCTTTTCCAGGGCGTTGATGACCCAGCGATTGATTTCGTCGCTGTTGGGCATCAATTCGACGGGAGCGAAGAAGATGCCAGACACGGCTTGGGAAATGTAATATTCGCAGAGTTCTTTGGTCTGCTGTTCTCTGTTGCCGGTGGTTTGAGTAGTGTCTCCCCAGAGCAGAGCATGGCCTCCGACACGACCGGCGCAGGCCATGGCCTGGCAGATTGGTTCGAAGATTTCGGTCTCGCCCAAACCAGGAATGAGCAGTCCGAAGGAGTGGCCCTTGGTGTGGTCCATACGGCGCACAAAGGTGCCCGACCCGGCACGGCGTTCGATGAGACCGAGGTGTTGCAACTCCTTCAGGGCGCGCTGCACGGTGAGCCGGGAGGTGGAGTAACTCTCCACCAGATCGGCTTCGCTGGGCAGCCGCTCGCCCTCTTTGTGCTCACCGGAGGCGATGGACTTTTGCAACTCATAGACGATCTTCTGGTACTTCGGCTTGACGTTGTTGCTCAAGTTCACTCCCCATTTATCACTGCTGCAAGTGGGTCAAGCTGTCATGACAACTTGAACTCAATCGAGGGACCCCATGCGCTATCAATACCCTCGACTGCGTCTGCCCCTTGCGGAAGGTCCAATAATATTTATGGCAAGTCGATAGAAGTGGACTGTCCACCTTCACAAAACGGCTCCAGCAGTATATACCTAATAGGCATCGTGGGGACCACTCAATATGAAACTTAATATGTTTCTACTGAAAAGCACAGTGGTTGCGGCCTTGGGCGGCTTGCTTTTTGGTTTCGACACTGCGGTGATTGCGGGGACAACCAGCAACTTGAGCCAGGTGTACCACCTAACCCCCGGCCTGTTGGGATGGACGGTCGCGGCCGCGCTCTGGGGCACCATCATGGGTGCGATGCTGGCTGGCATTCCGGGCGACAAATGGGGACGGCGCGACAGCCTGCGGGTGATGGCGGTGCTGTACTTTATCTCCGCGGTGGGTTGTGCGTTTGCCTGGGATTGGAATGCGCTGGTGGTGTTCCGCTTTCTGGGTGGACTGGGGATTGGAGGGTCGTCGGTGCTGGGTCCGATGTACATCGCAGAAATCGCGCCCGCCAAATGGCGCGGCCGGATGGTCGGCTTTTTCCAATTCAACGTGGTGGCGGGTATTTTGCTGGCGTACCTCAGCAATTATCTGGTGGGCCTGCAGCACTTTGGCATTGACCACGAGTGGAGGTGGAAGCTAGGAATCTCCGCGATTCCCGCAGCGCTTTTTTTCCTGATGCTGTTCACGATTCCCCGCAGCCCGCGTTGGCTGGTGAAGAAGCGCCGGGTGGCGGAAGCCAGAGAGGTGCTGCGACTGACGGGCGATGAGAACTACGAAAACGACTTGCAGGACATCGTGGCGTCGATTGATGCCGACCACGGCCATGCCGACGAGCCTCTTTTTTCAATGAAGTACATGTTCCCCATTTTTCTCGCGGTCAGCATTGGGGCATTTAACCAGCTCGCCGGAATCAACGCGATCCTGTACTACCTGAACGATATTTTTGCCCATGCCGGCTTCAACAAAGTTTCCAGCGATCTGCAGGCGGTGTACGTTGGTTTGACCAACCTGGTGTTTACCATGCTGGCGATGTCGGTGATCGACAAAGTGGGCCGGAAGAAGCTGCTGTTGATTGGCTCGGTGGGGACGGCGGCGTGCCTGGGGGGCGTGGCGTTTATTTTCTCAACCGGAAAGCACTTTGAACTGCTGCTGTTCCTTTTGATGGCGTACATTGCATTCTTCGCGTTCTCGCAAGGCGCGGTGATTTGGGTATACATCAGCGAAGTGTTTCCCAATCGGGTGCGCGCCAAGGGTCAGAGCCTGGGCAGCCTGACGCACTGGGTGATGAATGCGCTGATCTCGGGAATTTTCCCGGCATTAGCGGCATGGTCGCGATCCATTCCGTTTGTGTTTTTTGCCAGCATGATGGTGTTGCAATTCTTCGTGGTGTTGTTCATCTATCCGGAAACCAAGGGAATTTCGCTGGAAGACATGCAGAAGAAACTTCACCTGGCATGAGCAGTGCGCGTGCGGCGCGAGGCCGCACGCGCAATCGGTTTTTATTTTTTCGCCTCTCCGATGAACACCCCGAATGGCGGCAGGGTAACCACCTGTCCGGCTGCGGTGGCTTGCGGAGTAGCCAACAAACTCTTCAGGTTGGCTGCTGGCATGCCTTGCTGGGACAAGTCGATGGTCACCTTTTGTGGAGACGACGACATGTTCAGGACGATCAACGCTGCATCATCCTTGTAGCTGCGCAGGTAAGCCATCACATTGGGATCATCCGGGTTGAGCGCCACGTAGTTCCCCTCGACGAGCGCGCGATCGGTGTGGCGTAATTTCAGCACCTGCTTGTAGAAGTTCAGGATCGAGTTGGGGTCGCTGGACTCGGTGGCGACGTTGTGGGTTTGATAGCTGGCCGGCACCGGCAGCCACGGCTTGTTAATGCTGAACCCGGCGTTGGGAGAATCGTTCCACTGCATGGGAGTGCGTTCGCCGTCACGGCCGATTTCCTTGGGCCAACCCCGCTGACCGATGGGATCCTTCACGTCTTCCTTGCGCTTGGGGTCGTTGTTCTCCATCCCCAGTTCCTCGCCGTAATACATGATGGGGGTTCCGCGCAGGGTCAGGTAGAGGGCGGCCATCAGCTTGGCAATGTCATCATTATGCTTGCCGTCGCCGAAGCGATTGTAGGAGCGCACCATGTCGTGGTTGCTAATGACGTAGACGGGCCATCCTCCGGTGCTTTCCGCGGCCGCGATCTGCTTGCGGAACTCCGGGGGCGACAGCTTGTCGACGCGGGCAAACATGAAATCCATCGGCATCTGCAACTCATCGTTGTGTGCGCCGTAATACTCCTTCAATTCCGCGATATTGCTGGTCCAGGTTTCTCCGATCAAGACCGCATTACTTTCGTCGGCGACGGAGCGGAGACGGCGTAATGCGTCGTGCATTTCGGGAAGTTTATGGTTGTACTTCTCGTCGGTGTTGGGGTCGCCGAACTGATTGGTTCCAGGAAGCACGGGATTGTCGCGAAGGTCCTCCCGTTCGAACATGGTGTCCACCGCGTCGAGCCGGAATCCGGAAACCCCGCGCTTGTACCACCAGCGAGTCACGTCGAACATGGCTTTCTCAACCGCCGGGTTACGCCAGTTGAGGTCGGGCTGTTCGGCGTAGAAGTAGTGGTAATAGTACTGACCGGTTTTGGGGTCGAACTTCCAGGCCGGACCGCCGAAGGTGGAGACCCAGTTGTTGGGCGGTTGGCCGGTGCCTTTGCCATCGCGCCAGATGTACCAGTCGCGATGAGCGGACGTCTTCGAGGACGCCGAATCCAAAAACCATTTGTGCTGGTCGGAGCTGTGGTTGATCACGTAGTCAAGAATGACCCTGACGTTGTGGTGCTTGCCTTCCTTCATCAGCGCATCGAAATCCTGCAGGGTGCCGTACATGGGGTCCACGTTTTCGTAATCGGAAACGTCATAGCCGAAGTCCACCTGGGGCGACGGGTACATGGGCGAGATCCAGATGGCATCGACGCCGAGGCCTTGCAAGTAGTCCATTTTGGACGTGATGCCCTTGAGATCGCCGATTCCGTTGTTGTTGCTGTCGGCAAAACTGCGAGGATAGATTTCGTAAAATACCGCGTGCTTCCACCAGGGATGGCCCTCGGCGTCGACGGCCTTGTTCTGGGCGCTGACGGTTTGCAGGAAGATGAGAGACAACATCAAAGAGGTGAAAGCTGCGAGTTTTCTGTTCATCACCGGGGTTCTCCTTCCGATTTCCAAAAGTGAAAATTGCGGACTGACGACGGTTCCGCATTGCCCTCTATGGTTTGCTCTTGAAGTGTAGTACCACTTGCATTTTCGTGTAGGACGTTGCGGCAGCGGAGGGGAAAGCCAAATGGAGGACGCCCTGTTCGGCTGAGGTCCTGACCAGCTCGGCGCCCTCCACGGATGCAATCTGACCGGGATTCCACAGGCCCAGTTCATAATGCTCACCGGGAACGCCTTGCACCTCAACGGTTAATTGAGTGCGGGCATTATTCCATGACTCGCCAAGGATTCGCAGACCGTGGCTGGCGGCGCCCAATGCAGGCAATTGGTTTGTGTACACCAGCCCGAATTCATTTTTCAACTGGATGTGCAGAGTGTTGAGCCCGCTGCCGACCGGGAAGAGCACGGTCACGTGTTGGTCGTTTAGACTTTTCTCCACATGGAAGGGAAGAGGACGACCGTTCAATTCCACTCTTGCGACCTCTGCGCGCAGACTCACGGCGGGCGAGAACTCAACCGTACAATCGCCCGCGCCACTTTGCCTGGCTTCGAGCGTGATGCCGTCCAGATTCTTGAGGTAGCGCAAATCGACGACCGCCCCAGCCACTCGTACGTTGCCCACGGAGAATGCGGTCCAGTCCGCCGGAACATGGGGGGCAAAGATCAGGCGCTTGGCCTGGGCGTCAGCTTGCAGCCCGAGCATTCCGCGCAAGATGGGGCTGACCACCATGGCGGCGGACCAGATCTGGTGCGGTGAACTGGTGGAGAGGGAAGTGTAGTAGTCGCCGGAAAGAACTTCGGTGACGTGTCCGAGCGATCCGTCGAGGGCCAGCAGTGCATTGGCTCGCAGATTGGAGAATGCCGGATGGGCCCGATGGTAGCGGTATTCGCCGACCGCGGCCCAGCCGGTAAACAGTGGCCACACCGACCCATAGTGATAGCCGCCGCCACCGTATTTCGCTGAGCGGGAGGAGAGGATGCGCATGCCCCAATCGGTCTGGTGTTCGGCCTGCGCCAACTGCGTGATCATCGCGTTCGACTTGTCGGCATCGGTGATGCCATACCACATGGGTACGGTGGTTAGGACGCTGGGTTCATTCACGCGGTGATCGTCCTGGTCCAGTGCGAAGGCAAAGGTTTTATTTTCCGGGGACCAGAACACCTGGTTGAATCGCGGCTTTTGTTGCTCAAAGGCGGCGGAGAGTTTCTGGCTCTCGTCGCTTTTCCCAAGCAGGTGCGCCAGATTGGAAAGAGCCCGGAGCGCTTCCAAGCCAGTTCCGCTCTGGTAGATTTCGGTCTTGACCGGAAGCAGTGGCCCACCCTCCACCCAGCCATGGCCGACGCCAAAGTTCCTAGGGAAATTATTGGCGTCGTAGGTCGAGCGCAGGAACTGGTACGCCTTCCACAGCCGAGGCCATTGCTGCCGGGCGAAGTCCACGTCACCGCTCTGCGCGACGTAGTCATTCATCGCGATGATGAACAAAGGCGTGGCGTCAGCGGAAACGTAGGGGTAGGGATATCTCTTGAACCAGTCCACCAGACTGGCGCTCTGCGAAATTTCGTGCGGGATCTTGCCATCTTCGCGCTGATATTGGCTGACGAACGCAATGGCTTTGCGGCTGGTCGCGAAGTCGCCCACGGAGTTCAATGCAAAAGAGGTCCAGAACGAATCGCGACCGAAGAACCACGCATACCCGGGGCGCTGGCTTGTGCCCGAAGTGCGGTAGCCGGCGACCAACCCTTCTCCGAGGAGCGGATTGTTTACTAGTCCCTGGATGACGCTCACTCGCGACCAGTCGTAGGCCTGTTGCAGTTGGCGGTCGGGCAGATCGAGACTGACCGTCTGGGCCAAGTAGTTCCGGTAGTACTCGGCGGATTGGCGAAGCAGTTCGGCACTGGCGGAAGCAAGATGCTCGTAGGTGTGGCGTGCATCTTCGCGACCCTGGGTGGAGGCGGCGATCACAACGACTTTGGTCTCGCTGCCATGTTCAGTGAGGCCGAGGCGGAGGCTGTGCTGATCGGTACTGGAGTAGTTGTCTTGATAGGCCAGCTGAGGATCGGTGGCGGAAGGAGACCCCACCAGAGCCGCGTACTTTTTCTGTTCCTCGCCGAAAACAAATGCGCGCTGGGTAGCGTCCCATTCCACATAGGTGCCACCGAGAGCGGCGGGCCATTCCAGTTGGAAGTCGGAAGTAAATCCGACCTCGATTTCCAGAGGGTGGGCCGATTGCACATCGATGAGGATGAGAGCTCCCGGCTCATGGATGGGAACGAAGAGGGTTTCGCGGATAGCAAAGGTGTCGCCGGTGTAGAGGATGGTGGCCGACTCCGGGCGCACGGTCAGGGTGCGGGCAAGATTTTCCGCGGGGATCACGCGCCCTTCGGTGAGAAAGCTGAGATGAAAGCCGCGCAGGATTTTCAGCGGATAGACCCACGCTTCCATTTGTCCGGACTCGCTGCCGAACAAGGCGGCCCGGGTGCCGGTGAGCGGCAAAAACTCCCAGGCGCGAACTGGGCGCGAAAGTTCCAGAGGGGAAAGTTCCGAGGGTCTGGTCGGAGTCTGCGCTGTCGTTATGGCGCACAAAACAACGGCTGCCAGAAGAAGCGAAAACAGATTTCGCGCGTGCTGCGGACGAGAGGGGAAGCGGAATAAAAATTTCATGAATGGCGGCCGTCGAGTGTGCTTGCAAAGCCCGAAAGCACACTCTATAAACATTGAAGGGCGAATTTTAGCATGAGCCCCAGTGGGCAAGGTGCCAACCTCTTGTTTTCGTCGCGTCGTTCATTCTTGCACTCGCTGAGCCGCTCGGCACTGGTGTTGTCGCTGGAAAGCGTGCTGGCGGCGGCTCGTCCGCTGCGGTGGGGAGGGAATCCGGCAGCGGCAGAAAAAGGCGCTCCGCCGAACGCCGCCCCGCCCAAGGCCGCGACTGATCCCGGCGTTAGCTTTATTAACGTAGCCAAAGAGTCTGGCCTAAACACGAAAACCATTTTCGGCGGCGAACACAAAAACAAATACCTGCTGGAGACCACTGGTTGCGGGGTGGCCTTCTACGACTATGACAACGATGGCTGGCTGGATATTTTTCTGGTCAACGGAACGCGGCTGGAAGGCTTTCCGGTGGGGCAGGAACCCATCTCCCGTTTGTTCAAGAACAATCGCGATGGCACATTTACGGATGTGACGTTGAAGGCCGGGCTGGCGCACTCGGGATGGGGACAAGCGGTTTGCGTGGGCGACTACGACAACGATGGATGGGACGACCTGTTCGTCACCTACTTCGGGAAGAATGTTCTCTACCATAACAACGGCGATGGAACCTTCGCCGATGTCAGCGTGAAGGCCGGGGTTGCGGGCAAGGTGAACCGCTGGAACACGGGTTGCGCCTTCGTGGACTACGACCGCGATGGGCGCCTCGATCTTTTTGTGGCCAACTACATTGATCTCGATCTGGCCACCGCCCCGGTGCCGGAATCGGGGCCGTGCCTGTACAAGGGAGTGATGGTGGCGTGCGGGCCTCCCGGGCTGAATGGCGGAAAAAATATTCTCTACCACAACAATGGCGATGGCACGTTTAGC
Source organism: Acidobacteriaceae bacterium (assembly GCA_025360645.1). GTDB lineage: Bacteria > Acidobacteriota > Terriglobia > Terriglobales > Acidobacteriaceae > JANYBT01. The sequence goes on along the minus strand of JANYBT010000069.1, from coordinate 5,513 downwards.
GACGTTTCCGAGAGCGCTGGAATTCTAACGGCGAACGGAACGTATGGCTTGGGAGTGCTGACGGCGGACTTCGACAACGACGGCTGGCCGGACATCTATGTGGCCAACGACTCCACGGCGAGCGCGCTGTACCAGAACAAGAAGAATGGGAAGTTTGTGGACATTGCGATGGAGGCCGGTTGCGCACTGAGCGCCGACGGGAAACCGCAGGCCGGCATGGGCGTCGCCGCTGCCGATTACGACCTGGACGGCAACCTCGATATCGTGAAGACCAATTTCGCGGGGGACACGCCGTCTCTTTATCGCAACCTCGGCGGCGGCAATTTTGACGACACAACTTTTCTGGCAGGGCTGGGGGCGCACACCCAATTCCTGGGCTGGGGGTGCGGTTTCTTCGATATGGACAACGATGGCTGGCCCGACATTGTGATCTGCAACGGCCACGTATATCCGGAAGTGGAGCAATTGAAGACAGAAGCCGGGTACGCGCAGAGAAAGCTGCTGTACCAGAACCTGCACAACGGGAAGTTCGAAGACATTTCGATGGCGGCGGGACCAGGAATTTCGGATCCTGTCGCGGCTCGCGGTTGCGCGTTTGGCGATTTTGATAACGATGGCGACATCGACTTTGTGGTCAACACGATGAACGATTATCCGCAACTGATCCGATGCGACTCCCGACTTGACCACAACTGGATTAAGATTCGGACCATCGGAACCAAGTCAAACCGCAGCGGCATTGGGGCGCGGCTCAAGTGCGTGACTCGGGTGGCGGGAGAAGCTAAGCCCCATCAGCAGATTGATGAAGTGCGAAGCGGTGGGGGCTATTTGTCACAGAATGACTTGCGCGTACATTTTGGGATTGGAAAAGCGGAGAAGATCGAGTTGATCGAGATCCGCTGGCCCAGCGGCCAGGTGGATACGCTGAAAGACGTAAAGCCCAACCAGCAGATCTTCGTGAAAGAAGGGGAGGGAATTGTCCGCACCGTGCAATTTCCAAAAGCCGCGAAGCGTTGAGCTCATTTCTTCACGGCGGCGTTCACTTCCACGCCCGAGCCTTCTTTCATAGTCTGAATCGAATCGACCGGGACATTTTGCCAGCGCTCGAGCAGTCCGCTGGGCCAGCGAATCTGCACAAACTCCACTTTGCCCACGCTGCCCAGGCCAAAGTGGACCCGCATGTCGTTGTTGGAAATGTAGCTCGAGCCGCTGCGGACTTCATCGAGCAGGGTTCGCGCACCCGCCTTCACGCTGATGCGGGCTCCGATGCCATCCCGGTTGGACTTGACGCCCACGGTCCGGATCGCAATCCAGCGATTGGGCGAGTGAACCTGATTGACCAGCAGGCTGGGGACTGCGTTCATGTTGCTGATGACTGCTGACATGCGCCCGTCATTCCATAGGTCACCGACGGCAAGCCCGCGCGAGGATGCGGTGGCAGTGATGCCTGGGCCGGCAGTCGACGAAATGTCGCGGAACGTCCCATTGCCGTCGTTGTGATAGAGAATGCGAGGCTCCTCATAGTTGCTGCCGAGGTGCTGCTTGTCCACTTCCGGATAAACGTGACCATTGACCAGCAGCAGGTCGGGCCAACCGTCGTTATCGAAATCCAGGGCCATGGTTCCCCATCCAAGGTATTTCGTGTATAGGCCCAGTCCCGCCGCGGTGGTCACATCATCGAAGGTGCCGTCACCGTTATTACGGTAGAGCGTGGACGTGTCGTCGGAAAAATTGGTTTTGAAAATATCGAGTCGGCCGTCGCCATTGAAATCGGCAATGGTGGAGCCCATGCCGGCTTGCTCGCGCCCATCCTCGTTGAACGCCGAGCCGGAAGTGACCGCTTCATCGGTGAAGGTGCCGTCGTGGTTGTTGTGATACAGAATGCTGGGAGTGCTGTCGCAGGCCACATAAATGTCGGGCCATCCATCGTCGTCAAAATCGAGAGTGGAGACGCTGAAGGCGTAGTGCCCGTTGGTCTGATCAATGTGGGCTTTGACGGTAACGTCCTCAAAGGTGCCGTCGCCGCGATTGTGATAGAGAATGTTCTTGGCTCCCGGCAAGCCACGCGGCCCGCACATTACCGGCACGCCCTTCCAAATACACGAGGGCCTCTCCCCGGGGGCCGGAGCAGTGGACAAATCGAAGTCCACGTAGTTGGCGACCATCAAGTCCAGCTTGCCGTCGCGATCGTAGTCCACGAACGCGCATCCGGTGCCCCAGGCTTTGCCAGTTCCCGCCACGCCGGCCTTGTCCGCAACTTCAGTGAACACACCGCCCTGGTTGTGATAGAGGCGGTTCTTGCCGTAATAGGTGATGTAAACGTCTTCCCATCCGTCGTTGTCGTAGTCGCCGACGCAGACCCCTTGTCCCCAGCCGGTCGCCGTCAGCCCCGAATGCGCGGTTACATCGGTGAAAGTCCCGTTGTGGTTGTTGTGATAGAGGTGGCTGGTGGGTGCCTGGTTGGCGGGAAAGCCCTCGAGAGTGGTGCCATTCACGATTAGAATATCAGGCCAGCCGTCGTTGTCGTAGTCGAAAATTGCGATGCCGGTTCCGGTGGTTTCGATAATGTATTTCTTGGTGTCTTTGCCGCCGAACACATTCGTCATGGTGAGACCGGCTTTTGCAGCGACATCTATGAAGTTGGCGAGCGGAGGCGCAGCTGCGGCAGGAGGAGTGTGCGACTGTGCGGCAAGCGAAGCCGACAGCAGCAAGAGCAGCGCGGGGGCAGACCGGAAGCTGGCGTGCAACGAAAGAAAAATGCAGCGAAGAGAAGAACGCATGACCCAGGTTCATCGTAGGGTGCCGGCGGTGCGGGGTCAAGGTCAGCGGGCGTAGTAGTATGACCTCAGATTCCTGGGGTGAAATTAATTCCCGCGGAACGACAAGAGATTCTGGGTGCGAAACTCCTCTATTTCGGGTTGGCTGTGCAGCCTGGTTCTCGCCTTCGCTGGGTGCGTGATGACAGCGCCTGCGTGTGCCCAGAAGCAAGCAACCAGGAACACACAGGCGGAACAAATCCAATCGGTTTACCAGCAGGGGTTGGAGGCGCTTCGCCAGGGAGATATTGAAGCGGCCGGTGCGGCTTTTGAACATGCCATTCGGCTCGCGCCCGGGGTTCCCGAGCCGCACAACTCGCTGGGATGGGTGCGGTTGACGCAAGGACACGCTGATGAAGCCATCGCAGAATTCCGCACCGCCCTCAAACTGAAAGCGGCGTTCCTGCAAGCGCAAGTGAACCTGGCCAACGCGCTTTTGCAGAACGGTGACATGGCGGGCGCCGAGACTGAGGCGCGCGAAGCCACGCGACAGTTCCCGACCGATGCGGATGCTCATCACACGCTCGGGCGTGTGCTCAGTCTGCAGGGCGATCGTACGCAGTCGATTGCAGAGTTGCGGCGCGCTCTCGCCATCAATCCGAAGCGCGCAGACATTCATGACGATCTGGGCGCAGAGTTGGCGCAGAATGGCCAGCCGGAAGAGGCCACCTCAGAATTCGTGGAAGCGCTTCGTTTGCAGCCGGGTCTGGCCTCCGCGAAACTTCATCTTGGGGTGATTCGCTGGCAGCAGCACTCGCTCGATGAAGCGCAAACGCTGTTGCGGAGGGCTGTCGAACTTGCGCCGCAGTCTGCCCCGACCCATTACTACCTGGCGCGCGTGCTCCATGACCTGAGCCGCCCCGAGGAGGCCATTACAGAGTTGCAGGCCGCGACCAGCTTGCAGCCTGAATTCGCCGACGCTCAAACTCAACTTGGATTAGCGCTACAGCGTACGGAAAATACCAGCGGGGCGGTGGACGCATTTCGTAAGGCGGTGAAACTGAAGCCTGACGACCCAGACGCCCACAACAACCTCGGACTGGCTCTGATGCAGTCCGGCGAAGCGGAACCGTCGGTGGCGGAATTCCAAGTCGCAGCCCGCTTGCGTCCTGAGGACACCAGCTACCGTGAAAACCTGGGTGTGGCGTATTTGCAGAAGGCTGATTTCGATGCTGCCGTCGCCGAGTTTCGCGGAGCATTGAAGACGTCCCCCGGCACAGCGACGCTGCACTACAACCTGGGTCTTGCCCTCAAGCTGAAAGACCAGTTGGCGGAGGCTGTCCCGGAGTTGCAAAAGGCGGCCGAACTGGATCCGCAGCAGGCTGATGTGCGCTACACGCTGGGTGTCACATTCTGGCAAATGGGAGCATTTTCGAAAGCCGTGGAACAACTGCGCGCCGCCATCCAGTCCAATCCCGACTATGCGGAGGCTCATTACACGCTGGGCACAGTGCTCAAACAGCAAGGCCGCTTTCCCGCAGCCGCTGCTGAACTGACGGAAGCGATTCGACTGCAACCGGATTTTGCCGGGGCGCACACCACGTTGGCGGCGGTACTGCGGCAGTTGGGCGACGCAGACGGCGCCGGGAAAGAAGCCGCTGCCGGACAGGCGATCAGCAAAGAGAAGACCGCGTTGCAAGCTGCCACGTTCAGTACCCACTCCGGCATCCGGCTGATGAAAGCAGGCGATCTGGATGGCGCGATCGCGCAGTTCCGTTCCGCGATCCAACAGTCGCCGACGTATGCGCCGGCACATTACCAGCTTGGACGGACCTTGGCGCAGAAGGGTGCACAGGCCGAAGCCGAGGCGGAGTTGCGCCGGGCTGAACAGCTGGATGCCCGCCTGAAGTCGTCGCACTAGCAGATGCAGGGTAGATTTTCGGCACATTTTTTGACCAAAGCTCCGCTCCCCCAAAAAAAGTTGTCTAGTCTGCATGAATCCACTTGACAATTCAAGTTCCTGCTATAAACTTTCGAACGGACACAAATGTGGGGTTTTGCAGCAGCCTAGTTCCAGACAGTACAACTGAAGCATTGAAATATTGGGAGAAGTTCTGCGACCAGGCCCGGTTCTGGAGCGGGATATTTGCCTATGCGGAGGCGAGGAAAAATGACAAGGCGTTTGGTCGGCGCAGCGGTACTAGCGTTATGTTTTTGCCTTACAAGCTTGATCCCGACGGCAGCGTTCGGGCAGGCAGTTTATGGCAGCATTCTGGGTACGGTGACGGATCCTCAGGGTGCGGCAGTGGCGGGAGCGAAAGTAACCGTCGTCAATCAAACCAAAGGCACCACGGATGAGACCACCAGCAACGACAGTGGAAACTACTCCGTTACTCACTTGGTTCCCGACACCTACACGGTGCGCGTCGCCGGACCTGGTTTCAAGACCACTGAAACGAAAGACATCATCGTTTCCGCAGACAGCGGCGCCCACGTCGACTTGAAATTCCAAGTCGGTGGCGCGAGTGAAACCGTAGAAGTTACCGCCGAAGCCCCGCAGCTCAAGACCGACCGCGCAGACGTCGCGGTGCAGTTCAACTCCAGGTATGTGGAAGATCTTCCCATCCTGAACCGGAACTTCACGACCTTCGAATTGCTCTCCCCTGGAACTCAGAAACTGGTGGGCTGGAGTCACGCCGCCACTGAGAACCCCCAAGGCGGCCAGCAGATTTTCGTTAACGGTCAGCATTTCAGCGG